>JAJZVZ010000042.1 GCA_021846945.1 Acidobacteriota bacterium | reverse complement strand
GCCAGAAGGCATCCCATCCCTGCGCGAAAAGCTTGCCTACCAGCCGGTTCCAAAAGAAGTCGCGCGCCGCGGGATTGGTCGGGTCGTAGACGTGCGCACCGGGAATCTCAAAGCCATCCTGATGCATCACCTTAAAGTTCTCTGCCGTGGAATCCATCATGGCCCACACGGAGATCATGGCGTGCACGTGCTCGTCGTGCAGAGTCTTCAATTCAGCGGGCACATCGGTATAACCGGAGTTGAAGATGGGATCTCCCTTGCCGCCCTCCTTCCACCAGTACCAATCCTGTACGATGGCGTCCATTGGGATGTGGCGGGTGCGGTACCCGTCGGCGATCGAGAGGATCTCAGCCTGCGTCTTATAGCGGTCCTTGGACTGGAAAAACCCGTAGGCCCACTCCGGAAATAGAGGAACGTGGCCGGTCATCGCCCGGTATTCATGGATAATCCGGTCCATCGCCGGGCCGTAGATCACGTAATAATCCACATGGTCCGCAGCCATCGATTCAAAGTTGAGGTTGAGTGGAAAGCGGTTATCGACATAGCTGAAGGCCGCGGAATTCCAGAAGATGGCATAGCCCTTGCTCGAGACAAGCAGTGGAATGGCGATATCGGTATTGTTCTGGCCCAGTTCCACCGTGCTGCCGCGATAGTTAAAGAGGCCGCTCTGGTGTTGGCCGAGGCCGTAGATCGCCTCAGTAGCATCAGGCAAATAGCGATCCTCGATGTGGTAGAGCCCCTTCGCTTCAGAGGGAAGATAGGTGCGCGCTAGATTCGGATACTCCTGCACCAATCTCTCGCCTTGCAGGGTCTTGAACGTCAGGCTGCCTTGTTCCGCGGAGAGAGAAACAGTGAGGCGGGCAGTGGTGAGGACTGCCTGGTTGCCCGACTGGCTGAACTGGAATGGGGCTCCGGGACAAGCCTGGGCATTCGCGCGCATCCAGGGCCGCGGCGCATCCGGCGCGGGCGCTTGCACCGGCCTGGCCACCACATGGATCACGGAATCGCCGCAGACGGTCACGTCCAGAACTTCACGGTCATTGCGAGCGGTCATGCCGGTGTGCGTTTGGACCGCCTGCATCGGCGTAGGATGAGGGACTTCACCCGTCACCGTTTGAGCTGTCAGATGTATAGAAGAGATGCCGGGAAAAAGAAGAGCGAGACTGAGGACGAGAGCCGATACGGAGCCACCAGATTTGCCCAAGGCGCACCTCGTTCACTGGGATGGAAAGGCCGCTTACGTAACGCGGCCTCCACTCATCGTGGAGGCCGCTGGGAACGAGCAGAACCAGAAATGACTCTCTAGTTTGACTTGCTGTTGGAATCCATGGTGATGCCGCCGGGCGTCTGCGCCTTCTTCTCTTCGTTGAGCTTACGCGCGCCCATGGCTTTCGTCGTCCAGTCCTGCGCTGCCGCCAGATCCGCCTTGACCGCCGCAGCGTTGCCGTAATCCTGATTGGCCTTGGCGCGATACATCAGGTTGAGATAGGTCATGGCGTCGTCATAATTCGGACGATCCGCAACGGCCTGCTGAAGATACTGCAAGCCCTCTTCGATCAGCGGGCCATTCTGCTCCGCGAGAGACGCCATGACCTTCTTCGGTACCTTCACGTTGCCTTCGCCATCATCGTTAAAGCCAGCCGGCTGGAGGGCGGTCAGAAGATTCTTGTGCGCCTCCATCCAGTCAATGACGCCGATGGTATACGCAGCCTCCGCATCCTTCGGGTCAATGGCCAGCACCTTCTTCTGCCATGTCTTGGCGTCGTCCAGCTTGTTGATCTGGAAATAGATGCCCGCGATCTGCTTCACGCTGTTGACATCATTGGGATTCTGGCTGAGAACCTGCTGGAAGATCGTGATGGCTTGATTCGCGTTCTTGAGGTTCTCAGGCGATTGCAGGCCCGGCACGACGTTCTGAGCCAGAGCGGTAGCCAGGTAGGTCTTCGCCATCGGCAGACTGGGGTCAAGCTCGGTTGCCCGTTGGAAGTGTCCGATCGCCTCTTCGTAATGAGCGCTCCGGTAAGCATCCACTCCTTTGTTCAACTGGTCACGGGCGGCAAGCTGGTTGCACCCGCTCATGGAAAGCATCATGCCGACCAAAGCAACCGCGAGCGCCGTAGTACGTGCGGGGCTATTCATGTTCGTATTCTTCTCCTTCAAGTCGTGCCTCTCGATTGCACAGGTCAAGTTTTTGTGCAACTGGCCGCGGGCGGGAGCAACCGAAACCAGGATGGCAAAATTTTACTCCTGTTTTCGCCCGGATTACCCGCGTCCGGGCGCAGCTGACGATGACGAGGCCACTGGCACAAATCTCGGCTCCGTCTCCCATCAGCCAGCCTGAAGTCTGCGCGTCATCAGTCTGCCGTTGGCGCATAGCCCGCGCTGATTTCTTTGGCAGGCCTTCTTTCTCGAAAGAAGAACCGCCGAGAAGATCAGCTACTGGCCAGCCTGAACCTTCGGAGTCATCAACCCAATATGATCCACGTTCGCCGCCCGACCGATATCGATCACATCGGCAATCGAGGCAAAGTTTACATTATCGTCGCCCTTGACGAACATCACGCGTTCAGCACGATTGGCGTAAATCGCCGTCAATTTGGCCAGAAGCTCGGCATGCGCCACATCGGTCTCGTTGATCTTATATGCCGGGGGCGCGCCGGGGCGATAAAGAACCTGAACCACGATGGTGCGATCGTTGGGTTGCTGCTGTTTCTGCGGGTTCTTGGGCGGCTGGGGCACCAGCGCATCCAGACCCAAAGGCGTTGTGGGCACGATGACCATGAAGATGATCAGCAGCACCAGCAGAATGTCGATCATCGGGGTGACATTGATCTCTGCCATGCTGCCGCCCGCTGATCCCATTGACATTGCCATGGTTTAACTCCTCGAAATCATTTCCTCTAGAAAGCCGTTAAAGAGACAACACACGCGCAAGAAATTATTCGCCACCCGCAGCACCGCCGGGTTCGCGCCTCTGCGTGAGCAAGCCCACGTCGTCCACGCCGGCGGTGCGCACATCGTCAATCGCGTCCTCCACCGCACGGTACTGGGCGCGCGCATCCGCGCGGACATAGATGGTCTTCCCAGGTGTGTTCGCCAGCCTGTCTGCCACCTGCCTGCCAAGCTCGCTGGGGGCAACCTTGTCCTGGCCCAGGAAGATGCTTCCATCCCGCGTAATGGCGACAACAATAGCGTCTTCCTTGTCGGCGTCGGGCATGGCAACAGGATTGTTGACCTCGGCCATGTCAATCGCCACCTTCTGCTGCAACATGGGGGTGATGACCATAAAGATGATCAGTAGAACCAGCATCACGTCAACCATGGGGGTCACGTTGATGTTGGAGTTAATTTTCTTGCCTTCGTCACGAACCGCAATTGCCATTGTGGGGGCTCCGTGCGTTTAAAATTCTCGCCGGACCGGTTCCGGCATGACCCGATGACCGCATGGTTTCGAGGCGATTGAAACCGGCGGGCAGAAGAGTTTCACCTCTTCCGCCCGCAACCAATCTCTCGCTCAAGCCAACGGCCGCTTCAGTTAGCGCTTGTGGCTCTGCTTGATGAAATAGTCAATCAGCTCGCTGGACGAGTTATCCATCTCGACATCGAACGCTTCCACGCGTCCGGTGAAGTAGTTGAACGCCATCACAGCGGGGATGGCCACCAGCAGGCCGAATGCGGTGGTAACCAGGGCTTCCGAAATACCGCCGGCGACCGCGCCGATGCCCGAGGTCTTCTGGGTAGCGATCTGGTCGAAAGCGTGCAGAATGCCGACCACGGTGCCGAACAGCCCGACGAATGGGGCCGTAGCGCCGATGGTAGCCAGCACGGAAAGTCCCCTCTTCAGCTTGGCATGTACGATCGCCTCAGCCCTCTCCAGCGCACGGCTTGAGCTCTCAATGGTTTCCGCGGTGGCCGCGCCGGCGGAGGCACGGAACTCCTGGAGACCCGAGGTGACAACTTCGGCCAGGTGGGACTTCTTGCTGCGGTCAGCGATCTTGATCGCCTCTTCGAGCTTGCTGTCTTTCAGGGCGCCGGCCACTTTGGGCGCGAACTCGCGCGACTGCTTGCGAGCGGCGGAGAAGTACAGGTAACGGTCGATCATCACGGCCAGAGACCAGATCGACTCGATGAACAGGATAATGGCAACAGCACGGGCCAGCCACC
This sequence comes from Acidobacteriota bacterium, assembly GCA_021846945.1. Taxonomy (GTDB): domain Bacteria; phylum Acidobacteriota; class Terriglobia; order Terriglobales; family Acidobacteriaceae; genus Telmatobacter. Next base: position 28,506 of record JAJZVZ010000042.1, on the reverse strand, counting down.
CCATGTGGTTCCACAGGCCGATGGGGCTGAAGCTGACGGTCTGATCTTCCTGAAGAAAGGCCAGGCTGTTAACCGCGTGTGAAGCGAAGTGTGCGAGTTGAGCGAGAATCACTGAATCGTTCCTCCTACGGAGTTTCTTGTGAACTGCGACCCGCCGCGTAAGGCGGTGGCTGGGAATGCGGCTCTTCCCGGATCCGCATTCAGGTCAAGAGTGCGGCTCCCCGCTTGAAGCACAGTACGAGGGAGCCAGGTTTTTTATCATCCGCCCAGGGTGAAGATCACGTTGATCGTGGTCTCCACTTCCACCGGCTCGTTGTTGAGCAGGTAGGGCCTATAGCGCCAGGTGCGCACCGCGTCCAGAGCAGCCTGCTGCAACATGGCCGGTCCGCTGATGACCTGAAGGTTTTGAATCGTCCCCAGCTTGGAGATTGTGGCCTGCAATACCACCGTGCCCTGAACACGAGCAGCCTTGGCAATCGGCGGATAGACGGGCATCGTCTTCTGGATCAACATGCCCGTGGCCACGCCGGCTGAGATGTTCACCTTCTTGGGCGGCGCAGCCTTGACCTGCGGCCCCTTGCCGCTGCCGAAGACACTGCCAAAGACACCATTGCTGCTCCCCCCCAGGCCTTCCATGCCGGCCACGCCGAAGCTGGAGGGCGGCGCCTCCTTCTGCGACACCATCGCAATGTTCTTCGGAATCCTGGTAGGTGCCGTCAGCTGGTTATTCATCATCTCTGACTGCACGTGAACCACGTGCACCACTTCAGGCGGCGGTGGAGGCGGCGGCGGTGGGGGCGGCGGCGGTGGGGCAAACAAGAGCGTCTGCATCATTGCTTTGGGCAGAGCCTCAGGGTAAATCAAGGGAATCAGGATGAGCAGAATAAGAATCGCGGCGTTGATACTGCCGGTGAACAACATCCAACGGCCGCTCTTGGTCTTGATCTTGCCCCCGGATTCAAACGTGGAATCTTCAAACATAGCCAGCCTCGAATCGCGTGTTGGTTACCTCTATTTAGACACCGTGAGAACCTGAAATGTTCCCGAGGTTTAAAACCGTCCTTTAGAAGCGTGTTCACATTATCAGAACAGCGCTTGCCCTGCCAAGCCTGATTGAGAACCAGCCTGATATCAACATGCCAGCCCCCTCTTCACCATCCTATGAGGGAACCGGTTTTGGGCAATTCGCCGCAGTAACCGTATTCCGAAAATCCGGCGAACCGCACCGAAGCAGCATTATACAAGCCACTCCTACACTCTGGCGCGCTTGGCGGCAGGCAGGACCGCAACCTTGCCTTTTTTTGACCGCCACTCCTGCCACGCCACCAGCATGGGCGCAGCCACCGCAATGGAAGAGTATGTTCCGATAAGAATACCTACCACAAGCGCAAATGAAAAGCCTTTCAATACTTGTCCGCCAAAAATGAATAGAGACAGCACCGTCAGGAAGGTCAGACCCGAGGTAAGCACCGTCCGGCTCAGCGTCTGATTGATGCTGCGGTTGACCAGGTCCGGCAACGGCTCGCGGCGGCTGATCCGGAGATTTTCGCGGATGCGGTCGAAGACGACGATGGTGTCGTTCATGGAATAACCGACCAGCGTGAGAATGGCGGCGATGACGGTAAGGCTAATCTCCTGGTTTGTCAGCGCAAATGCGCCCACAGTGATCAATGTATCGTGGAAACACGCAACCACCGCGGCCACTCCATAAATCAACTGGAAGCGGAACCACAGGTAGATCAGCATTCCAATCATCGAGTAGATCGTGGCCAAGGTAGCCTGCTTCTTCAACTGGCGGCCCACCGTGGGACCAACGATCTCCACATTGCGGATCGAAAACGGATTGTTGTAATGCGTATGCAGAGCGCTTTCGATGTTCTCGCGGCCGACGTCGAGCGATTTCTCATTGGTCTGTTCCGGCAGGCTGATCAGCACCTCATGGTTCTCGGCCGGACCGAAGTTGGATATATTCACATCCTTGAGGCCCTCGGCGCTCACCGCATCGCGAATCCTGTTGATGTTGGGAGGCTGGGTAAACTGCACCTGCACCTGCGTGCCGCCACGGAAATCCACGCCCAGCGGGACCGGGGAGCCGATGGTGTGCACGTGCCACGCCATGGAAATGATGCCGGCAATGCTGAAGATCATTGAAAAGGCGAGGAAATACCACTTCTTTCCGAGCCAATCAATACTTATTACGCTGTGAAAGAATTCCACTGCTTTTCTACCCTTCCTATGAGGCCGGAGTCCATCGGCTCCGTTCCTCAGGGGCTAAAGCCCCGTATTTTCGGTCTTCTTTTCGGCACGACTGAAGTCGTTCCCTGAAACAAAGCCCTTCAATGTGTGCATTCGCCCGGATTGGCTGGCTTCATTCTCCGGTTCCCTGTTTCCTGTTTTCTAAATCGACACCATCTCGCCCGGCTTCAGCTTGTTGAGGTGCATCTCGAAGATCACGCGCGAGACATAAACAGCCGTGAAGAGGTTGGCCGCGAGACCAAACGTCAACGTAGTGGCAAAGCCCTTCACCGGACCAGTTCCGAACATAAAGAGGATGGCCGCCGAAACAATCGTTGTCACGTGCGTATCCAAAATTGTGACCCAGGCATGCGCAAAGCCCTGATCCACGGCCGCCGACGCGGCCTTGCCGGCGCGAATCTCCTCGCGGATGCGCTCGAAGATCAGCACGTTTGAATCCACGCCCATACCGATGGTCAGGATAACGCCGGCGATACCCGGCAGTGTAAGCGTGGCGCCGGAAAAGCCCATAAAGCCAAGCAAAATGACAAGGTTCAGAAACAGCGCCAGATCAGCATTAATGCCCGCGCCGCGGTAGTAGACGAGCATGAACGCCCAGACCAGCAGCACGCCCACGATGGCCGCGGTCACGCCTTCGCGGATCGAGTCTGTGCCGAGCGTGGCCCCTACCGTGGTTGCCTGCAGATAATTGAGCGTGGCCGGTAGCGCGCCGGTGCGGAGCATCTTGGAAAGGATCATGACCTCGTCGGGACTGAAGTCGCCTTCAATCTCGCCGCTGTCGCGGATGGGCTCCTTGATATTTGCGACTTCGCGGACACGCCCACCCAGGACCACGGCCATGCTGTGCCCCACGTTGGCGCTGGTGTAATCCCAGAACTTGTCGCCCGCTTCGTTGGTCAGGGTAAAGCGCACATCGCGCCTGCCGTTCTCATCCACGCCTGGATCAGCAGAACGGAAGTCGCTGCCGGCAACGATCGAATACCGCTGCAGGATATACACGCTATCGGCATCGGAACCGGTTACCAGGCCGCCGGAGCCATGAACCATTACCTCGTCTGGCGGAAGCGCCCCGCCCACGCTGGCCAGGGCCGCCTGCTCGTCGGGGAATGGGCCGCCGACCACTGCGTGAATCTCAAGTCTGGCCGTGGATTGAATCGCCGTCTTCACCTGGTCAAGGTCGCTGATGCCGGGCAGCTCGACCAGAATCTGGTTGGCGCCCAGACCATACTCCTGAATCACCGGCTCACTCACGCCCAGCGAGTCCACGCGATCCCGAATGGTTTCGATGGCCTGCTGCACGGTTCTCTTCTCGAGATCCGCCTCGAACAGCGGCTTCATGGTCAGCGTAATGGTGTTGTCGGTGCTTCCGCTGGACAGGTCATACTCGTTGGAGTACTTGCTGTCGAGCAACGAGTGGGCGGCGTTCGAACTGGCGGTCGTCAGCCCTTCAACCCGGATCAATTCAGGCTTGTTGGGGTTGGGCTTATAGACCTGGGTAAAGGTGATATTGGCCTTCTTCAGATCTTCCTGGATCGCCTGCACTGAGTTGTTGGTCTCGTCATTGACCGCGTCCGACACCTGCACCTGCAAAATCAGGTGGACGCCACCCTGCAGATCGAGGCCGAGGTGAATGCGGTTCGAGACAGCCTTCAACAGCGCTTTGCCTGTGACCCCGGAGGGCACACCAAGGATGCCATAAAGGAAGACCACCAGGACCGCTGAGATCAGGGCGACTTTGTTCTTGAGATTTTTCTTCATTTTCCTGCTGCTCTATTTCCCAAAAGTAGAAACCGCGGAGCGGCTATTTGGAGTCGTCCTGCGTAGTGACCGAGGCAATCGCATTCTTGACCACTTCCAGTTTGAGGTTGTCCGGCGCTACGCGGATCACGACGGCATCATCTTTGATTGAAAGGATGGTTCCGCGAATCCCTCCGGCGGTGGTGATCCGGTCTCCGGTCTTGATGCTGCTCAACATCGCCTGCCACTGCTTCTGACGTTTCTGCTGAGGGCGAATCATCAGTAGATACAGCACCGGGATTAACAACAACGGCAAAAGAATGGGAAGGCTGCTTCCATTCGTCGCGGCCCCTGCCGCCCACATTGCGAAACTTGTCGCCACACTCGTCCTTTGCTTGCCCCGGCTGCAAAACCTCACTGCCATTCAGGGCACAGGATCATCCGCCGGAGCGGACGCCTGCCAAAGAAATTTGTCTCCGGGAACGGTCCTGGCCACCGATTCTGTCCGGCCGGGATCCTGGAAGAAGGGCCGGTAGTTACACGCCCGGAACCGAAACATCCCGTCCCGCGGCTGCGCCACCCCTGAAACCCTGCTGCCGTCTGCTTCCTTTTCGACACAGCTTTCCATCGAACTCCGGCTTGAAATCGGCACTATCCCCTCCCGATTCCGCCCGGATTCCAAAAGAAGGCCTAGGAAAATAAGATACGCGCGGCCGGTCACGTGTCAAGGCGCACGGAGCGGGGCCAGGCGGCCCGCCCTATTCCTTTCTCCGCTTTCGTCTCCGCTTACAAAGCCCTTATGAGTCGACTACTTAATCCTTACCGAGCCGGATGTCTTCTGTACTTACAGCGCTTTCCTTCGCCGGAAGGCCCGAAAGCAGGCTTATTCTGCGTTCAGGACAGCGCGAAACCGCCCCGCCATGCCCCGATTCGATGCCGCATCGCTCTTACTCCTTCTTGTTGTGCTGGCCACGGCATTCATGCTCTGGGTACTGTGGAAATGGTGGACGGAGGAAAGGCGATAGTCCGGGACCAGCACGCAGAAAATGGCCTTTTTCGAAAGACGTTCGGCTCACCCCATCGCCAGAATCGTATCCGGTCCAAGCCGCAAATCAAATCCACCCAAGCGCTTGGATCCCAGAACCCTGTCCCGGTTTCACTCCCGCCAATACCGCAATTCCGGCCGCGCGCAGCTCTGGCACAGGCGCTGGCCATCCACTTCCAGGAACCGTCCGAAGTTCACCCCCTCCCCGCAGCGCGGGCAGACGATGCGTTCTCCCTTATACCCGGGCAACTCGGCGGCCTCCGGCGTAACTTGCACCCATTGCTCCCGGAACAATTGCTCGTCAGTCAGGTCGCGGTAGGCCTGCATTTGTTGCTGGCGCGCGCTTTCAAGATGCGGATAGAGCCGGCGAGCCAGCTCACGCGAGTCTTCCAGTGCCACGATGCGCAGGCTGCGGCCTGACGCCAGATCCACAAAGGTGGCGGCCATCTTGCCCCAGTCGCGAAACTTGAGCGTGCGCTTGCCGAGGCGGCAGCCGGTCACCAGGCCGATGGCGTCGGTGGCGCAGCGATCGATTTCCACATAGGTGACCAGGCGCTTGCGGTCGGCGCCACGCGGGTCGGTAATGCCAAGGCGCTCCAGGCCAAGCAGGGCCAAGCGCACGCCCAGAATCTGCCCCGCGCACAGGTGCCCGTGCGCCGTCTCGGCCATTTGCAAAAGCTCATCGAGAGATTCCATCGTTAATCAGCCTTTGGACTTTCTCACTAGCGAACTTGCAGAATTGCTACCGGGCTGGAGCGGCGGGGGACGGTGTCTCCGGCGCATCTCCTGATTCTTCCACCAGCACCGCAGAGCCGGGAGCCACGCTATAGCTGACCGCGTCCCTGCCGGCCGGGTAAAAGGTGACACGCATCGGATCACGCTGCCACTCCGCGGCGGCACAGAGCGGCTCCGGATGACTGGCCCGATCCAAGGCGGCAAGCTTCTTTGAGAGAACCGGCCTGCGCACCGCCAACTGCGCCACCACGGCGTAGAGGCTCTTGCCGCTGGCAGTCAGGCCGCAGTAGGCGGCATAGTCACGAAACCAGACCACCTGGCTCACGTCCGGGTCGTAGTCGGGCAGTTTGAGCGCGGTGATATGGCCGGTAACCCGGTCCACCAGCAGCCACGGGCCACGCTGCCAGACCCAGCGCTCCAGCTTGCTGCCGGGGCCCGGCCGGTCACCGGGCAGCGCATCGTTCAGCCTTAAGGCGCGCCTGACCACAAAACTGCGGTCGGTCACATCATGGGCATCGCCGGTGGTCCACTCCTTAAGGACTCCGTCCACAACCAGCGCGCGGATCTTCAGCTCGGTCTCGCCCGGAGCGGCCCCGGCGGGATCGCCTTCCTTCGAGTACGGAACGCGCTTGACCGCGCCCATGTAAACGCCGTGACCCTTGCGCGCAGCGGCACGCGCCACGGGAATACCGAAGATCAGAATCGCTAGAACCGCAATCTGCAACCGCGCGCATCTACTCACGTCAACCTGGCTCCTAAATTTGCGCTGCCTCCACCGCCCGCGCCACGCGAAAGGCCGTGCCTTCGCAAAGATGCGCGGCCAGCACCTGCATTCCTACGGGCAGTCCGGCTTTCGTGGCGCCGCAGGGCACGGTCACGCCGCAGATGCCGGCCAGGCTGGCCGTCACGGTGTAGATGTCCGCCAGATACATGGCCAGCGGATCGCCGGTCTTCTCGCCCAGCTTGAAGGCGGGCACGGGCGAGGTTGGCGTCACGATGGCGTCCACCTCGGCAAAAGCCCGCAGGAACTCCTCGGCCAGCAGACGCCGCACCTGCTGGGCCTTCAGGTAATAGGCGTCGTAGTACCCAGCCGAAAGCGCGTACGTGCCGAGCAGGATGCGCCGCTTGACCTCGGCGCCAAAGCCCTCGTCGCGCGAGTGCCGGTACATGTCGGACAAGCTGGCGGAGGCGGGCGAACGATAGCCGTAGCGAACGCCGTCAAAGCGGGCCAGGTTGGCGCTGGCCTCCGCCGTGGCGACTAGGTAATAGGTCGGGATGGCGTAATTGGTGTGGGGCAGTGAAACCGGCTTTACCGAGCATCCGGCCGCCTTGAGCGCGGCGACGCCGGACTCGATCGCAGAGCGCACCTCCGGATCAAGCCCCTCGCCAAAATATTCCGTCGGGACGCCGATGCGCAGGCCCTCGACGGGCTTGTCGCTCTCCGCGGCGTAGTCCTCGACCGGGGCCGGGGAGGTGGTAGCGTCCTGGGGGTCGTGCCCGGCAATCACGCCCAGCAGCGTGGCCGCGTCGCGCACATTTGCAGCGAAGGGCCCCACTCGATCCAGCGATGAGGCAAAGGCAATCAGCCCGTAGCGCGAAACGCGTCCGTAAGTAGGCAGTACGCCCACCACGCCGCAAAAGCTGGCCGGCTGGCGGATTGAGCCGCCAGTGTCGGTGCCCAGCGTGGCCACCGCCATATTCGCCGCCACCGCCGCCGCTGAGCCGCCGCTGGAGCCTCCCGGAACGCGCTCCGTATCGACGGGGTTACGCACCGGCCCGTAAGCCGAGTTTTCATTCGACGAGCCCATCGCGAACTCATCGCAGTTAATCTTGCCCAGCAGTACGGCGCCCGCCGCTTCCAGCCGTGCTACGGCGGTGGCATCATACGGGGGCCGATAGCCTTCGAGGATCTTCGATCCCGCCGTCGCCGGAGCGCCCCGCATCACGAGCACGTCCTTGACGCCCACCGGAATGCCAGCCAGCGCGGGCAGCGGATCGCCTTTGGCCGCCAGCGCGTCCACTTGCGCGGCCTGTGCCAGCGCGCGCTCTTTGGTCAGGCTCAAATAAACATTCAGGCGCGGATTCTTCTTCTCAATACGCTCGTAATAAGCGGCGGCTAGATCGGTGGCTCTGGTACCGCCCGCCTGAATCGCATCGCGCAACTCGGCGAAGGTCCTGGGCTTCTCAACAAAGTTCTCTGCGTCTTTGGCTTCGCTGGGCAATCGAGCCTTCCTCTCTCTGCTTTTCGGCCTGTCGAATGGCCTCTTCCTGACTTGCTTGTTCCACAATCTAGGGATTCGGATGAAGCGGAGCTATCGCTCGATCACCTTGGGCACCTTGAAGAAGGCCTGGTCGGTCTCGGGCGCCTGACGCATGATATCTGCGCGATCAAGCGAAGCCAGCGCCACATCGCCACGCAGCGTGCTGACGCCGGCCGCGCTCTGAAGCTCGCTGACTTGTGCCAGCGGCGCCACGCCTGCCGTATCGAGCTGGTTCAGCTCGGCCACGTAGTCGAGGATGGCGTTCAGGTCGTGCAACATGCGCCCGGTCTCATCCGGCGTCAGCTCCAGATTGGCCAGCTCGGCCACGCGCACTACATCTTCTACAGTTACTTTGGCAGTCATTTCCCTGATTTTCCCCATCTGCCGCTCCGGCGCGGCCAGATTGCTGGCGGCTTTCGTACCGGATCATGCCATCCAGTCTTGAAAGTCAAGTATAGCCGCTTCAGGATTGGCGTCCGGCACCGGCTTTACGCGCTCCTTCCCCAACCCTTAATCGACATTCAAGGTGAGCGTCGCCGAATGCTGCACTCCTGTCGAGGTCGCGGTCACGGAGATGGAATACGCACCCGGCGCGGTCACACCGGATTTGCCCTGTCCCGTGCTGTTCGCGCTCGCTCCACCGCCCGCGCCGGAGCAACTGGAAAGGCCACCCACCACGATCGCCAGCAGTGCAACCAGAAGCACCGCATTGCCCGTCGCGGTGGGCCAGCGGCGGCGCTTCCACACCATCGGCAGCATCAGGAAGCCGCACAGAAGCGGCAGCGCGCCCCATGGAGCCGGACCATCCGACCGGACCGAGGCGCTGGACTGGCCAGTGGAGATCTGCACAGTCACATTGCCATGCGTACCCGCTGCAACTGTCTCGCTGGCGGGGTTGAAGAGGCACACTGCGTTCGCGGGAAGTGTTCCGCACTGGAAGGTAAAAGTACCCTGCGATCCGTTGAGCGGAGTCAGCGCAAGAGTGTAGTCCGCGGTCTGGCCCGCGGAAACAGACTGCGTGTTGTTACCGGAGACGGCGGCGGTGAAGTCGAAGCCCATTCCCGATAGAGCCACGGGGAGTGATTGCGTATTGCTGCTGGCGACCGTCAGGCTACCGGACTGCTGGCCTGCGGCCGTCGGCGCGAATTCAACTCCAACCGTGCAGCTTGCCCCGGGATCAAGCGTCGCGCCGCAGGTGTTGGCGGCGAGTTCGAATCCCGTCGAAGCCGTGATGACAAGGTTGCTCAGTGCCGCGGCCGAGGCAGGGTTGGCGATCGTGACCGTGGTGGGGCTGCTGACTGTGCCTACTCCGGTAGATGGAAAACTGATCGAGGTTGGCGTCACCGGAATACCGCCCGCACCACTGAGCGCCACCGTGACGGGCTCAGCGAATGTGGCGGAACTGACCGTCAATGTGCCCGCAACCGCGCCGCCGGCCGTGGGCTGAAACACCACCCCGGTCGAGCAGCTTGCGCCGGCCGCCAAGGTGCTGCCGCAGGTGTTTTGCGTCAGGCTGAACTGCGGTGTGGTGGTGAGACCCAACGAGGTGGCAGTCACGGAGGACGGGTTGGCGATGGTCACCGTCTGCGGGGCGCTCGACTGGCCGGGGCTGACCACTGGAAAAGTCAGCCGCAGCGGGCTGATGCTGAGCCCCGAAGCTGCCGTCGCCGTACCGTTCAGCAGCACACTGACGGCGCTCACGCCGAGAGTGGATGACGAAACCGTAAGCGTAGCGGAGCTTCCACCCACCGCAGCCGGCGTAAAAATTACCTGCACGGTACAACTGCTGCCGTTGTTCAACGTGGCTCCGCAGGTTGTTGTACCAGTTGAAAAACTGCCTGCCACCGCGCCGGTGATCTGGAAGCCCACGTTGGACATGGGCGCGCCGCCGGTATTGCTCACAGTGAGCGTTTGCGGCGAACTGGTCACGCCCAGTTGCGAGGTAAAGCTCAGGCTGGAGGCGCTGATGCTGAGCGCGGGCGGCTTCAGACCTGTGCCCGACAGAGAAACGGTCTGCGTGTGCAGCGCGTCGGAGACAGTCAGCATACCGGTCTGGCTGCCAATTTGGCCGGGCGCAAATACTACGCTGATGGCGCAACTCGACTGTGCCGCCAGTTGCGTGCCGCAGTTGTTCGACGCCTGAAAACCGCCGCTGACCGTAACGGAGATGGACGTCAGCGGCACACCTCCGGTGTTGGACAGGGTCACGGCCTGCGCGCTCGAAAGCTGCCCCACCACCGTCGCCGGAAAGGCAAGAGAGGCGGGGCTGAGCGTATCGGCAGGCGGAGCTTCGCCGGATCCGCTCAACTGCGTGGTTTGTGTCCCGGCCGCGTCCGTCAATGTCAAGGTACCCGATGCCGGCCCGGTTTGCGTGGGAGCAAATTCGACCATCACCTGGCAATCAGTCTGCCCTGCCAGGCTGCTGCTGCCGCATGCGTTGCTGGAGATGGTGAACGGGCCAGTGACTGCGATGCCGGTGACAGAAACCGATGAAGCACCGCTGTTGCCGACTTCGACCTGCATGGGTGACGAGTTGGTTCCCACCTGAACGTCGCCAAAGTTCACAATGGTCGGGCTCAACGTAACCACTCCCGCGGTGGCGCCGGTTCCGCTCAGGCCCACACTCAGTTGGCCTCCAGCAACATTCGCGCTGACGGTCATCTGGCCCGTCCGCGTACCCGTTGCAGTGGGCGCAAAGACCACCTGCACGGCACAGCTTGCGCCCGGGGCGACGGACGCGCCCTGGCAGTTGTCTGTCTCGGTAAAGTCGCCCGTCACTGAGAACGCGGCAGGCGTAAGAACAACCGTGCCCATGTTGGTCAGTGTCACAGTCTGCGCACTGCTGGTGCTTCCAATTGCCTGGGTAGGGAAGGTTACCGACGATGGGCTCGCCGAAGCGGTCGTCAGGGTTGTGCTGGTGGTCGCAAGCGGCGCCTGCCACACGCCGCGACCGTAGGTTGCAGCTACCAGCACCGGCGAAGAGACCGTGGCCGGCGACGCGCTTACCGCAACCACGGGCGTGGCGGGCAGGCCGGCTCCAAAGGCCGCCCAGCATGCCGACGACGCATTCGCGCAGGTGCCGATCTGCGTGGTGGAATAGACGCCCACATCCGTCGCGAGATAGGCCGTATTGGCATCCTGCGGGTCGATGACGATGCTGTTGGCGGGGGCGGAGGGAAGGTTGCTGACCATTTGCTCCCAGTGTGCGCCGCCATCGGTGGAGCGGTAGACAACCCGCACGGCTTCCAGCGGGCTGGCCATGCCCGCCACGGTCACATAGACCGTACTGCCGGTCGTGTCGTGAGGATCGATGTAGATGCTGGAGATGTCCAGGCCGTAGGCGTTCATCGCCTTGGAGTCATTGCTGACCGGGTTCAGCGTCAAATCCTGCCAAACTGGCGCCGTGCTGGAGGCTGGATTGAGGATCGCGCTCAAAACATGACCGGGCAGGTTCGCACCCCCGTTAGCGGAGCCGTACATGCCCACGTAGACCACCTCGCTGCCGCCGGGCAGCGCCATCGCAGCCATGGAGCGGATCAGCGGATTGCCCTGGCACGAAGTCGCGGTACTCCCGCTGCTCACCATGCCGATGGGGCTGATGACGTTGCCGCCGGTCCAGCCGGAGCCATCGGCCGGTCCGCGCCAAACGCGACAGGTTCCGATCAAGAGCTGCGTGGTGTCGAGCGGGTCAACAAGGAAGGGCGCGGGCACGCCCATCGTGTATCCGTCACCGCCCGTGTCTGCATTGCTGACCACCGGGCTGGCGCCGAATGCATCCGGCGTGCACTCCGACGATTGTGAGCAAAGATGGATGGAAACGCCGGCCGCGTTATTCACGTACCAGTTTGAACGGTTGCCGGGGTCGATGGCGACCGGCCCGCCCGCGCCGCCGAGAATAAGCGGCCAGTCTGTCGTTGGACCGGTCGTGCTCTTGACGCCGGTGGTTCCGTTTACGCCCAGACCGGCCATCATCGTGTACGGAGTGGACCCGGTTTGCGAGATGCTCGCCGCCTCCGCCAGTGAACCCAGGTTGCCGTTCAGGTTCTGGAAGTGCGTGGCATCGGTCGAGGAGCAGGCCTGTCCGGTTTCCCCAATGGCATCGGTGGAGCGCCACAAACCGCTGTCGTTGCCGACGAAAATCTCCATTGGATTGGCGGCATTCCAGGCCAGTGCGTGCTGGTACTCGCCCACCTGCGCGCTCATGCAGGTGGTGGCGTTGGTGGTGTTGCGCCACACGCAGCCCGAGGCCAGGCTGCACTTCCACAGATCGTTGTCACCCGCCAGCAGCAGCGTGTCCTGCCCGGAAGGAACCGCGGCCAGCGTCAGGTTGTAATCGCCGTTGAGGATGGTAGCGGCGCCACCGGCTGTGTTGGCTTCGAGTGCTGTCGTATTCCACGACTTCGCGAATGTGATGGCCGGATTGGTGCATGCGCCACCGCTCACCGCGCACTGATCCTGCCGCAATCCCTGATCCTGGTTGTATGCATCTACGGTCCAGGCAAAGGTGTCGCCCGTGAGCGGATTGACGGCCAGCGTGCCACGGTAAATGGGGCAGCCGATGGAGCCGGTGCTGCCAATGTTGGTGGTGCAATTCGTCGTGCTCAGGCCGGAGCCCGGCTGCGTGGCCATGCGCGTCCAGGTGACACCGTCCGCCGACTGGTAGTAGCCATGGTAGCGCACTGCCGCGATGAAGAGCTGCCGCACCGGGTTCCACACCACGGAGGTGGCTGCGTTGCCGTCCGGTAGTGCGAATGTATCCACTGGTCCCTGAACGTCGGATCCATTGCCGTCTGAGATGGTAGACAGGTGCCAGGTGGCGCCGCTGTCGGTCGAGTAATACAGCCCCTCGTAGCTATCGCCGGAGCGCTCCGCGTCCACCAGTGTACCTTCATACGCCTGCGACACCGCGGCAACTACCAGTTGCGGATTGACCGTGCTCCAGGCAAAACCGGCAAAGCCTTCGCCGATAAAGCTGAAGTCCTGAAAGCCAAGGCCCTGCTCCACATCCGATGTGGTCTGGATCAGCGTCCACGAGTTTCCGCCGTCGGTTGAACGCAGAATCCCCGTTCCATAATAGGAGTCGAGCACATCGTTCGGATCGCCGGTACCGGCTAAAATCACGCCCGTTCCGCCGGGCTGCACTGTCAGCGCGCCGATGCTGATCGAGGCGTCCGGCACATTGCTCATCGCGGCCACCGCATCGGTCAGCGGCGTAAAGGTCACCAGGGATGGGTCGGAGACGCCCGCATTCTGGCTCACCCACACACCACCCCCAGTGGTTCCCAGGTAAAGGCGATTGCCGGTCGCGTCCGAGGGATCGAGCGCCGCCGCGGCAACCCGGCCCGTCACCAGGCCAAAGTTTGGCGTGAGTACCGCCGCCGGGCCCAGCGGCTGCCACGTTGCCGCGCTCTGGCTCTGCGCGCTCGTCGCACTCATTTGCAGGCTTCGCAGGTTCGTTACGGCTCGGATCGTGGAGCGCTGGAGGATCAGCTTTCGTGCTTTGCCCGGCGTCCAGCCGCGCTCCGCAAGAAACCGCCGCGCCTGAATCACTCGCGGTGGCACGGTTTCTCTTTGCAGGGGCGTCTTTGCCTGCGCGCCCAGGCTTCCGCTTTGCGCCGGAACGGGCACAGCCGGCCAAAGCGTCAGGAAAACCGCAATCCACGCTCCCAGCGCCCGGCAAATCCGGGCAGCGCCGCACCGGATCGAATCTCTGTCACCAAAAGCAAGCCTGAACTCTTTGGCGCTACGAACAGGCTTGATTACCCAAACCAAAGCAAAATGAAAGCTGGCCACACGCAACCCGGAGTCTGGCTCCGCCCTCCTCTCCTTCAAATCTTCCGCAGAAGAACTGAGCGAAATCCATTGGAATTAGAATCTTGGAACCTATCTTTTCCTGGATTGGAATTGTGGCCCATTATAGGACAGTGAATGACCAGCATGGGTACTACTGGTGTTGAAAAGAAGAACTTTAGTACTGGAAAGGCTTGGTATGGGCGCTCATTCGCTCTGTCGCCGATGCCGGTTGATGTACGCTTCCGCGTCGAACTTCTTGGCGATGGAAGCGCCGCTCATGGGGCGCACCAGCCCGAAGACGGGACGGTTGAACCACGGGCGGTCATGCCGCCCGACGACCGCCCACGCGATGCCCGCGTAGCCGTTGGGATCGCGTCCGTCCAGCTCATAGCGGTCATTGAGCAGAACAGCCCAGTCGAAGGCCGTGGCTGGATCCGGCGCCCACTCCAGGATCTTCTTGGCCCAGTACATGCGCATGTAGTTGTGCATCCAGCCGGTATCCACCATCTCGCGCTGAGCCGCGTTCCAGAGCTCATCGGCGGTCTCGCCGCGCTCCAGTTGCTCAAGGCTGTAGCGGTACGGACGCGGGTCGGCGGCGTGCTCCAGCAGTGTGGCGCGAGCCCACGGCGCGGCGCACTCCCAGTGGTCGTAGTTTGGCTCGTGCCGGACGAAGAGAACGGAGAGCTCGCGCCAGCCGACGGCCTGATCAAGATATTTTTCCGCCGCTCCCGGCGAGGCCCAACCTTTGCGCATGGCATTCTGCACGGCCAGCGCGATGGTAAGCGGGCCGATGTTCCCGAAATGCAGATACGGCGAGAGGCGGCTGGTCCCTTGCAACTCGGGATGGTTGCGCGTTTCTTCGTAGTCTTTCAAATCCCGACGAACAAACTCGCCGAGCCGCCTGAGCGCAGCATGCGTGCCGCCGGCGAAGGTGTCCACCGGCTTGATGGTGCGGTCGAGCTTGCTGAGACCTTGCGTGATGTCCTGCGTGAGCGGAAATGAGGTCGGCTGCTTGCGGGGTTTCCACGGGTGCAGCGGAACCATCCTCTTCGGCGCGACAAGGTATTTGGGCAACTCGGCCCTGAGATGCGGGCGGAAATGATGGAGCAAGGCAAAGCTGCGGCCGAAGACGCGCGAAGGAACAACCACATCGGCATCGACGGTCCAGTAGGGCAGCTTGAGCCGACCGGCCAGCACACGCCGCCAGCGTTCCGGCTCGCGGCAAGGATTTTCGTCGCCAATCACAAGCGCGGCATCCACTTCTTCAAGGAAGGCTTCCAGCCGGTTGTCCGGCGGGCGGCGCACAACAAAGCCCACGCCCAGCGCGGCCGCGTCTTCAGCCACATCTTTGAGTCCCTGCCATAGAAAGTGGTAATGGCGCAGGTTGGCGTTGGGGTAGTTGCTGATTACAGAAAAATAGACCACGACCGGCAGGCCAAGCAGATTGGCAGCTTCTATCGCCACGTCGAGCGCGGGATTGCCTTCGATGCGCATGGCGCGCTGCATCCAGTAAATGACGCATCGTCCGCCCTTGCGCGGCGCGCCTTCACGGCGTACCAGAACACGCGGCTGGTTCGCAAGTCCCGCAAGCTCGGCGGGCATTTCGTCAATGGCAAGAATTCGGTTCATCGGACTATACGCTGCGCACCACGAAGTACGGCTGCCGGGTCAGTTCCGGACCGAGGCCCGGATACAAACCGGTCCCGCCCTTCCCATCAGCGGCTGTGAAGTAATACTCCATCGGAAACTCGGTCTGTGTGTACGCAGCGGGAATGGTTGCGGCAAACTGCGCGCCCTGCCGCGCCATTTCGACGGTGATGTAACTCTCCGCCTGATTCACATGGCGATAGTGCAGCGTTGCCTGCGAAATCTCCGCCGGCGCGGCCAGCGTGAGAGGCAGTTCAGCACCGCGCGTGAAACGTGCCGGTGGCGCATGATGCACGGTGAGCGAAATGCGATGGGGAACGCTCAATACAGCCTGAATTGCAGCCGCGACCGGCGGCGAAGCAACTGCGGTACTGGTATCGAGCAGCGCAGAGAGCGCGGCAATGTCCTTGTCGATGGCGGGCAGGCGGTCAAGCCAGCAGCCGCGAAGCTGCGGTTCCGGGCCTACGGTAATGTCGGGCATGTAAACGCCCTTGCCCGCATCCGCCAGCGCCGCCCAGGCCGCGCGCGCCTTCCTGTACTGCGCGATGGACGCCTCCAGCGGCGCGCGCTCTTTGGCGATCTCGTAGAGATGAAAGAGCACGCCGGAGCGGAACTTTGCGCCAAAGAACTCGCCCAGTCCAGCCTCAATCTCTACGTCCACCTTGGCGCGCCGATAAGCAGGCGTGCTGCGCCGACGCGCAGACATCTCAGCCTGCGCCAGAGCCGCGCGGCCCGAAGCCGCAAAGCCCTCGATCCACTGCGCCACATCGACCGGCGTATATTTGCCACTGCTCTTGCCGGAAAGCAGTTCCTCGGCATACTCGTTCATGGAAAGAAACAGCTCGGGATCGAGCGGGCTGGCGTTGCCGAAGACGCGCGGCCGCAGCGCATCGCCATAGGGGCTGTAGTGCTCGGCGTCGAGCAGCGACTGATTGGTGTAAATCTCGGGCCAGTAGCTGTTGTTAGCCGCCGAGGGAGCGTATGCCGTTGTGATCACAGGCAGAATTCTGCTCACGTTGCCCAGCGCATCTTGCATCGGCTCGGCGCCGAACTGCCGCCTCAACACGCGCTGCCAGACCTCCGGCCGAGTCTCCGGGTTGTAGAGCGGGCGTCCCCAGATCAGCGCTGTGTACTCGTACTTCTGAAAGTCCCAGCGCGGCGTCAGAGATGTATCGGCATACGCGCAGCGGCTGCCGGGAAGGCCGGAGCCGCGGCGGCCCTTGAACGAAAGCGGCTCCTGAATCTCCGCTCCGTTACTGCCGCAGAAGCTGAAGGCGCGTGAATAAGCCGCGGCAAAACGCGGATCGCCCCACAACAGGAGACGCTGTGTACCCGACCATACGCGGTGCACGATCGTGTACTTGCGGTCCTCGGTCAGCAGGTCGCCGTAGCCATAACGCAAAAAACTGCGCGTCCCTGAGCTGAGGGCCATGAGGCCGGTAGCATTTTCTGCGCGGGGCTTTTCGATCTTGCGGATGTCGGCCTGGTGATAGGTCATGCCCATGTGCTCGGCCCAGAATTTGGGCGAAACATTGACGGGCTGTCCGCTTCCCAGCGCCACGTCGATCATCTGCCGTGTCATCCCCTTGGCGTGCATGTCGATGGGAACCTGCCGGCCGCAGGTAGCCACGCCGTCGAAGACCGTCTTCCAGAAGCCGAAGTCGCCCTCCCTCACTCCGCTCTCGCCATGAATGCGGAAGGTGAGGCCGGAAATCTCCGGCACCTGCTGGAGCAGCATGCGCACGGCGTCGCGGCAGTAAGGGCCGTGAGTGCTCGCGCCCAGCCCCTCGATGGTGTAGTTGGCGTGGGGACTGTCAATCCATTGGTAGCCGTGCATCCACAGGCCCACATAGAACTCCAGCCCGCGCTGAGCGCACTGCCGGCCGATGTATTGCAGCATGGCAAGATTGCTGTCGCGCTCGTCGTCCGGCAACTGCGGCACGCGCACGTTGTAGCCCGGCGCCTTAAGCAGAAACGGATAGGCGAAGAGGAAGTAGGCATCCGTAACTCCGCGCAGGAAGTCGTAGCCGATGCCAAAGGCCAGGTTGAAGCGGTTGAAGCGCTGGGCCGCGACCATGTCGAGATATGCGGGCCAGAAGCCGCGATCGTTATACCAGGGCTTGTCCTGCACGTTGCTGGTGAAGAGGCGGGTAATGCTGCGCACCTGGTTGGCAGGCTGCTCAGTTGTCGTCTCGACCGCCGCAAGCGCCTCGATCGGGTCCGGAGCGTTCTCCACAGCGTCCGCAAGCTCAGTGAGCGCATAGGTCAGACCGCGCGCATCGCGCCCGCAGGCCAGCACGCTGCGGTCGCCGCCGTGGCGCAGATTCGCGATGCCCAGGGATTCCGGCGCTGCCGGCACGGCAGTTCCGGCCTCCCGCAGCATGTCTCGCGCAAGCTCGCTCTCCGCGCCCGCCGCGATGAGGCACAGGCTTTCCTCCGTGGCGTCTTGTGGCTTCGCTACGCGCACCGCGTCAACACCACGCGCCTGCAATGCCTGCGCAAGCTGCTCCACGGCCCACGCCGCCGGCCTCGACGCGGCTACCGCATCTGCCGGGTCGACGGCAATCGCCACACTCGTCACTTGCTTGCCGACCGCCTTCGAGGAAACGCCCGCACCAGCCGCGGCCGTTCCCAGCACTTTAAGGAACCGCCTGCGGTTCCACCTTGATTCAGACATTTGCTCAGCCTCCTCTTTGGGGGAGTTTCAAAATCGGCGTACGACGGCGAAGGCTCGCGCCAGAGTCACGCAACCCATCATACCTTTCGCTGCCTGAATGGCGATTCGTTCCTTACCAACCACAAATAGCTGGTCCGAACCACGGACTCAGCAGTTAGGATGGATTCGTCGTTTTGCCTCCGCGCACGGCTTGTCCAGATTCATGCAATTCCAAGGTTGAGGTTCCCGATGAGACGGCTGTTTTTGGCTTTTCTTCTTGTGATTGCCGCTTCGCTGCTCCACGCCGAGACTTACGCGCTCGGTCCGGACTCGCAGCCACACCAGGGCGTTCCCAAAGGCACGGTCACAAAGTACATTCTCCAGCCCGGCAGGTTCTACCCCGGCACGCCGCATCACTACGCCGTCTATGTGCCCGCGCAATACGACGCGAGCAAGCCAACTCCATTCATGATCTTCCTCGACGGCAGTCAGGCGCTGGGCAACAGCGTGCGCGTGCCGGTCGTCTTTGACAATCTGATTGCTAAACATGAAATTCCGCCGATGATCGGGATCTTCGTCGATCCCGGCATTCTGCCCGCCGTCTCCGACAAGGACCAGAACCGCTACGAGCGCATCTTCGAGTACGACTCGTTAAGCTACCGCTTTTCGAGCTTTCTGCTTGACGAGTTGATTCCCGCAGTGGCCGGGAAGTACAACCTCTCTAAGAACCCTGACGACCGCGGCCTGAGCGGCGTAAGCACGGGAGCCGTGGGGGCATTCATGGCCGCGTGGAACCGGCCTGACCAGTTTCATCGCGTGCTGAGCTTTATCGGAACCTACGTGGCCATGAAGGGAGCAGATTCCCTGCCCGCTCTGGTGCGCAAGACAGAGCCGAAGCCGATTCGCGTCTTCATGCAGGATGGAACCAACGATCACATTGTTCCCGCCGAGCCCTACGGCATCTCCTATTCCGGTAGCTGGCCCATCAACAACCGGGTGATGTATCAGGCGCTGGATTACTCCGGCTACGACGTGAAGCTGGTGATGGGCACCGAGGGCCACAATATGAAACAGGGCGGGGCGATCATGCCGGATGCGCTGCGCTGGCTGTGGCGTGGCTATCCGGCGCCGATCGTGGTGCACGAGAACCCGGCGATGCATGAGCCGGGCTGGGATCCGCGCGGCAAGGTATTTGAGACGCTGTACGTTGACAGGCCGTGGCAGAAGATCGAGGGAAATTATCGCGCCGCAATCAGTCCGGCGGCAGACAAGAGCGGCAACATCTTCTTTGCCGATCCGCAGGCAAAGCAGATCGACAAGGCTTCGCCGGACGGCAGCGTTACCGTATTCAAAGGCAGCATAAGTGGAATTACCTCGCTGCGCGTGGGGGCCGATGGGCGCCTCTATGCCTCCGAGCCCGCGCTGCGGCGAATTGTCTCCTTTGGGCCCGCTGGCGATGAAAGGATTGTGACGCGGAATGTGGAGGCGCACGATATCGCTGTGACGGGAAACGGCGCGATCTACTTCACCGATCAGGCACACAAGACAGTCGGGCTGATTGACGCATCGGGGCACGTGCGCGTTGTGTATGACGGCGGCGGGATGGCCGTGCCTGCAGGGATTACGCTCTCACCCGATCAGGCATTTGTAATCGTTACAGACGCGCAGAGCCGCTTCAGTTGGTCGTTTCAGATTGCGCCGGACGGTGGGCTTCAAGACGGCGAGCCATTCTATCGCCTGGAGATGCCAGAGCAGGGCTGGATGAGCCATGCCGTTAGCGTGCGTGAGGACTCCGGCGGCCAGGTCTATTTTGCGACTCCGGTCGGAATCCAGGTGTGCCTGCCCAACGGTCGTGTCGCGGAGATCCTGAATGCTCCCGAGCCGGAAGCGTTCGGAACGATTTCGAGCATTGCTTTTGCGGCGGGCAGCCCGGCATCGCTGTACGTCGTCGAAAACGGCGAGCTTTATCGCAGGCCGGTGAAGGTGACGCCTGCGGTGGTATGGGCTCCGAACAAACCACCGAAGCCGACACTGTGAGCAAATATGCCGGCCTGTGAGGATCTCGCGCCGTAGTCATTACATTCCTGATCCGGCAGCAAGTGTTGCAATGTGATTCGGAGATTCGCGGCGCATCCAGGAACGAAAAGGGCCGCCTGGTTGGGCGGCCCTTTTGGGGTGGAAAGGGGAAGAAACCTACCACCGGCCCCAGGCGCGGCTGATGTAGTCGGCCAGGGTCATAGTTAGAAGGCCTAGAAAGACGAACAGACCCGACGCAAGCGTGAGTTTGGTCAGCTTACTGCTGTACTTGACGTGCATGAAGAAAAGCACCACCAGCGAGGCCTTGACAACGGCGATGGCCAGCGCGACTACCACGTTGAAGACGTACATCTCCACAAAGGAAGCGGCTGTGGTGAGGGCCGTCAGCACCAGCAGCGAGAAAAAAATGGCCAGATAGACTTTGGGGCTGACAATATGATGCTCAGGCGCGTGAGGTTCGGACATGACCGTTCTCCCAACTCGGAATTTTTCTCTCTCTTCCACAGTCACGGCTGACCGCCGTGGCTTTTCAAAATACGTATTTACTTAGAGCTTTCCTTACCCGTGCCGGCTGATCAGATACAGCAGCGGGAACAGGAATATCCATATGATGTCAACAAAATGCCAGTACAGGCCGAAATTTTCGACAAAAGTGACATGGCCATTGGTATAGGCGCCTGCCCGGGCTCGAAAGATCATGAAGACGAGGATGCTGATGCCGACAATCATGTGCAGTGCGTGCATACCGGTCATGGCGAAGTAGAGGAAGAAGTACTCTTCGGTCCTGACCGCCATGTCCGCGCCCAGCGGCTTGTCGTGGT
This sequence comes from Acidobacteriota bacterium, assembly GCA_021846945.1. Lineage (GTDB taxonomy): Bacteria > Acidobacteriota > Terriglobia > Terriglobales > Acidobacteriaceae > Telmatobacter. Next base: position 7,518 of record JAJZVZ010000042.1, on the reverse strand, counting down.
ACTCGGCATATACTTCGGGATTGGAAGCGGGATTTACGAAGTTCTGCACGCTGTAGTTCAAGCCTGGGACGTGATGCTCCACCCACTCTCCGTGCCACTCGATGCCCTTAATGCACAAAAAGACGATGCCTAAAACGAACGTAAGGACCAGACAGAGAATCAATCCACTCTTGCGCCGGGTTTCAGCGCACCACACACCCATCGCCATGGTAAAGCTGGAAGTGATGAGTACCCCGGTGTTGGTCGTACCCCAAACGATGCTTAAATAATGCGAGCCTTCCACAAAGGCCGGATAGTACCAGTTGCGCATGATCAGGTAGGCGGTAAACAGCCCGCCAAAGAACATGATTTCAGTGAGCAGGAAGAGCCACATCGCAAAATTGGTGGCGTCGAACTGCTGCGCAATCGTTTCGAAGTGGTGGCGCTGGTAGGGCGGATGCTCAAGATGAGTTGCCGCCGCGACGTTGTTGTCGATCGCTGTGCTATCAGACACTGGCTACCTCTTTCGCTTGCTGGCGATCCAGCCATTCGTAATCGTAGGCTTCGTGGTCCATGATGGGGATTTCGGGGAAATTCTCGCTAAGCGGCGGCGACTGCACCTGCCACTCAAGGCCGGTTGCCTGCCAGGGGTTGTTACCGGCGATTTGGCCGTACTTCAGTGACCATGTGAGGTAAAGCACTGGGAGCAGATATCCCACACCCAGCACGGTGGCGCCGGCGGTGGAGAAGACGTTCAGAACCTGGAACTCAGGCGGGTAGGAGGCATAACGCCGCGGCATACCCAGCATGCCCAGGATGAACTGCGGGAAGAAAGTCAGGTTAAATCCGATATAGGTTACCACCGCGGCGAATTGCGAGATCTTCTCCGGATACATGCGCCCGGTCATCTTGGGCCACCAGAAGTGAATGCCGGAGAGGAAGGCCATCAGCATGCCGCCAACCATCACGAAGTGGAAGTGCGCCACCACGAAGTACGTTTCGGTGAGATGAATGTCAGTGCCCGTCGAGCCGAGAAATACACCGGTCATGCCGCCGATGGTGAACAGGCCCATGAATCCGATGGCATAGAGCATCGGCGTCTCAAAAGTGACTGATCCTTTATAGAGAGTGAAGGCCCAGTTGAAGATCTTGATCGCTGAAGGCACCGCAACCAGCATGGTCAGCAGTGAAAAGACCAGCGCGGCATAGTTGGAGATGCCCATGATGAACATGTGGTGAGCCCACACAAAGAAGCCGAAGACCGCGATGGCCACCGAAGAAAATGCCACCGCCGTATAGCCAAAGACGCGCTTGCGGCTGAAGGTTGACACGACTTCGGAGATGACGCCGAAGCCCGGCAAAATCATGATGTAGACGGCCGGATGAGAGTAGAACCAGAAGAGGTGCTGGAACAGGAGCGGGTCGCCGCCATAGGCCGGGTCGAAGACGCCGATGTGGGCGATGCGCTCCAGGATCACGAGCACCAGGGTGATGGCGAGCACCGGCGTGCCCAACACCATGAGAATGCTGGCTGCGTAGTGCGACCAAACGAAAAGCGGCAGCCGGAACCAGGTCATCCCCGGGCAACGCATCTTATGGATTGTCACCACGAAATTCAGTCCGGTAAAGATGGAACTGAATCCGGCGACAAAGACCGCCAGAGCGGCGCCGGCAACGTTGGTGTTCAGATAATGTGTTGACAGTGGTGTGGTGAAGGTCCAGCCCGTGTCCACGCCGCCCGTGCACATGGTGTAGAGCATCAGGCCGCCGGCAAGGATATAGAGATACCAGCTAAGCAAGTTGATCTTCGGCAGCGCCAGATCTTTGGCGCCCACCATCATGGGAATGAAGAAGTTCCCGATCGTGGCCGGTACCGACGGCACCAGGAAGAAGAACACCATGATGAGCCCATGCATCGAGAACACCTTGTTATAGGTGTCGGCGGCCATCAGATCGCTCTGGGGCGTGAGCAATTCGAGGCGGATAAGTCCCGCCAGCGATCCTCCAATAAAGAAGAAGAACGTAATCGAAATAAGGTAAAGAATCGCGATCCGCTTGTGGTCGCCCGTCAGCAGCCAGCTGAGCAGGCCATTTTCCTTGCTCAGATAGTTCATCTTGGGGATTCTGGCCGTGGACTGATCAGGCAGTGCGAGAATTGTGGCGCTCATGGTTTACCTCCCCACGCCCTGCGGTTTTTGCCCGGAAGGTGTTTGTCCGGCAGGCGTTGCCTTTTCCTGGTTTTGCGGAACCAGGGCGGTGGTATTCAGGGTCTGTTGGACACGGTAGTTGGAGTGAAGGCTCTTAATGTATTCGACCAGCGCGATCACGCCTTCCTCACTGATCTGGCCCTGATAGGTTGGCATGATCGGGACATAGCCTTGCGTGACATGCTCCGAGGGATTGAGGATTGCCTGCCGCAGATAGGCATCATCGGCAGTAACGGTCTCCCCGGTTGAAAGGGTGAGCCTGGAGTCATACACATTCACCAGGTTTGGACCCCGGGCGTTCGGTGTATCGTTGTGGCATGCGTTGCAGCTCAGGCTGGCAAAGAGTCTTTCGCCGTCCTGCGCCAGCGACATGCCGCTGGTGGAGCTTGCCAGCCACTTCTTGTAATCGTCGCGCGACATCACCACTACTTCACCGGTCATGTGTGAGTGATCGGTGCCGCAATACTGCGTGCAGAACAGGTGATACGTTCCGACCTGGGTAGCCTCGAATCCCACCGTCGTGTAGCGGCCGGGAATAGCTTCGCGCTTGATGCGGAAAGCGGGAATGGAGAAGCTATGGAAGACATCCTGCGAGATGATCGTCAACTGAACGGGCTCATTCACAGGAATGTGCAGCGCATTGATCTCATGCTGTCCGCCTGGATGCTCGATCTTCCACATCCACTGCTTGCCCACCACGTAGATATTCATGGCATTGGCCGGTGGAGTATAGACGCGGAAGTAGATCAGCGCTCCCCACACGAAGATGATCAGGAACAGACCAAGCGGGATGATGGTCCATGTGCTCTCAAGTAGCGTCGAGCCTTCGATCTGAACAGCATGCGGGTGACGCTCTTTGCGGTAGAGGATGGAGAATCCTACAACCAGAAGGACCACGGTCGTGAGTCCGATCAGGCTCACCAGGACCATGAAAAAGAAGAGCGCGTCCGATTGAGCGGCAATACGGGACGCCTCCGGCGGAAAGATCGCGAAGTTCGTCAACCACTTGACGAGAAACTGCCAAAGTACTGGACTGATGTGGCTCATTCCGTTATCCGTTCACCTTTTTCCCTGTGCCTGACTGCTGAGGTTGCCGGTGATCCCGGCGGAACATCACGAGCATGAAGCCGCCCAGCAACAGAACCGTGAGTAAGCCGCCAGCCTGCATCACGCGTGACACGATGAGATCGTGCGTGTTGGTCTGGGGATTGTAGTGGTAGCAATAGGTCAGAATGTTATCAACCGGTGAGCCGATGTGGTCGGACGATGCTTCGTCCAACCCCAGCAGCATATCTTTGGGTGAATACTCGACGCCCATGTAGTACTGGGCGAGCTTACCCTCCGGGGTCACGATTTGAATGGCGCTGGCGTGCGCGTATTGCGTCAGATTACTTCCCGGAACCTTGATCTTGACGTAATTGAAGCCCACAACTTTGGTGAGCGCATCGATGTTAGGCTGCGTGCCGGTGAGGAAGTGCCAGCCATCGGCCGTTTTTGGATGGCCATACATTTTCAGGTAGTATTTTTTCTTGGCCGCCGCGAGACTTGTTCCTTCAGCCGGATCGATGCTGACCACGATGATATTGAAATCCTTGCCAGGGCGGAAGTTAATCATCTTCAGCGCGCTGGTTAATCCCTCCAGCTCTTCAGAGCAGAGCATCGGGCAGCGATAATAAACAAGAGTAAGAATCGCAGGCACTTTGCCGAAGTAGCTGCCCAGATGCACCTGCTTTCCAGTGTCATCGGTGAAGGTCAGGTTCAGCGGCAACTGATAGTTGAGATGCTGCGCGATGCCGACGCCGTTCAACACGGCCGGCGCCGAATTTGCAGGTCCAAGAGCGGTATTGGATGCAGCCAGTCCCTTGTCTCCGTAGGAAGACATCGTCTGGGCCCGGAGCTGCGGAGCGGCCATGCACAGCACGATTACGCTGGCTGCGGTGGCTGCCGCGGCGATGCCCATCCTGCGTTTTAGGCCTGTATTGTTGCTCTGCATGTCCTCTCCTCCTACCTTGACGGCAATATCGAAGGCTGCCGTTCAGGTGTAATGTGCGCGCCCGGCGCTTCTCTATTTGCCCACTTCCATGTTCATTGCTCTCGCGGCCCGTGCCTCTGCCTGTTCCTGTTCATAGCCGGTCGGCGCAAAACCGTCGGTGAGCGGCGCCGTCACCACCGGCCTGCTGTCACCCGTCATCAGCGGCGGAAGCGTCACAGACGGCGCCACCGGCAATCCGCGCTGGGCTACCAGATCCATTGCCCGCTCGATCGGTATCCTCACCGCGCCCTTCGATTGATCAATCCAGCTGTAATGATTGAGCAGCAGATTCTCTTTCGAGTGCAGATCGGCGACATTCTGGTTGCCGTTGTCGGTCACGAGGCGAGGAGCTGGAAATGTCTGGGTAAGAGTTGCGATCTTGTTTTGCAGTGCGGGGCTTGACGGCAGGTTGCCCAACTCGCGCAGATGCACCGTCTTCGCCCACTTCGATGTGGGGCCGTCTTCCTTGTTCAAGCGCGCATTGATCACAGCGCCGATGCCGTAGCACAGCACCGCTGTCACCACGACAAAGATGGCCATCGCGACGAGAAAGACCACAATACCGGAGACGCGGACATCCGTCCGCTCATAACCGAGCGATGCGTCGATCTCTTCCGGCTTGTGTCCCTGATCGTGATTGTTATGCGATTGCATGTTCAGGCTCCAGAATTTCCGCGAGGTGCGGATCGTTGGTCTGCACCAGCGGACGCGTCTTCAGGCGATTGCAGAAAAAGGCAACCCAAAAGGCAGTCATGGCCACCGGCACGGCTGCGTACTCCAGAATTCCCCAACTGAAGTGAAGGTTGCGCGCGGCGTCACTGAAGTTGGGCTCGATCAGCCAGAACTGGTTCACCGCCACGGCAAAGATCATGAATTGGCAGACGCGGGTCAAACGCTTCTTGTTACGCTTCAGATCGCGCGAGAGCAACATCGTGAACGGAATCAGCCAGTGGAAGATGAAATCGAGGGTGATGATGATGCCCCACCCGCCGCGGATGCGATCGAGATACCAGTTGATTTCGTCGGGAAGGTTGCCGGACCAGATAATCAGGAATTGCCCGAAGCTGAGGTAGATGTTCAGCATGACGAAGGCGAAGGTAAGCTTGCCCAGATCGTGCTGCTCGGTCTGCCGGAGAATCGTACGGAAAGGCTCTGCCTTTGAGAGCGCGATCGAAACGATGATGCCTAGCGCCAGCACCTGGAATCCCTGCTCGACCAGATACAGCAGGCCATAAACGGTCGAATACCAAGTGACATCCATCGACATGACCCAGTAAATCGAGGCCGCTGTCATCGTAAAGGCATAGACCACGATGCCGGGACCGCTGATGTTTTCGAGCTTCTTGATCCAATAGGGCGTAGTCTCCGGACCTTCGCTGTCACGCCGCAGGCCGAGCGAAGTGAGCCGCCAGGTGTAAAAGCCCCAGATCGCGAAGCAGATCAGGCTGACCCAGATGAATGTTCCGGGGTTGAGCATGGGCCGCTTGAAGATAATGCAATGCGCCTGCGCTTCGGTGATCATCCCCGCCTTCAGAGCCGCGGAAGCATTGCTGATCCTGGCCCACAGGTAGAGATGCTTCATCTCAAAGGCCACGACGAGCCAGTAGATAAAGACCAGGGGCAAGGTGCGGCTCATGGCTTCAAGCGGGCGGCGCAGCAGCAGGCCGAATTTGCCGCCGGAGCAATACTGCACCATCAGCAGGGCAAGACCGCCTACAGAGAATCCGAAGGTGATCATGAGACCCATGGCCCAGCCGCGCAGCAGATGATCCCAGCCCAAGTGGTCCTGGGCCTGGCCGAGAACCGCCAGAATGATGGAAATCACAGAGAAGATCACGCCAACCATGAGCGCACGGTTTCTCCAGCCGTCCACAAAAGCTGGGGCGTCCAGGTTAGCGGGTAACGTCTTGGCGTGTGTTTCGTGAGCCATTCCCTTCGTCCTGTGTCCTTACTTGGCGGCCGCTGGGGCCGGTTTGCTTAGCGGAATCTTGATGGAGGGATCGGCAGGATAGGCCGGAGCCATTCCCGGAGTCCCCTCAGAAGCGACAGGCGGATAAGCATGAATTGCGGTTGCGGGCATCGCCCAGGGTTGAGCATACGCAGCGGGCAGATGCTCCTCTTCCGCGACGCTCTTCAAGCTCTGCACCTGCACGCCTGCGGGCACGTCTTTCGTCGTTGCGTTCTGGCTTAATTGCAGGGCGCGGATGTACGCCGCGATCGCCCAACGATCCACTGGTGCAATTTGGGCCGAGTAATCGGGCATGGCGCCATAGCCGTGGGTCATCACGTAAAAATAGTGCGAAACGGGTTGCGACCTGCGCACCTGATCCTGAAAATTGGCGGCGGGCTTGTAGCCGCGCTGCACGATTTCACCCAGCCCGTTGCCGACACGCGAGTGGCAGGGAGTGCAGTAAATATTGAACCGCTCCTGGCCACGCTTGAGCACTGTCATCGTGACGGGAAACGGCATTAGATCCGGCTCCTCGCGATGGCCGCTCGCGTCCTGAACGACGCCGGTATAGAAGTAGCTATCCGCATGGAATTGGCCGCGCGCCACGGTGCTCATCACCTGCGGGCGCGCGCCGCGGTGATCGGCAAAGAAACTCGATCCTCGCTGCGGAATCATCTTGGGCTCGTTCTGCATATCCTGGCGGCAGCCGGCGACGAGCAGGAGTGCCGCGAAACTGCCTGCAGCGGCCAGGCGCGCAAGCTTGCGAGCAATTAGATTGAGGCGGTCAGCTTGCATCAGTACTCCACCTCCACGACCGAAACGGGTTCAAACGCTTCAAGATAGTCTTTCGTCTCCGCGAGGTCGAACTTGGGATCAAGCGCCTCCAGACACAGGAAGAACTTGTCCGTTGTGGCGCCGTCGCGAAAATTGGGCGCATTGAAAAGCGGATGATAGAGAGATGGCAGTCCGTTGAGCGCCAGCATGCCATAGCAGGCCGAAAGTCCGGCCCACAGAATGGTCCACTCATAAGCGGGTACCAGGAAGGCCGGCCACGAGTACATGGGGCGCCCGGCAATATTCAGCGGAAATGCCAGCGTCGAGATCCAGGTTTCGAGGGTGAACATGGCCGCTCCGCCCATCAGGGCGCCAATCAGCGTTAGCAGCGGCACCTTGTTGCGGTGGAAGCCGATGGCCTCGGCCGCTTCCTCCAGCGGGTAAGGCGAGTAGCAGTCCAACCGTCGCCAGCCATCGTGGCGCGCCTGCCGTGCGGCCCTGATCAGGTCGCCCGGCGTATCGAATTCGGCCAGCAGGCCGTAAGTTCCTTCGCGTGGGGGCATCTTAGTCACCAG
>JAJZVZ010000041.1 GCA_021846945.1 Acidobacteriota bacterium | reverse complement strand
GGTTCGCCATCCCCATGCCAAATTCCAGGCTCCGGGCCAGACCTTCGTCATTCCAGCGGGCCCTGCAGGGAGCGACGGAGAATAACCCGATGTGCAGAGTATACGGTCGGCACAGCCCTGTGCCGGCCGCATATTTTTGACTTCGCTCCATATTCCGGCAAGTCTTTCAGCGCCTGTCCGATATCCTTGGATTCATAGCCTTTTGAACCTTTTGTTTCCATTGCAGTCCGCCTTGAGGCCCATGTATCCCGGCGGCTGCACTGGACTTTGCGACAGGCACGGAATCCATGAACCTTGGCGGTAGCCAGGTGAATCTAGATTAGAGTACGTCAAAGAAGGCCATGCGGAGCATACGTCGGCAGCACTCCTTTGGCTGCAAAAGGCGGAGTTCAGCGGGCCACCAATCTACGACCTGAGCAACACGGAAACGAATCAATAGGAGAAGATGTTTGTCTGAGTCTGTATTGGTGGCTCCGGCCAGCCCACAAGAAATCCCGGCCCAGATGACCGTCGCGGAGCCGATGGACCACTCGCTGTGGAAGCCGAGGGTCAACCGCTGGCTGATTGCCGCAACGGTGGCCCTGGCGGCGTTTATGGAGGTGCTTGACACCTCCATCGCCAACGTCGCCTTGCCGCATATTGCCGGCAGCCTGGGCGCCAGCACTGACCAGGGAACCTGGGTGCTGACCAGCTACCTGGTCTCAAACGCCATCGTGCTGCCCCTCGGCGGCTGGATCTCCAACGTCATGGGCCGGCGCAACTTCTTCCTCTTTTGCATCATGGTCTTTACCATATCGAGCTTTCTCTGCGGCATTGCTCCGACACTTCCAATGCTGATTGTCTTCCGGATCATGCAGGGCGCGGGAGGCGGCGGGCTGCAGCCCATGGCCCAGGCCATCATGGCCGATTCATTCGAACCGCATGAGCGCGGCCAGGCCTTCGCCCTCTATGGCCTTGTGGCCGTACTGGCGCCTTCGATCGGCCCCACCTTGGGCGGCTGGATCACCGACAACTTCTCCTGGCGCTGGATCTTCTTCATCAATATTCCGGTCGGCATTCTGGCCTTGATTCTCGTCCGGCGTCTTATCGACGATCCGCCGTGGATCAAGCCCAACCGCGCGCTCCTGGGCAACATCGACTATCTCGGCCTGAGCTTCCTGTCCATCGCCATGGGCGCCATGCAAATCATGCTCGATAAGGGCGAGGAGAATGATTGGTTCGCGTCCAACTTCATCCGCATTGCCGCTGTCCTCTTTATCGGCGGCATGATTGGGCTCATCGTGTGGGAGTGGCGCAGAAAGGATCCGCTCATCAACCTGAAGCTCTTTCGCTTCAAAAACTTTGCAATCTGCTGCTTCCTGATGATGCTGGTCGGCGGCGTGCTGAATGCCAATACCGTGCTGCAGCCGCTCTTTATGCAGCAACTGCTGGGCTACACCGCGACGCAAGCGGGCATGGCTCTCACAGCGGGCGGCATTACCCTCATGATCGTGATGCCGCTGGCTGGTTACGCAACCGGCAGGGTCTCGGCGCGCACGCTTACCCTCATAGGCTTCACGCTGCTCGTCCTCACTTTCCGCTACGCAGCCTGGGTCTCCACCCTGGACATGAGCTTCGCCGCTGCCTCCTGGCTGCGCGTCATCCAGATGCTGCCATTGCCGTTCTGCTTCATCTCCATCACCAACGCGGCCTATCTGGGCATGCCGAAAGAGGAGAGCAACCAGGTCGCCGGCCTCATCAACTTTACTCGAAACATCGGCGGCAGCATCCTCATCGCCGTGACCAACGCGCAGGTGACCACCCGCTCCCTGTGGCACCAGCAGCACCTGCAAAGCGCCATGACCTCGGCGAGCATCGCTTTCCAGCAGCATAGCCAGGCCCTGACCGGCTACTTCGCCAACCGGTTCGGACCAGCGAACGGCGCGGGCATGGCGCTGGGCAGCATCTACAACCAGCTCAACCAGCAGGCCCTCATGCAGGGCTACCAGGATGTCTACATGGAACTGTCGTGGATGTCACTGGGTCTGATTGTGCTGGCCTTCCTGCTCAGCAAGAACCGCCCCGGCAAAGGACCCGAGGGCGCCGGCATGCACTGAGGATCACCGGCATCTTTCGATTCAACCCATCTTTGCAACACGCTATCAACGCAACAGGAGCGCCAGCAGGGCCGCCAGAATCGATGTGAAAACACCTGCGGCGGCCATGGCCCACGAGGAAGCGCTCGCCTGCCGCTCCGAATGACGGACAAGGCTCGCTGTGCCAATACCGTGCGAGGATGTGCCGACGGCAGCCCCTACCGAGCGGTCCTCGCCCACCCCCACCAGGCGCAACAACAACGGCCCGAACGTAGCTCCGAGCACGCCTGCCAGAATGACCATGGCGATGGTAATTTGCGGAATGCCATTGAGTTCGCGGCAGACTTCAATGGCGATGGGCGTGGTGACCGACTTGGGAACAGCCGACAACACTACGGATCTCGGAGCGCCCAGCAGCCAGGCCGTCCCGCCCGCTGTGACCATGCCCACCAGCGAGCCGGCAAACACGATCAGCGCCAAACGCGGGAGCGAGGGCCGAAGAAACTTCCCTTGCCGGTACATGGGCACCGCCAGCGCCACCGTGGCAGGCCCCAGCAGCCATGTGAGCAGGTCGCCGCCACGGTTGTAGGCTGCATACGGCTCCCTGAGGAGCAGCAGCACGGCAATGATGGGAACACACGCTGCCACAATCGGTGGAACAGCCCGCCAGCGGCGGTGCAGCGCAAGCGCGACCGCGTAGCAGGACACAGTCAGCACAATGCTGAAAGCAGGAGTGCGTACGATTTCGGCCAGCGAGATCACTTCTCTGCCTCCGGCGCTGAAGGACCCGTCGAAGCAACCGCGGACACGGTCTCTTCCGCAAGGAGCCACCGCCCCAGCAAGCCCGTGCTGAGCAATACCGCCAGGAAGCTGACCAGCAGGCTGACCAGGATAGCTACGGCCTGCCGCGAGAGCACCGGCCCCAGATCCATCAACCCTACCGTAAGCGGAACAAACAGAAGCACCATGTGCCTGAGCATCAGGCCTGCGGCCCGCTCCACCCACTTGAGTTGCACCAGGCCCAGCGCGAGCGCCAGATACAGGGCCAATAGCCCCAGAACACCTCCGGGGATGGGAACACCGTGCTGATGCAGCAGATTGCCAAGGAGAAAAAAGACCGTTAAAAGGCCGAAGCCGCGTAAGAAGTCAAGCATTTTCCTATTTGATTCACGAGGAACCCCGAAAGAACCGCATCGGCGAACCACCCGGCCTCGGGATCCACCTTTTGTCTGCCGCGAACCTGGAAGCACCATCTCTGGGGCAGTTCGTGAAAAATCGGGCAACATGCGCCACATCGTCCGTGACGGTAAACTGGTTACAGAACGTATCCCATCTGGACTTGAGCCTTGCAGCTGCTGATCGACAAACTGAATCCCCAACAACGAGCCGCCGTCGAAGCCACTGAAGGCCCCCTGCTGATCCTGGCCGGGGCCGGATCGGGCAAAACCCGCGTCATCACCAGCCGTATCGCCTGGCTCATCCAGGAAAAAGGCGTCGCGCCCGATTCGATTCTGGCTGTCACCTTCACCAACAAGGCGGCCAGCGAGATGGCCGAGCGCGTGGACCGGTTGCTGGATCATTCCTCGCTGACGAAACCGCTGATCTCAACATTTCACTCGCTCTGCGTGCGCATCCTCCGCCGCGACATCGAAGCGCTCAAAGTCGGCGATCAGGGCCTCACCCGCTCCTTTGCCATCTACGACGAGAACGACCAGCAGGGCATCGTCAAGCAGGTGATGCGCCGTATGGGACTCGACACCAAACAGCTCACGCCGCGCACGGTGCTCAGCCGCATTTCGTGGGCGAAGAATCACATGGTCGATCCGCAGGAGTACTACCTCAGCTCCAAGGATCCCAACAGCGAACGCATCGCCCACATCTACCAGAGCTACCAGGCTGAACTGCGCAAGAACAATGCGCTCGACTTCGACGACCTGCTGCTGGAAGCGGTGCGCCTGCTCAAAGTCTCAAGCCAGGCGCGCGAGCACTACCAGCGCCGTTACCACTACCTCCTCGTCGATGAGTACCAGGACACCAACCGGCCGCAGTACGAGATGATGAAGCTGCTGGCCGGCGAGCGCAAGAACGTCTGCGCCGTGGGCGACGAAGACCAGAGCATCTACTCCTGGCGCGGCGCGGATATTCGCAACATCCTCGAATTCGAGCAGGACTTTCCCAACGCGCAGATCATCCGGCTGGAGCAAAACTACCGCTCCACACAGGTCATTCTGGAGGCGGCTGGCGCGGTCGTCGCCAACAACCTGCGCCGCAAAGGAAAGAAGCTGTGGACCGACCGCCAGGGCGGCTCGCTCATCGGCTACTACGAAGCGCCCGACGGCGAAAATGAAGCGCTCTTTATCGCGGACCGCATCCAGAAGTTCCTTCGCGAACACGAGAGTTCATCTGAAACGCAGGACCGTGAAGCGGCACATTGCGCCGTGCTATATCGCACCAACTCGCAGTCGCGGCTCGTCGAAGAGGCGCTGCGTCGCTACAACATCGCCTATACCATGGTGGGCGGCTTCAGCTTTTACGAACGCGCCGAAATCAAGGATCTGCTCGCCTATTTGCGCCTCGTCCGCAACCCACACGACTCCATGGCGCTGCAGCGCGTCATCAATACCCCGGCCCGCGGCATTGGCAAAACCACGCTCGAGACCCTGGAGAGGCTCGCGCTTGAGACCGGCAGTTCCACCTGGGACGCCATCACCGCGGCCATCGCCAACCGACTCATCCCTACGCGCGCGCTGATGGCTCTCGAATCCTTCCGGCAGCTCATTCTCGACGCGCAGGCCATGATGGATCCCGACTTCGCCGGCAAGCTCGCGGCGGATGTGGCCGCATCAGCCGCAGACGAAGGCGACACCGACTTCACCTTCGGCGCCGCGGAGCCCACCGCGGCGGAAAAGCAGCAGACCGCCGACACCCTGGAGGCGGCGGCTGATTTCGCCTTTGGCGCCAACCAGGATCAGATTCCACTGCTCGATGCCAGCCATTTTTCACCTTTTGCCGCAGCGCCGGTGCGGCCATTTCTGAAAATGCCGAAGCAGGCAAAGTCCGGCCAGGAATCAAAAACCGGGGTGCCCCAGCCAAGATCCCGGGTGCCCCAGGTCTCGCCTTTGAGACCTGGGAAGAAATCCGAACCTGCCACAGATCTCAACGAGGGAGAACAACAAGAGTCCGTCGAAGGCTTCCGCTCTCCCGGCGACGCCGCCACCCTGCCCGAGTTGATCCGTTTCCTCATCGACCGCACCGGCTACATCAAAGCGCTCGAAGCCGAAGGCTCGCCGGAGGCCTTCAGCCGTATTGAAAACCTGAAGGAACTGGCCAACGCCGCCCATGATGCCGAGGTGCGCGGCGAAACGCTGGCCGACTTTCTGGATCATGCCGCGCTGGCCTCCGATACCGACCAGTTCGACCCCAATGCGCGGGTCACGCTCATGACGCTGCACGCGGCCAAGGGACTCGAATTCCCGCTGGTCTTTCTGGCCGGTCTTGAAGAGGGGCTCTTTCCCCACTCGCGCACGCTCAACAATCCCGAAGAACTCGAAGAGGAGCGCCGTCTCTGCTACGTCGGCATGACGCGCGCCATGAACACGCTTATCCTCACACGCGCGCACTACAGGCGCCGTTACGGCAACGACGCGCCGGAGATGAGCATTCCGTCGCGCTTCCTCGAAGAGGTTCCCGGTCAGTTGATCGAGAACCTCGGCGGCCGCGGCCCGGCGTGGTCTACGCCAGCCTACGCGTCCAGATACGGAGGCCGCTCCAACGAGTTCGAAGGCCGGCACTTCAACTACGAAGATGAAAGCCAGGAAACGCCGCGCCTTAACCCACCGCGGGCGCCGACGCGCCAGGGCTTCAATACCAACGCTAAAGACGCGGATGCAAACTCCATCGACAACATCGCGCGCTTCTTTGTCGGCAGAGCAGGCGGCGGCAAGCCCGGTGCATTCGCCCGCCCGGCGGCCCGCTCATCCATGGACCTGCCCGAGCCCAGCGGCGCTTCCGGCCTGCAGAAGGGCGCGCGCGTGCGCCACTCTAAATACGGCGACGGCACGGTGTTGATGCGCGAAGGCGAAGGCGAGGACGCCAAGATCACCGTTCTCTTCACCCGGCACGGCATGAAAAAGCTGATGGAAAAGTTCGCCAACCTGGAGAAGATTTAGCGCGTTTCTTCGTCAACGGCTCATTGTGAGCAGAGGTTAGAGGTTGTTGAGTGGGCGCATTCGCTCAAAGAATTGTCGCGCCGAAGTTGCTCCGCCGCCCCAGGGCAATTGCAGAATGGGTTCCGGGGCTATTCCGCGCGTTCGGCGCCTGGAGCTTTCGCTTATTGCACCGGTGCGAATCGCGCAGAAGCGGCTGCTTCCACCCTATGCGCGCCTTGCATGAGGTCGCGCTCGCGCCCGAGCAAGCTCAATTCCATGATTCCCAGGAAAACTGCAATGACAGGCGTCATCACCGCCAGATAAAAGAAGAACGGCATGCGGAATATGTCGCCTAATCCGAATAGTTTGTCGGAGGTGAGTGAAAGAAAGACCCATATACCGAGCACAGTTTCAAAAGCAGTCGCCCGGCCTCTCCACATACGCTGGCCAATGATCATCCACAACGGAATGCTGAGAACATAGGCATGAATCCATGCAACAGGAGAAAGGCAGCAGGAGAGGATCAGAAAGGCGGCGACCATCCTCAGCCTCTGGCTATCAAGCAGCATCTCCCCATCCTTTAAGCGGCTCAGCCATCCCGCATACAGCAACGCGGCGAACGATAAGAGCCTTCCGGCCCCCGCCAGCGGAACGCTCACACCCGGCCCCGACCAGAAAATCTGAACTGTGGTCGCAAAGCTTCGATTGAACCAACTCACCTCTCCACTGGATATCGCCGGCATCTCGTGCAGGAAATATTGGCTTAACGCCGAAGGGCCATTGATCAACAGAATCGCGCCCAGGATGACACCACACCAGATCGCGAAGGCCCGCAAAGTCTTCCAGTCCCGCCACGCTATCAGCGGAATCACGATAATCAGTGGTGTAAGCTTGATCGCGAAGGCCAACGCAAAGAGCAGTGCCGCACGAGTCTTCTTATCCTGCTCATACAATCTCAATCCTGCAATAAGAAGAAAGAGAAGTAGGATGGGCATCTGGCCGTAATAGAAACAATCCAATACCGGACGAAAGATCGCAATAACGAGGAAAAACAGACCGAATCGTGCAAAGCCGGGAAACTCCATGCCGATCATGCGCATGAGCATGACGATGGCCGCGAGCAACGCCGCCACGTTGATCAGAAACCACGCGAACATGGCCTTGAAGGGGGAGATGAACGTCAAAGGCACCACGAGATCTGCCAGCGTTGGAGGATAGTCATACAAAGAAACCAGCGTGATTCCGTGCGCACTTGCGGTCCGGGCAAAAACCGTTTTGGGATTTGCCTTATGCTGCGTCGGGTCGACGCCTTGCCGAGCCTCTTCGTAAATGTATGAATTCAGATGACCGCGAACAAGGCAGGCTGCCGTATAGTAACACGTAAAGTCGGAATCATCGATCAATGACTTCCAGGTCCACACCTCCGTGTGGATGCCCACCAGCATGACCAGCAGGACGCATGCAAATGTCATACGAATGGCGAGCTTTGGCATGACTCGATCCCCGCAACCGAAAAGATCCTGGGCGCCGCGATCGCAACCTCCCGCCCAGCCAGGGGAAGTAAAACGTCATGTTACTTTAGTTCTCAGCCGAAGACAACGGACTTTCGTGTTATATCTGCTCTTTACCCGACAAACTCGGCGTAATGCCTCGCTGGTATTTGCGGGAATGGAGTGCCGGAAAAACCCGATTTATTTTATGCACGCAATCAAAAGGGCCACTCCGCCGGAACGGAGTGGCCCTTCCTTAATGACTTGGAAACTGCTGCGCTTACCGGGCTCCCGCCATCGACGGCCGGGGATCGAGGCTGCCGTCGGCATAGCCTTTGGCCATCTCCTCGATGGAAATCGGCTTGTAGTCGCCTGCGTGCCCGGCCTGGCCGAACTCCTTCATACGCTGCGCCACCACCTTCTTCATGGCGTCGCGGGCAGGCTTCAGGTAATCGCGCGGGTCAAACTTCTCTGGTGTTTCCCACAGCACCTTGCGAATGGCGCCGGTGATGGCCAGACGGTTGTCGGTATCGACGTTGACCTTGCGCACGCCATTGCGGATGCCAAGCTGAATCTCCTCGATCGGCACGCCCCAGGTCTCCTTGAGCTTGCCGCCATACTGGTTCACGATGGCCTGCAGATCCTTGGGCACCGACGAGCTGCCGTGCATCACAAGATGCGTGTGCGGCAGGCGTTTGTGGATATCGATGAGGATGTCCATCTTCAGCACGGAGCCGTCGGGCTTTTTGGTGAACTTGTAAGCGCCGTGGCTGGTGCCGATGGCGATGGCCAGCGCGTCCACGCCGGTGCGCTCGGCGAATTCGACCGCCTGGTCGGGATCGGTAACATGCTCCAGGCCGGTGCCGCCGGCGCCGTGGCCGTCCTCAATGCCGCCCAGCACGCCGATCTCACCCTCAACGGTAACACCGCGTGCATGCGCGAATTCAACAACGCGCTTGGTCACCTCGACGTTCTCTTCAAAGCTCGACGGTGTCTTGCCGTCTTCCTTGAGCGAGCCGTCCATCATGACACTGGTAAAGCCCAGCTCGATCGCGCTCTTGCAGGTTTCAAAGCTGTTGCCGTGATCCTGGTGCATAGCGATGGGAATCTCGGGATAAAGCTCGCTGGCGGCCAGCATCAGGTGGTAAAGGTAGCGGTCCTGCGCAAAGGCGCGGGCGCCGCGGCTGGCCTGGATGATCACGGGCGACTGGGTTTCCCGGGCCGCTTCCATAATGGCCTGGATCTGTTCCATATCGTTGACGTTGAAAGCTCCGACGCCGTAGCCGCCCTTGGCGGCCTCGTCGAGGAGCTGCCGCATAGAAACTAGAGGCATAAAACTCTCCTTTGTCTGGCTCCCGCCGTCCGTGCACCCGGACCTGCGGTGGGCGAAAATCAGCCCTGCGGCGGAGCCGCAATCATCCTTATGGTAGCAGAAAGGCGCAAGGGGAAAATGTGGCGCCGCGCAGACATTGGCCCCGATGTCGTCTCTACAGAAACGACTGCGCGCTCATGCCAACTCGCGCTGATCGTTCAATCCCGGATGAAGATTGCACCCGCTTCCAGATAGAATATCGACCAGAGCCGAACCGCGGGCCTGGAGAGAGACTCAAGACTCAGTTCAAGAGTGAAGGACGCAACGGTCCTGGTTCTGCGTGAAGTCGACCTCCCCGTCGAGAAGGATGCTATGAAGAAACTGCTGAAGCACCGTTGGGCTGCGGCCCTCGCTATCTCCGTCTTTACCGTAGTCAGCTATGCGCAATGGTCGAATCCGGCCGACGATGTGCCTGCCTACCATCCTTCGGCTCCGCTGCACGTAAGTTCCCTGCCGCCCATCTTGACCCCTGCGAAATTGCAGAAGGACGGCTTTCGCTATGCCTGGCAGGCGCATGTTTATCAGGACGTGGCCAAGGTAGGGAACGTGGTTTATCAGCTCCCGTGCTACTGCCGCTGCGACCGCGAACTGGGTCACACCAGCCTGCGCAGCTGCTTTGAGGGATTGCACGGCGCCGAATGCGCCACCTGCGCCAAAGAGGGCTTCTACGCCTATCAGCAGACCCGGCTGGGCAAAACGCCGGCGCAGATTCGGGCAGGAATCATGCGGCACGAATACGAGAGCATCGATCTCGAAAAGCAGTAACTGCGGAAGTCATGCTCTTTCAGCGGTATGGCCTCCCGGGCCCATGCCGCTGACCATGCCCCTGCAGCGGCGTTTCATCTACTGAGGAGCAGCCGTTCGCAGTGAGCTCCGATGAAATTTGATCGACTGAACTGGTATGAGCCTTATGCCGTTCCACTGGCCTCGCGTTCGGCGCGCAGAATCTGGAGCACGGCCTCCAGCGCAGCCTCCCACGTTGCCAGCCTCACACCGAAACGCTCCTGCAGCTTCGTGTTCGACAAGACCGAGTTGCGCGGGCGCGTGGCAGGCGTCGGATAGTCCTTCGTCTCAATCGGCACAACTTCAGGGATCTTGCCACTGAGCAGCGAGCCCGCCCCGGAAAAGATTGCCTCAGTAAAGCGCCTCCACGTCGTTGAACCGGAACAGGTCATGTGGTAAAGGCCGGCCCAATCCTGCTGGTTTCCAAATTGACCGTCCAACGCCCCACTTACAATACTGCGCGTCGCCTGCGCCAGTTCGATGGAAGTGGTCGGTGCGCCAAACTGGTCGTCCACGATCGAAAGCCGCTCGCGTTCACGCCCCAGGCGAAGCATGGTCAGCAGAAAGTTATTGCCATGAGGGCCATAGACCCAACTGGTGCGGAAAATCAGGTATCGGCCGCCGATACTTTGAATGGCCTGCTCGCCTGCCAGCTTTGTCGCTCCATACACGTTCAGGGGATGGGGGGCATCGTCCTCAGTCCACGGCTCCTGCTTGGAGCCATCAAAGATGTAGTCCGTGGAGTAATGCACAAGCAGGGCATTGCCGCGGAGCGCCTCTTCGGCAAGCACGCGGGGCGCATCGGCATTAATCGCCATGGCCAGTTCCGGCTCGGATTCGGCCCTGTCCACGGCCGTATAGGCAGCGGCATTAAGAATGATCTCTGGCCTGACGCCGCGCACCAGTTGCCGCGTCTGCTCCGCGTCAGCAAGGTCAATAGATTCACGATCCACGGCGACGATCGGGCCGCAATCCGGAAAACTGCGCTGAAGTTCCACGCCTACCTGTCCGGCGGCGCCAACAATAAGAATCCGGGACTGGGCCATTCTGTAAGTGACTCCGTGTGCCACAGCATGGCACAGGCAAATTTTAATGGACGCCGGTGGCCCGATCCGGCGCGCGCGAAAGACACACGCAAAATTCACATTCCACGTACAATCGAAGGGAGGAGAATCCGCGGTGCCCCGAGTCTACATGGACGCCAATGCCACCACGCCTTTGCTGCCAGAGGTGATGGAAGCGATGCGCCCCTATTGGATGGAGCATTTCGGCAATGCCTCGTCGATTCACCTGCACGGGCAGCAGGCGCACGCGGCCGTCAACCAGGCCCGCGAGACGCTGGCACAGTTCTTCAATTGCCGCGCTGCTGAGGTGGTGTTCAATTCCGGAGGCACGGAAGGCGATAACACCGCGATTTTCGGACTGCTGCGCCCCGGCGATCACTTCATCACCACCGCGATTGAGCACTCCGCCGTGCTGCGGGCGGCGGACCGTGTAGCCGAGCAGGGCGTACAGGTAACGCTGATCGCGCCGCAGCCCAGCGGTCTGATCGATCCCGCCGACATCGCCGGCGCTCTCCGGCCGGAAACCCGTCTGATCAGCGTGATGTTGTCGAACAACGAGACAGGCGTGCTGCAGCCGGTCGAGGAGATCGGTAAGGTCGCCGCCGACGCGGGCGTCTTTTTCCATATCGATGCCGTGCAGGGCGCAGGCAAGGTGAAGTTTGATGTACGCCGCTTCGGCTGCCATCTGCTTTCCATCAGCGCGCACAAGATGCACGGACCCAAGGGCGTGGGCGCCATGTTTGTCCGCCGCGGCACGCCGATCGAGTCCTTGCTGGTGGGCGGCAGCCATGAGCGCCGCCGCCGCGCGGGGACGGAGAACGTGCCTGGCATCGTCGGTTTGGGAAAGGCCGCTGAGCTGGCCATGGAGAGCCTGGAAGACGGGACCCTGGACCGCGTGGCCGCCCTGCGCGACCGGCTCGAAAGGGAGATTCTGCGCCTTCCCGGGACGGGCGTGAATGGCGGCAGGAACGGCGACTGGGCCGTCCCCCGCGTGGCCAATACCACCAGTATCTGGTTTGATCAGGTGGAGGGCGAAGCCCTGGTGATCGCGCTGGATTTGAAGGGCGTAGCCGTCTCCGGTGGCTCGGCCTGCCACTCCGGCTCGACCGAACCCAGCCATGTGCTGATGGCCATGGGTCTGGATAAGACGCGGGCCCGCGCCAGTCTGCGCTTCAGCCTGCTGAAGACGGCGACCGAGGCCGACGTCGACCATGTGTTAAGAGTCGTTCCCGAGGCGGTCGAGCACCTGCGGGCGCTTTCACCCGTAGTGGCAGGAACGGCGGGATAGGACAAGGGAGCGATATTCGCGGAGTGAGCGGAGCCAGTTTTCTAATCGCGTGATTTTGTACCTTGAGGTCGAGACTCCCAGGTCTCATTCGCCGCGGCGGACGAGACTTGGGGCGCCCGGCACCGGCGCTCACCAACTCCGCTAGCTCCGAACTTTAAATAGGAAATGATCAACGAGCAGACAACTATCGCCGTAGCCATGTCTGGAGGGGTGGACTCCTCGACGGTAGCGGCGATCCTCGCCCACTCGGGCGAGCAGGTTGTCGGGCTTACGCTCCAGCTCTGGGACCAGACGCGGCTGGCCGGCCGCCACGGCATCCCTGACGCACCCAAGGCGGGCCGTTGCTGCTCGCTCGACGACGTGTACGACGCGCGCCACGTGGCCGAGCACCTGGGCATCCCCTATTACGTGGTCAACCAGGAAGAGCGCTTCGAGCAGGACGTGGTGCGCCCCTTTGTCCGCGAATACCTGGCCGGGCGCACGCCCATTCCCTGTTCCCTCTGCAACGACCATCTCAAGTTCGACCAATTGCTCAAGACGGCACGCAGCATCGGCGCCAGCCGCATCGCCACCGGCCACTACGCGGTCAACGAGTACGATGCCGGACGCAAGCGCTGGATTCTGAAGCGACCGGCGGACCTTACGAAGGACCAGACCTACTTCCTTTTCGGCCTGACCCAGGAACAACTGGCGCACACGCTCTTTCCGCTGGGCCGCCTTACCAAGCCCGAGGTGCGCGAGGTTGCGCGCAAGTACGGCCTGCGGCTGGCCGAAAAGCCCGACTCGCAGGAGATCTGCTTCATCCCCGGCGGCGACTACAAGAGCTTCCTTGCCGCCTATCTCGAAGAACAGGGCGAGAAGGCTCCGGAAACCGCTGGAGAGCTGGTGGCCTCAAACGGCGAGGTGATCGGCCACCATGAAGGCATCTTCAACTTCACTGTCGGCCAGCGCAAGGGATTGGGCGTTGCCTCGCCTTCGCCACTTTATGTGCTGAACATTGATCCTGCAAGCCATCGCGTCACCGTCGGCGCGGACGCCGAACTCGCCTCGCGCACGCTGCGCGCACGCCGTCTCAACTGGATCAGCATTCCCGCATTAACCGGCCCCATACGCGTGCGCGCCAAGATCCGCCATCGCCACGAGCCTGCCTGGGCCACACTTGAACCGGCCGGCCCAGACGAGGCAATGGCGACCTTCGACGAGCCGCAGCGCGCGGTCACGCCCGGCCAGTCGGCGGTGTTCTATGACGGCGATGAGGTGGTGGGCGGAGGGTGGATCGTCTAGACGACCATATCCTTTTCGTTCGATGGGTGGGGCGCGGACGCACTCGGTGAGCGAGAGGCGGATGAGCCCACAGGACGCGGGCCCGGCGCGCCTCGCAAAGTGTCAATCACTGCCCTGGCGGAAGCCAGCAGCGCAGCAAACTGGCGCATAGGCTTGCCAATAGCGTCAGCCACGAAACCCGCTGCATGATCGACTCCATTAAGAACCTTGGACGCCATCGCATCCAGCCGCGCGGCCTGATAGCGCACTCGATCCATGATCTCCGCCGCCGAGGCCTGCACGTCCACGGTCTGGGTGCGCAGGTCATGCGCCGTTGCGGCCAGATCGTCAGTGGCCGATTCGAGCTTGGGCGCAACCCGGATCACAAGCTCTTTGGTCCTGTCGAGAATGGGCTTAAGTGAGGACCGCAAATCCTCCACCTGCTCGTGGAGCGAACGTGCCGCTGAACGCAGTGTAAAGAAGATTGCCACAAGAACAATCGCTTGCAGCAGCACTGCCACCGCGGCTACCACAAGAACGGCAAGCTGGATTGTCTGACTCTCCATATATCGTCACCGGATCAGGTTCCTACAACGGACCCGCAGCCATACAACAACGTCCGCCACGTATCCCCCTTCGTGGAGCGGTCATTTTGCTCCGGGGCCCAGCATGATCCCTATGAGAGTTCTGCGCTCAGCCCCGGAGACGAACATCAATGAAACGCTGGACCGGTCTTCCACCGTATGAAGAAAAAACCGGCCGCTTAACTTTCCCTCACCTCTGGCTCGCCGACAGATGCGGTGTAGGCCTGACGCCCGGCATCAATCGCTGCGCCAACCCGGGTGGTCTGTTTGGAAACAAGGTTTCTGCCCCGCTCCACAAACTCTTCCCACTGGGCCCGGCTGCGATCCATGGCTTCACGGCCACGCTCTACGTACTCAGACATCTGCTCTTTGCTCTTGTCGACCAAAGCGCCAACCTCTTCGGCGGCCTCGCGCGTCCGTGCGCGCAGATAGTCGGTGCCTTCGCGGGCGCCGCTGGCGATGTCCTGGCGAAGCTCCCGGCCACTCTTGGGAGCATAGAGAATGCCTACCAGGGCGCCAACACCCAACCCGGCCAGGAACCAAGCTAGACCATATGATTTGCTTTCCTCTGCCATGACGAAATATCTCCTTTCGTTGAGCTTAGAGAATGCCTGAGCGTAACAAAAATGCGCGGCTGTCGCAAATAACTCCGGTTTTTTCCTTCGCCGTGCAACTCCCGCCACGCCCTCAGGCAGCGAATAAAGCCATATTTAGCTGTCTCCACGTCATTGGACGCAGAGCACCAGGAAGGAGTTCCACGAATAATCCTTGCAAATCGTGAAAATCGAAGCCAGCGAAAAACGACGCCTTCTTCCAAACCGCCAACAGGCAGGTGGCCATTGTACAGTCTGCGGCCACCGGGTCCTGTGGAGAATCGCCGCCGCAGGCATCAAAACCGTTCCGCGCGCCGCGCAGCGAGCCAGCCCGCCAAAGCCATCGGCCGCCCCTTGGATCAAAAATCTATATGTATTTTCAATAAGTTAAAGTCGAATGACTCGACTTCGCGCTTCCTGCCGCAGGGACCGGCTGGAACCGATGGCAAGAATTCTCCAATCAAGCTCGGGCTGCCGTGCGGTCTGCTCCCTCGGAAAAGCCTCCTGCCTCCAGCGTGGAAGCCGTGACTCTATGCGGTACCCCGGTACAATAAACCCATGTTTCGCGATCTGGCTCCCCTCTTCGGGTACATGCGCCGTTACCGCTGGGGATATCTTTGGGGCACACTCGCGTGCGTCTGTACCAACGCAGTCGCGGTTCAATTTCCCAGGGTTCTCGGAATGGCCGTGGACGTACTGAAGCACGGAACAACCCGCGAGACTATCTTCCTCTTCGCCTGCCTGCTGGTGGGCATCTCTCTGACCAAGGGCGTCTTCCTCTACGGACAACGCTGGATTCTCATCGGCATTTCACGCGACATCGAGTTCGACCTGCGCAACGACCTCTTCCGCACTCTGGAACGGCAGGACTCCGAGTTCTATCAGCGGTACCGCACCGGGGACCTGATGGCGCGCATGACCAACGACCTGAACGCCGTGCGCATGCTGCTCGGCCCCGCATTGATGTACAGCGCCAACACGATCTTCCTCACCATCTTCGCGCTCGTCTTCATGCTGCGCATCAGCCCATGGCTCACGCTGGTTGCGCTGGCGCCGATGCCGCTGGCCAGCATCCTCGTGCAATACCTTGGCCGCAGGATTCACGAGCGCTTCGAGCGCATCCAGGCCAGCTTCTCTGAGATCTCCGCCCAGGCCCAGGAGAACTACTCCGGCGTGCGTCTCATCCGCGCCTTCGCCCGCGAACAATCGCAGATCGACATCTTTGAGCGCCTAAACCTCCGCTACATCGGCCGATCCCTGCGCCTGGTTCAGCTCATGGGCATGTTGTGGCCCACTTTGGAATTCATCCTTGGCGTTTCGATGATCATCACGCTGCTCGCCGGCGGCCACCTGGTGATTGCCCATCGCATCACGGTGGGCGACTTCGTTGCCTTCAATACATATATGATTCTGCTTATCTGGCCCATCATCGCCGTGGGCTGGGTCCTCAACATCTTCCAGCGCGGAACCGCCTCCCTAAAGCGCATCGAAGAATTGCTCCAGGCCAAGCCGTTCATTAACGACAATGCCGCCGATCCTTCCATTGCCCCGCATACGGTATTGAAGGGAGAGATCGAATTCTGCCATCTCAACTTCAGCTACGGCGAAACACCGGTGTTGCGCGACATCTCGCTGCAGATTCCCGCCGGCTCCAGCCTGGCCATCGTCGGCCCCACCGGCTGCGGCAAGTCCACGCTCATCAACCTTATCCCCCGCCTCTTTGAAGCGCCCGAGGGTTCACTGTTGATCGATGGCCGCCCGGTGCGCGACTACCCGCTTGCCGTGCTGCGCCGCAACATCGGCATGGTTCCCCAGGAAACCTTCCTGTTCAGCGAAACAATCCGCGAGAACCTGGCCTTCGGCACGCCCCATGCCGATGCGGAGGAATTGCTGGAAGCAGCCGAGGCAGCGCATATTCGCGAAGAATTCGAGGAGTTTCCGCAAGGCTTTGAAACCATCGTCGGAGAGCGCGGCGTCACACTCTCCGGCGGGCAAAAGCAGCGCTCGGCGATTGCCCGCGCCCTGCTGCGCCGCCCCGCCATCCTCATCCTCGACGACGCCCTGGCCAGCGTGGACACCTATACCGAAGAACGCATTCTCGGCGGATTGCGCGCTTACACCGCCAACACGACAACCATCCTCATCTCCCACCGCGTCTCCACCGTGCGCAACGCCGACCGCATCGCCGTGCTCGATCAGGGCAGGATTGTGGAGTTGGGCCGGCACGAAGAACTGCTCGCCCTCGACGGCTACTACGCCAGCCTCTACCAGAAGCAGCAACTGGAAGAAGAGCTCACCGTGGCTGGATAAATGCCACGTTGACGAGCCCGCAAAATCACCTCTGCATGCGATTCGCACTTCTCGGCGGCATTGAAGCCAAGCCGCTTCTCAGGCGCTCCAGCGTGAGCCCGCGGCGGGCTCCATTCCGAAATCGCCCGTCGTGAAAGCTGCAGGCGCCATGCGCGGCGCCCTGTCGCCCGGCGGCGCGGGATTCGCCGCCGGATCCTGCGCCACCTGACGCCACGCGTCGCGCACATTGCGCACGCAGGCAATGGCGTGCTCGAACTTCTGCCGCGAGGCAGCCTGCGACGCCTGCAGAATCTGCGCAAAGGTCGCCGCATAAAATTCGCTCAACACCTGCGCTGGTTGCCCGCCCACGTCCATGCGCAACTGCGCCTGCAGGTGAATGATGATATCGAGTGCGCGCTTCACGGCTGCCCGGCGGCCGGGCGTATCACCGTGGTCCGCTGCCGCCGCCGCCAAATAGAGAAACCGGATGATGCCGTCATACAGGGCGACAATCAGTTCCACGCCTGAGGCTCCTTCCAGCGAACGCGTCCGATAGATCTCCATACCTCTCGCTGCCTTTCTTTATGACTTCTCGTTGTAGCCGGTGATGGCGTCGTAGAGCTGGTTCACGTAGTTGAGCTGGCTGGGAATGCTCTGCAGGGTCTCGTTTACCTGGTTCAGTTCTAACGTGAGCTGCGTCTTCATATCGCCAAGGCGGCTCTCTTCATTCGAAATGTCGTCGTTCAGCGTGCTTTCTTCACTGGAGTTCATCTTCTGGGTCAGCGCAAGCACGCCAGTGGGATTGCTGGTTCCGAGATTGTTGAGCGTATTGGCGAACGAAACTCCGAAGCTGCCCGCATTCTGAAAGAACCCCACCACGTCGTTGAAGTTCGTGTTCAGAACCGAATCCAGCGTGTCCGTATTGAGCGAGAGAGTGCCGTCCGCATTGGCCGTGATCCCCAGGCTGTAGAGCGAGGTGACGTTGCCGCTGGCAGGCGCGGAGTTCAGCGCGCCCTCGATCATGTTCTGCAACTGCGCAGTCACCGGATTGCCGTAAAGCGGCTCGGCGTTCCCCGAGCTGTCATTCCCCTCCTGCCCGGTGATGCTCTTCATCAGCGCATTGTAGTCGTTGACAAAGGTGCTGACGCTCGACTCAATGGTGGAGTTGTCATTGGCAATGATCACCTGCACCTGCTCATTCGGATTCGCCGAGAGAAGCTGAAACGTCACCCCCGGAATGGCGTTGGTGAC
The DNA here is from genome assembly GCA_021846945.1 of Acidobacteriota bacterium. GTDB lineage: Bacteria > Acidobacteriota > Terriglobia > Terriglobales > Acidobacteriaceae > Telmatobacter. Next base: position 14,722 of record JAJZVZ010000041.1, on the reverse strand, counting down.
CGTGTTGCTCGCGCTCGTGAGGGCGACTCCGTCTACCTCCAGGCTGGCATCCAGACCGGCCTGTACCTGCGTGAACGACACGCTCTGAGCGCCGCCTGCCGCTGAAGCGTCGGTCAGCGTGCCGGAAACCGTCAGCGTACCGGCCGCGCCATTCGTATTGCTCACCACCGAAAGCCGCGAGCCATTCGTGTCCGTCAGCACGCTGGCCGTCACGCCAATACCGGCTGCGTTGATCGCCGCCGCCAAGCCGGAAATTGTGGCAGCGGTCGAGCTGTCACCGACGTTCACCGTATATTGCTGGCCTGAGCCAACCTGGATGGTAATGCCACCCGTCAGCGCATCGCTCGCACCCACCGCGGCCGACGCGGCTGACGAGGTCTGCGCCAGGCTCTGAACGGTAATCGCATGCGTACCGGCAGCGGCCATAGAGCTGGCTGAGGTCAGCTCCAGCACATTGGTATCGGAGCTCGATCCGCTCTTCTCGGCAAAGACGCCCATCGCATCGGTCAGGTTCTGAATGTCTGTGGAGAGCGTGGAGACCTGCGTGCCCAGGGTGCTCAGCACCGCGTCCTGACTCTGCAAGGCGCTGAGTTGGTTCTTCCAGGGTGTCTCCACCTGCTGGTAGTTAGCCAGAATCTGCGTCACCGTGCTGGCAACGTCGATACCCTGGCCGCTGGTCGCGGACCCGAAACTCAAGCCGACCGAACCCATAGCGCTGTCCTCCGCGAAGGTTGAATCAATTGAAGTTCCGAAGAAGCGCTGAAAAGAATTAGGGGAGTCTCAGATGGACCAAGACTCCCCTTGGCAGAGATGAAACGAGACGGAAAGACCGGCTCAGCTGGGTCGGCCCTTCCCGTTTGCGCTCTCCGCCAGCGTCATTACTGGAGGAGCTTGGTGACGAGTTGCTGCGTGCTGTTGGCCTGCGCCAGAGCCGAGATGCCGGTCTGCATCAGGATCTGGTACTTGGACATGTCCGAAGTGGCCTGGCCGTAATCGGTGGCCGTCACGTCGTTTTCCGCCGACAGCGTGTTGGTGCTCTCGGTGCTCATCACGTTCGAGACTGCGGTCAGCGTGTTGATCGTGGCGCCCACGGTGCCGCGATCGGAGGCAATGGTTCCAATGGCCTTGGTGATCAGTGCAAGTTCGCTCTGCGCGGTGGCTTGGCTGGTAAACCCAGTCGCCGTTAGCCCCAGGGTGGTCGCGTCCACCGCGGCGAGTGCTGTCGAGTTGTCTGTCTGGCTCGTCGTACCGTCGGTGGTGTAAATAGGAGCCGCTGTGCCATTGAACAGCTTGATGCCGTTGTACTCGGTGTTGCCGTTGATATTTGTGATCTCGCCAAGAATGTTCATATACTCTGCGTTGGCAGCCGTGATCTGTGCCGTATTCATCGTTCCGTTGGAGGCTTCGGTCGCCAGTGTGACCGCACGGTTGAGCAGGTTGGTGATCTGCGACATGGCGCCGTCGGCCACCTGCAGCATGTCCACGCCTTCTGAGGCATTCTTCGCCGACTGCGAGAGCGCGGTTGAAGCAGCCTGCAAGCCGTTGGCCAGTGAAAGGCCGGCCGCGTCGTCGGCGCCGGAGTTGATGCGCGATCCGGAAGAGAGCTGCTGAAGAGTCTTCGTGAGAGCCGACTGCGTGTTGCTCAGATTGTTCTCGGCATTGATGGCCGAGATGTTGTTCAAGACACCCAAAGACATATGGATTCTCCTCGTTTTGAAGTGAATTCCGGGTTCCCAGCTTCGGGTGCCTGACTGGAGACGGCCGGCAACATCTGCCTGCCTGCTCCGGGTCACCTGGCGAAAGGAACCACGCGATTCTCACCGCCTTCATCGGCGCTGGCCTGAAACACTTTACGCATTTTTCCGTGGGCCTTTGGTAATTTGATCCCCGGTCATCCTTTTGCCGTGCCGGCCGATAAATATGAAAGAACCAGAGGAAGGCAGGCACGGAATGATCGAAGTTACCCGGCTCAACGGCACGCCGATCGTGCTCAACAGCGATCTGATCAAGACCGCCGAGACCGCGCCCGACACCATGCTCACGCTGATCAATGGCGAAAAGCTGATCGTGCGCGAGGAGTGCAGCGAAATCGTGGAACGCGTGCTCGCCTACCGGGCCAGCCTGCTGGCCGCGGTGGTCAGGCGCCTGCCCAGCTATGGCGACCTGCAGCGGGTCGTCGCACTGGCCAGCATGGATCTTGCCGGTCAGCCCAAGACTGTTGCAGCCAAGGCGAAGCCGGTGAGCGGAGAAGCTGAAAGCTGACAACTGACAGCTTGCAGTTGTCAGTTGTCAGCTTCCAGCTTGATCTGATGCGGGGCCGATTGTGGATGCGAAGCAGGTCTTTTCGGGTCGGGTGATCCGGCACCATCGCCCGGCACGAAATAGATCGAGGCTGGAAGCTGGAAGCTACACCTCGCGCCGCGGCGCGGGGAATATTGGAGCGGCACATGGATACAGCGAGTATCGGCGGAGCGATTCTGGCGATGGCCGGCATTGTGGCTGGTTTGCTCATCGAGGGCGGCAACCTGAACCAGATCCTACAGCCGACTGCCGCCCTGATCGTCTTCGGCGGCACCATGGGCGCGGTGCTGCTGCAGTTCCCGTTCACCACGGTCGTCAAGGCATTCCGCAGCCTCGTCCATGTCTTTGCCGCGCCCCGCAAGCAGAATGTCCAGCTCATCCACCAGTTGGTTACCTTTGCCAATAAGGCGCGCCGTCACGGCGTGGTCTCGCTCGACGCGGATTTGCAGAGCATCGAGGATCCGTTCCTCAAGCAATCCCTGATGCTGGCCGTCGACGGCACCGAACCCAACGACCTGCGCAGAATCATGCGCGTGCGCCTCGACTCCACCACCGAAAGCGAAGAGCGGCTGCCGGCGGTCTTCGAGTCGGCTGGCGGCTTTTCGCCCACCATCGGCATCCTCGGCGCCATCCTGGGCCTGATTCAAGTCATGCACCATCTCGACAACATGCAGGAGGTGGGGCGCGGCATTGCCGTAGCTTTTGTTGCGACCATCTATGGTGTCGGCATCGCCAATCTCTTTTTTCTGCCCTTTGCCGGCAAGATGCGCCAGCGCATCCAGGAAGATCACCGGCGCCGCGAGATGATCCTCGAAGGCGTCATCTCCATTCTTGAAGGCCTGAACCCGCGCATGATCGAAGTAAAACTCGCTGGCTTCCTCGATCACACGGAACGCGACAGAAAGGAACGCGCCGCATGATTCCACGCGAATCCAGGAGCCGCGTCTCCCACGACCGCTGGCTGATTTCTTATGCCGACTTCATCACGCTGCTCTTCGCGTTCTTCGTCGTCCTCTACGCCTTCGCCACGGCCAACCAGAAGAAGCAGTCGGAGATCCCGGCCGCCATCGATTACGCATTCCGCTCGCTGGGCATCGTTCCTCACGACCTGCGCGGGCCCGGCGACCGGAACGCCCCATCGGGCGGCGCCGCTCAGCCAGCTATGCCCGCAAACATCGACATGGCCGCGGACGTGCTTACCCCCGGCCAAATCAAGCTGGATCTCGAACACATCCACCGCGAACTTGCCAAGGCTCTTTCCGGCCAGATCGAGAGGCACACCGTCACCATCTATATGGGCCGCGATGGGCTGGTAATCAGCTTGCGCGAGGCCGGCTTCTTCGGCTCCGGCTCGGCCACTCCGCGCCCTGAGGCTCTCCCTGCGTTGCGCCGGATTGCGGCCACGCTGAGCCGCACCCCCTATGACGTGCGCATCGAAGGCCACACCGACAACGTTCCCATCCACAATGCGCAATTCGATTCCAACTGGGAGCTTTCGACGGCCCGCGCCACACGCATCGCCCGCCTCTTTCTCGAAATGAAGACCATACCGCCAGACCGGATCTCTGCGGCCGGCTACGCTGAATTCCATCCGGTTGCAAGCAACGGCTCCGCGCAGGGCCGCGCGGAAAACCGCCGCGTCGATCTGGTAATTCTGCCGCGGACCATCATCAATTTCTCCGCGCCGGATCCTGCGCAGCCGGGAGGCAAAGCGCGCACGGTGCCCGGCGAATAAGCGGGGCTGGCTCGCCTGCGGGCTAGCGGTATTACCTGCGCGAACGCCGCTACTCCACGCCCAACACCTTCACAATCACCCTCTTCTTCCGCTGACCGTCGAACTCGGCGTAGAAGACGCGCTGCCACGTGCCCAGATCCAGCTTTCCATTGGTCACCGGCAGCGTGGTTTCATGGTGCAGCAGCAGCGACTTCAAGTGGGCGTCGCCGTTATCCTCGCCGGTGCGATGGTGTCTGTAATCGGGCCGCGCCGGCGCCAGCTTTTCCAGCCACTCGCCGATGTCCTCGATGAGCCCACCTTCCAGGTCGTTGACGTAGATCGCAGCCGTGATGTGCATCGGCGAGACAAAGCACAGCCCATCCCTCACGCCGCTGCGTTGCACAATCCGCTCCACCTCGTCGGTAATGTGAACCATCTCCCGTCGCTTGCGGGTCTCAAATATAAGATACTCAGTATGACTTTTCATTTTGCGCCTCCCGGCTTGCGCTGCATGAAACAACCCGGCGTTCTCGATCCTTCATGAAGAAGATGGTATTTCGATTCCTCATCGCTCCCCATGACAGAAGTAATCCTACCCGGTTCCACCGCAAATGAGCAGTTACTCCAAAACTGTGCCTGACGCTGCGAGACTAATAGATGCACTTCTGTCTGCGAGGATTTCCGTCCGCGTGGAGAGATGGAGTTCTGCTTGCCGATCACCGGGAAACCTCCTAAAATAGAATCAGGCCAATACTCCCCATTCAGAGTGACCGGCCGCCAGCGATGAACGGAATTCCCTGGTGCTGGAAAAACGCGGAGAGTCAACCCTCCCCGTAATTCCCTGCATCCCACTCAAAGGTGGCGGATTCGCTAGAATTTCCGCTGCATCATACATAAACACTTTCCCCGAGTCGGGTTTCTGTGCCGGCCCGATCGGCAAAAAGGTTGAAGAATGCAAAAGATCCTGCGACTTCTCGCGGGCGCGTATTTTTTGTGCTGTTTGAATTGCGCCTACGCAGTGCCTAGTTTTGCTCGCCAGACGGGCCTCTCCTGCAATGTATGCCATACCAATCCACCTGAGTTAACAGCCTTCGGACGCAACTTCAAGCTGCGCGGATATCTGCTGACGGACACGACCGCCAAAGACAAGATCGGCAATGCCAAGGATCTCTTCCTTTCCAAAAATATTCCGATCTCCATCATGATGCTGATGTCGAACACCGCCTACCAGTCGAATCAGCCGGCAAGCCAGAACAACTCCGCGGGGTTTCCGCAGCAACTGAGCATTTTTCTCGCGGGCGCATTCGCCTCGCACTTCGGCGGACTGGCGCAGGTTACCTATTCGCACGCTGACGATCACTTCGGCATGGACAACACCGACCTGCGTTATGCCAATCAGGGCAAGCTTGCGGGGAAGAACCTGGAGTACGGCATCACGCTCAACAACAATCCAACCGTTGAAGACGTGTGGAACAGCACGCCCGCATGGGGATTTCCCTGGATATCGACCGCCTCCGGCGTGGACCCGATCGCCAATCCGCTGATCAATGGCACCCTGGGCCAGGACGTGGCGGGCGTGGGCGGCTACGGTCTCTGGAACAACCACCTCTATGCGGACATTACCGTCTACCGATCGGAACACGCCGGAGCCCCGACGCCGGTAACTGGAACGGGGCAGCAATACAACATCAGCGGAGTCGCGCCCTACTGGCGAGCCGCGTGGCAGCAGACCTGGGGTGACAATTACCTCGAGGTCGGCACCTACGGCATCTTTGTCAACTCATTCCCCAATGCGGTGTCCGGCCCGGAAGACCGGTATGTGGACCCCTCGTTCGACTTTCAATATGAACACCCATTCGGCGCCAATCTCCTGGATATGCACGGAACTTATATTCACGAAAAGTCAAACCTGGGCGCCACCTATCAGGCTGGAGGCGCAAGCACCAAACAGAACCACCTGAACACATTCAAGCTGGATAGCACCTATCACTGGAGAAGCAGATACAGCGCGACGGGCGCGCTGTTCTCTACAACCGGGAACCGCGATGCTCTGCTTTATGCACCCGCGCCGCTTACCGGCAGTAACAATGGCATCCCCGATACCAGCGGCTATATCGCGCAATTCGGCTACTGGCCGGTTCAAAACATCGACATCGACTTCAATTATTCAGGGTACTTCAAATTCAACGGCGCGAGCACAAACTACGACGGTGCGATGCGGAATGCATCCGATAACAACACCGTGTATATGGCTCTGTGGCTGAACTTCTAGGAGACGGCGTGCAACAGGAAATTCACAGAGACAATATCGCCGGCAACAAAGATGTGATCGTCATCAACCGGCGCTCCTTCTTCGGGGCGCTGCTGGCGATCGGAACGGCGGGGATGGGCGCGCTACTTTCAGTGCCGGTGCTGCGGTATGTGCTTTACCCGCTTTACGCCAAGGCTTCGGGAGCCGAGTGGTCGGAGGTAGGCGACGTAAGCGAGTTCGCCGAGAATGCCACTCCGGTGCGCAAAACCATCACTTTCGCCCAACTCGACGGCTGGCGCGAGGTTGTGTCGGCTCAATCAGTCTACGTGAACCGCAAATCTGATGGGACGTTTGAAATCCTTTCCGCCATTTGCCCCCATCTTGGTTGCAGCGTCTCCTGGCAGGCCGCGCAGACTGACTTTGTCTGCCCCTGCCATGGAAGCGTTTTTCAGGCCGATGGAAAGGTTATCTCCGGCCCATCGCCCCGCGGCATGGATCGGCTGCCTACTCGCATCAAGAACGGAAAATTGCAGGTCCATTTTGAGTTTTTCCGGTCGAACGTGCCCAACAAAGAAGAGTTAAGCTAACCGCGATGAGGGTCATGCTGTGGACAAAAAAGAGAAGGTAGACTCCGCCGCACCCCAGGGCGGGAGCCTGTCGAAACGCGTATTCCACTGGCTCGACAGACGCGCCGGAGTGGATAAGCTGATGAAGGAATCGCTCGATGAGCCCGTTCCGGGCGGCGCGCGATTCGCTTATGTATTTGGTTCGGGACTGATCTTCATCTTCATCTCGCAGATCATCACCGGACTTTGCCTTGCGCTTTATTACGTACCGTCGGCCGAGACTGCGCACACCAGCGTAGCCTACATCATCAAGAAAGTGGCCGCGGGCGACTTCCTGCGCAGCCTGCACGCCTACGGATCGAGCGCGATGATTATTGTGCTCGCGCTGCATTTTCTGCAGACATTTCTCTATGGCTCGTTCAAGGGGAGACGCGAGCTTCTCTGGATCTCCGGAGCCACGCTTTCGCTCCTGGTGCTGGGAATGGGCTTCACGGGCTATCTGCTGCCCTGGGATCAGAAAGCGTACTTCGCAACCGCGGTGGGCACGAACATCGTCGGCGAGGTTCCCTTCGTCGGCGAATGGCTTACCAGGCTGCTGCGCGGCGGCGACACCATCGGCACGCTCACCTTGTCGCGCTTTTACGTGGCCCATGTCTTCCTGATTCCCGGCGCCATCTTCGCGTTCATCGCGATCCACATCTTTCTGTTCCGCAAGGCCGGCGCGGCCGGTCCCATTAACGAAGATCCGATTGAGCCTAAGCTGCCGCCGCAGGGATTCTATCCCCGCCAGGTGCTGATGGACATGGCCTTCGCTCTGCTGCTCATGATGGGCCTGGGCTGCCTTGCGTACTTCCATCCATTCACTCTCGGCCCCATCGCCAATCCCGCCGATACGCACTTTCTGCCCCGGCCCGAGTGGTATTACCTGCCCATGTTCGAGTGGCTCAAGTTCTGGGAAGGCCCGAAAGTCGTCTTCGCGGTGGTGGTCACCCCCGGCCTGCTTGCGGCGCTCTTCTTCTTGCTGCCGTTTCTCGACCGCAGCCTGGAGCGCCGGCCCTGGCGCAGGCCGATTCCTGTGCTGGCAGTCGCCTTCGTGATGCTGGGCATCATCTTTCTTGGCGTAAGGAGCCGCCTCGATGACGAGGATGACCCGTCCATCGCCGCTCAACTCGCCCTCCAGGCCAAGCAGGAGAAGGCTTACACCGAAGCGCCGTTTCACCCCTATATGGAGTCGCCCGGCGGAACAGGCCCGCTGGCCCTTCCTATCGGTCCTGTGAGCCCTCTCGTATCGGAAGGCCGGGGAATCTTCCAGGGGCACGGATGCTCCGGCTGCCACGGGGACGTTGGCCTGGGGACCACGATGGCGCCCAGCCTCGAAGGCATCACAAAAAAATTCTCTCAGCCGCAGTTGATCGCGCTCTTGCATAACCCGAATGCCGCAATGCGAGCCGGCCACATGCCGTCCTTCGATCTCTCCGCCAGCGACATGAATGCCCTGCTTGCCTATCTGGGAGTGATCGGAACGAGCGAGGCTAATGTGCAGGCAACGTCAGGCACCGCTCCGCAACCCTCCGCGAGCGGGCGGGCCGCTGCACCCGCAACCACCACCAGCGCCGCGCCGGCGGAACAGCCCCAGGCGGCAGCGTCTTCGCAGACGTCGGCTGCCGTTGCCGAAGGACGGCAGCTCTTCCAGCAGCGCTCCTGCTTTGCCTGTCACGGGCCGGCCGGACAGGGCGGAGTCGCGCCTGCGCTTGCTCCGTTGATTGCTCACCTCTCCGACGATCAGTTGGCGCAGCTCCTCCAAAACCCCAATGCCAAAATGAGGGCTGGCGGAATGCCGCCCCTGGTTGGCACTCCGGAGCAGCGCAACGCCCTGATCGCATATCTGCGCACACTGGGGGCGAAGCAGCCACAACCGCAGCCACGAGCCGCAAATTCGACTGCCCCCCGTGGCGGCAGCGTCCCGTATCCGGATATGGGCCCGCCTGCCGCGGCCTCATCTGCCGCAAATGTGGCGGCCGCCGCTCCGCCTGCCTCTATGGGAGCATCAACTCCGCAGAGCGCGGCCCCGGTCTCCGCAACTGCAACCGCTCCAAGTCCCGGGCGAGCCATCTTCCTCTCGCAGGGATGTTCAGCCTGCCACGGGCCGACGGCGCAGGGAACGCGCTTTGCTCCGTCGCTGATCGGGATCGCGAAGAAATACCCCGGCGACAAATTGCCTCAATTGCTCCGCCACCCAAACAGCAAGATGCGCGATGGCGGCATGCCCACCCCGACGGTGAACGATGCCCAGTTGAAGCAGCTAGTCGCCTATCTCTCCAGCCTGCAGCCGGCTACTGCCGCAGCGCCGGGAGCGCGGGTTCGTCCCAGCACTCAGACCGCAGCCACGAGCCCACAATCCGCGCCGGCACAGTCCACCGTTGCCCAGGCGCCTGCGCAGGCCGCCGCAGCGCGGCCCGCACCGCTCACTCCGCTGGAGTTGCAGGGCCAGAAGATCTTCCAGAGCATGTCCTGCGCGAACTGCCACGGAGTAGGCGGCTTGCACGGAACCGTCGCCGCGCCCCCGCTGGCCGGTACCGCCTCGCTGCTCCCGGCGAGTGTTCTCGAAAACCTGCTCCGCCACCACACGATCCGCATGCAGGAGGGAGGCATGCCTCTCACGAACCTAGACCCTCCCGACATGAAAGCGCTGATTGCTTATATCCGCTCCATGCCTTCTTCCTCGAACTGAAGTCGATCCTGCTTATACTCGGTCCGGGAAACAGACGGAGCCGGGGACTGAGCGGCCCTCCAGCGGGCCGAGCCTTTATTCTGTAAGAAGCCGTGATCTCCGACGAAGCCCCGAATGCCACGTCGCTCTTCGAGCGTGGCCTCAAGTTGCTTGCCTCAGGTTTGCCTGTCGAGGCTGCCAATGCTTTTCGCGCAGCTGTCGCGATCGATCCTGATTTCGTGGAAGCGCACCACGGGCTGGTTCGCGCTCTGCGCGATGCCGGCCGGCTGAACCAGTCGGTCGCCGCCGCCATGGCGCTCACCGTGCTCACGCCCAACGATCCGCTGGCGCACACCACGCTCTCCATCTCGCTGCGGGAAGCCGGCTATGTGGCCCAGGCTGAGGCCGCTTCCGCCCGCGCCCGCATCGTGGAGTGGAAGATGCAACTCAAAACCCCGCCCGACGAGGGTTCGCTGACGTGAGGCGCCTTCACCGGCTGGAACCTGAACACCGCCTGCGCCGGATGCACGATCATCTGGCCGAGGCCTACGGCCCTCAGCACTGGTGGCCGGCGGAAGCCCCCTTTGAGGTTGTCCTCGGCGCTTACCTCACACAGAACACAGCCTGGATCGCCGTCGAGCGCTCGCTGGCAAACCTGCGCGCCGCCGGAGCGCTTACGATCGAAGGCATTCGCGCTTTGCCCCTCGGCGAGTTGCGCCGTCTCATCCAGCCTTCCGGCTTCATCACCCGCAAGGCCCCCGCGCTCAAGGCCTTTGTGGCCATGCTCGACGCCGAGTTCGGCAGCTCGCTCGACATCCTCGCGGCCACGCCCACGGCTGCGCTCCGCCGCCGCCTTCTGGCGTTGCCCGGCGTCGGTCCGGAAACCGCCGACGCCATTCTGCTCTACGCTCTTGGCCATCCCGTCCCGGTCGCCGACGAGTATCTCGCCCGCATCGCGGAACGCCACCGCCTCATCGAAGTTCCCAACGGCTCCAGACGCTACGATGCTCTCGCGGATCTCACCCGCCGCGCCTTCGCCGCCGATCCCACGCAGAGCCAGGCGCGCCTCTTCAATGAATTTCATGCCCTCACCGTCGTCGTGGGCAAAGCGCATTGCCGCCGAACCGCCCTTTGCGAAGGCTGCCCCCTGGCCGTCGACCTGAGGTTCGCTTCCAGCTTCTAGCTGATTGCCAATACCCTGTGCATACACTTCGCAGACAAGAGACGGGGCCTGTCTGCAAACAGCGAGTGAACGGTCGCATTTCTAGCGCAAACGCTCGGCATCCCAACCCCTTCCGGCGTAATCTGGTGGAATCATGAATCCAACTTCGCAGCAACCCCAACTGAATCTTGCTCAGACACCCGACTACCGCGAGTCTTATGCCAACAGCGTCCAGGTGCGGGTCAGCGTCTGGGACTTCCAGCTCGTCTTCGGCCTCGCCTCCAGCGACAGCCCTGATCAGGTGACCATCCGCAACCACCAGGCCATCTTCCTGAGCCCGCAGCAGGCCAAAGCTTTGTGGAATGTGCTGGGCCAGAACATCGCCCAGTACGAACAGGCCTTCGGTTCGCTCAACCTTGAGCCGAAGGGGCCAAACTTCCCGCAGGGACCGGTGAATTAGGGATCAGGGATCAGGGTGTCCGCCAAGGAGCAGAGAGATGGCAGCAGGGGCCAACCAAAGCGAACAGCGCCAAGGAGCGATGGATTGCGATTAAGAAGACTTCTACGTCCGCGGCTGGATGCGCCGCTGCCCAACTGGACGATCTTTCCAGTCATCTTTGTCGCACTTTACATCAGCCACTTCAGCCTGTTGCGCCTTCCCTACTACTGGGACGAGGCGGGCTACTATATTCCCGCGGCCTGGGACTTCTTCCGCACCGGCTCCCTGATTCCCACCACCACGCTGAGCAACTCACATCCGCCCCTGGCCAGCATTTACCTTGCGCTCTGGTGGAAGCTCTCTGGTTTTTCGCCCGAGATGACCCGCGAGGCGGTGCTGATGGCGGCCTCGCTGGGATTGCTCGCCGTCTGGCGGCTGGCCATGCGCCTGATGGGTGTGACCTCGGTCGCCTTCTGGACGGTTGTTCTCACCGCGCTCTACCCCATCTGGTTTGCCCAGAGTTCCATGGCCCACGCCGACATCTTCGCGGCAGCCTGCACCTTGTGGGGGCTGGTGTACGCACTGCCCGAGCGCGACCGCAAACCTGTCACTGCGGCGCTGTGGTTTGCCGCCGCTGCGCTCTCAAAAGAAACCGCAATCGCCATTCCGCTGACCCTGGCCGCCATGACGCTCGTGGATGGTTTTCGCACCCGTGGTCTGGCGCGGACGCGCCTTTGGCGCGAAACGGCATGGCTCTCTGCCAGCGTGCTGCCGCTCATCGGCTGGTATGCCTGGCACTACGCCAAGACCGGCAACCTCTTCGGCAACCCGGAATACCTACGCTATAACGCTGTCGCCACGCTCTCGCCCCTGCGTATTCTGGTGGCATTCGGCCACCGCATCCTTGATCTAACGGCGCACATGAACCTCTTCGTGCCGGTGCTCATGGGCTTCGCTGCCTTGCTGCTTCCGCCGCTGCCCGACGCCGAAGGGCGCGAACGCGCCGCCCTCGGCCTGCCGGTCCGGCTCCGCATCTTCGTGCTGCTGCTGGTCAATGCGCTCATGTTCAGCGTGCTGGGCGGCGCGCTGCTTAACCGGTACCTGTTGCCCATGTATCCGCTGATATTGCTGCTGGCAGTCTCGATCTTCTACCGCCGGGTTCCCTATTGGCACGGTCTGGCGCTCTTTTCCGCGGCAGCGTTTCTCGTCGGACTCTTCATCAATCCGCCGTATGGCTTTGCCCCGGAGGACAACCTGGCTTACGCTCGGGTGGTCCGCATGCAGCTTGCGGGAATTGCCCAGCTCAAGAAGCGCTACCCGGACGCTACTGTGCTTACCGCCTGGCCCATGACCGACGAGTTGACCCGTCCGGAACTGGGCTACCTGAAGCAGCCTTTCCAGGTTTGCGCGATCGACGATTTCACCGCCGCCGAGATCGCCCGCGCGGCCGCCGAACCCGAAAAGTACTCTGCGGCGCTTGTCTTCTCCACCAAATATGAACCTCCGCCGGGACTCTTCAACCTGGGCAGGATTGGCGAATCCATGGATGAACGCTACTTCGGCCTGCATCACGATCTGTCGCCGGCAATCATCGCGCAGCGGCTCGGCGGAAAGCTGGTTTGGCGGCGCGACGAGGATGGAATGTGGATCGCTCTCATCCATTTCAACCACCAGGTCGAAGCGCGCCTCGAATCCGGTGCCGGTCAGCGTGTGCGCTGAGCTTCTGCAGCCAAAGGCCGAGGCCACAGCGGAAGCCGCAGAGCCTATAATCAGCCTGTCGTGTTCATTTCGTTTCCGAATCGCTCCCGCCGTCTAAGACGGCTCGTTGCGACCACTAGCCTTTTGATTGCAAGCATCTTTCTTTCAGATGTTTGCGTACTGGCTCAGGCGGTTGCGGCCAGTGGCCCGCCTCACTCCACTGAAGACCGCGGGCGCATTCTCCTTGTCCTGCCTTTTGACAACCACACCGGACAGCCCAGCCTGGAGTGGATTCGCGAGGCCGCAGCCGAAATCCTCAGCAGCCGCTTTGCCTCCGCCGGCTTTGCTCCCATGCGCCGCGATGACCGCATCTACGCGCTGGATCATCTCGGGCTGCCTCAGGGATTTCAGCCCTCCCGCGCGACGGCGCTCAAAATCGCGCAAACGCTGGACGCCGATTCCATCATCGTGGGCAGCTACAGGATGGATGGCGGCGATATCATCGCCGAGGCGCAACTGATCAATGTGCCCCACCTGCGCATGAGTCCGGCCGTAGCCTCGGTTGGCAAGCTAACCGACATGATGAATGTCTTCGATTCGCTGGCCTGGAAGCTCACCCGCCAGCTCGACCCGGCTCTGAACATCTCCGAGCAGACCTTTATCGCCGCCGGGGCCGGGACGCGCCTCGATGCCTTCGAGCAATACATCCGAGGCATCACCGAGCCTGACCAGGCCGAGCGGCAGCGACACCTCCTGCAGGCGGTGCAATTGAGCCCGAATTTCAGCCTGGCCTGGATGGCCCTGGGCCGAAACTATTACGACGACCAGGAATATGAGAAGGCGGCCGATGCCTTCGCCAGAGTAAGCCACAGCAATCGCGACGCCCTGGAGGCAGGCTTTTACCGCGGGCTATCACTCTTGTTTTCTGGCGATTACCCCAACGCTCAACAGGCCTTTGCCGGGGTGGCTCGCATTTTGCCGCTCGCCGAGGTTGTCAACAATGAAGGCGTCGCTGTAAGCCGCCAGAGCCACGACGGCTCCGCGTTCTTTCGCGAGGCCGTCACCGCCGATCCCAATAACGCCGACTATCGCTTCAACCTGGCGGTGAGCTTGAAGCACCGCGGTGACACCGCTGAAGCCATGACCCAACTGACCCAGTGCCTGCGCCTGCGTCCCAGTGACGCCGAGGCACAGGCGCTGCAGACCGCATGGAAGCAATCCTCCGGTGCGCAAAGCGCGGGCGCCGAAGCCGATCCCCTTGAACGCATCGTGCGTGACTTTGACGCCGCCGCCTTCCGTCAGGCCGCACAGATGATGAACGAGATGGATGAAGCGCGCCTGGCTGCGCTCCCGCCGCGTGAGCGGGCACTCAAGCTCTCCGCACAGGCGCAGGGCTATCTGGACCGCGGCCTGTTGCTTGAGGCCGAGCGCCTTTTTCAATCCTCCATCACCGCCGATGGCAAAGTTGCCCAGGCCCATGCCGGTCTGGCCGAAGTTCGCCAGCGCTCCGGCGATGCTGCCGATGCCCGCAAGGAAGCCCAGGCGGCCCTGGCGCTCGATCCCTCGGCCCAGGCTTACCTGGTGCTCGGGCGCCTCGATCTTGAATCCGGCGACCTGACTGCTGCCGGCACTGAAGCCGGTCAAGCCCTTAAACTGGAACCGGGAAGCAAGGCGGCACAGGAGTTGAATCAACAGATCATAGCCAGGATGGGCCAAGAAAGGTAGGGCCCCCGCAAAAGGCCCTGAAGGAGCACCTCATGCTTCAGCGCGCAAGTGGGTTTCCGATCCGGGTCGCTTTAGTTGCTGCGGCGATCATCAGCGCATGCGGATTTTCCGCCTTTTCCGCACAGAATCCCTCTGCACAAGCTCCTCGTGTCGACA
>JAJZVZ010000224.1 GCA_021846945.1 Acidobacteriota bacterium | reverse complement strand
TCCGATCTCCGCTGCGAGCGCAATACAAAGCCTTTGCTGACGCAAATGCCAGCAGCATATGGACCAATGATCAGGGGCCCAATCATGAGTTTGGCGGCTATTGGCAAGGTCCGTTTGACGCTGCCGATGCCACGCGCCAAAGTTCGGCGCTCGATGCGACCGTCGCAGCAGCGGCCATGCAATGAGAGTTTGAACGCTTGCGAAGCTGCTTCAATCGATTGCAATCATCCGCATTTATGCAGTATTTTTGCGGGGATACGGCTATTGTTCTCGATGCGATGCTTTGCTAGAATCGGCTTACACATGGTTCGCGCTTCTCTAAGTCGCACTTGTTGTCGCCTGTCGAACATCTTCGACGGGTGTCCCCGCTAGTCTCTGATCTTCCAGCACAACCGATCCAGACGACGCACCCGTTGCTGAACAGCTGGGTTTGTCTCTGCGTGCGCCGGCCTTCAGCAACTTCCCTATGAACAGAGAGGTCTGCATATGCCGGTCGCTGAAAATGAAGTTCTGTCACAATCGCTCTCATCGAAATTCCAAGCTTCTCCGCACCAGAGCCACTTGCGCATGCTGGAGGCGGAAAGCATCCACATTCTTCGCGAAGTCGCTTCAGAGTTTGAGCGCCCGGTGATGCTTTACTCCATCGGCAAGGACTCGTCGGTGATGTTGCGCCTGGCGCAAAAGGCCTTCTATCCCGCGCCGATTCCGTTTCCTCTGCTACACATTGATACGGGCTTCAAGTTTGCCGAGATGCTCAGCTTTCGCGACGAGATGGCTCGTTCGATTGGCGCGGAGTTGCTGGTGTGGCGCAACGAAGCTGCCATCGCTGCCGGAACCAATCCTATCGCTCTGGACACCAAACGCTGTTGCGCGTTGCTCAAGACGCAGGCGCTGCTTGATGCTTTGCGTCACTACAACTTTGACGCGGCATTTGGCGGCGCACGGCGCGATGAAGAGAAATCGCGCGCCAAGGAGCGCATCTACTCCTTCCGCGACAGCGCGGGACAGTGGGACCCGAAGAACCAGCGCCCCGAGCTTTGGAGCTTGTACAACGCCCGCGTTCATCCCGGCGAGAGCATTCGCGTCTTTCCGCTCTCAAATTGGACGGAAATGGATGTGTGGCAGTACATCCACGAGGAAAAGATTCCGGTCGTCGATCTCTATTTCGCCAAAGAACGGCTCATGTATGTGCGTGGCGACGCACTTCTGCCGATCGAGCAATCATTTGTGGCGCGGCCGGCAGAGACGCCGCAATTCGTAAAGTGCCGGCTGCGCTCGCTCGGCTGCAGCCCATGTACCGGAGCCATTCGTTCGGATGCGGACACAATCCCCGCCATCATTGCGGAGCTGCTTTCGTTTCGCTCCTCGGAGCGCGCCAATCGCGTCATAGACCACGATCAGGAAGGCTCGATGGAGATCAAGAAGCGGGAGGGCTACTTCTAAATGTCAGCAATGATCACTCCTGCATTTTCCATTGAGGACTTTCTTGAGCGCGAGCGCGCGAAGGACCTGCTGCGTTTTTCAACGGCCGGCAGCGTAGACGACGGCAAGTCCACACTCATCGGCCGCCTGCTCTATGACACGCAGTCTGTCTACGAAGATCAGGTGCGCTCCATCGAAGGGAAGGGAACGACCGCTCCCGGGCAGATCGACTTTGCCCTGCTCACTGACGGCCTTCGCGCCGAACGTGAGCAGGGCATCACCATCGATGTTGCGTATCGCTACTTTTCTACGGCACGGCGCAAATTTATCATCGCGGATACGCCCGGCCACGAGCAGTACACGCGCAACATGGCCACCGGCGCTTCTACCGCCGATGCCGCCGTGGTGCTCATCGATGCCAGCAAAGGCGTTCTTCTCCAGTCCCGGCGTCATGCATATATTGCATCGCTGCTGCGTGTGCGCCACATTCTGGTTGCGGTGAACAAGATGGACCTGGTCGGCTATGATGAAAGCGCATTCCGCGTGATCGAGTCCGAGTTCACGTCTGTGCTTGAACAGATTGCAGCAGGTACCGGCAATCCGCTCGAAGCCACATTCATTCCTGTAAGTGCCCTGGCCGGCGACAACATCGTGCACCGTTCTCAAGCGATGCCATGGTACAAAGGCACATCGTTGCTGGAATTGCTGGAATCCTTGCCGTCCTCACAGGATGCGCGCACGACGCCGTTCCGTTTTCCTGTGCAGCGTGTTCTTCGACCCGATCATACCTTCCGTGGTTTCTCCGGTCAGATCGCTTCAGGAGTTGTACGCCCAGGCGATACCGTGTCGGTGCTGCCCTCCGGCCGCAGCGCCAAGGTAAAGCGCATCGTCACATGGGACGGCGATCTGGATGAAGCTGCCGCGCCGCTCTCAGTCACGCTCGTGCTCGATCACGAACTCGATATCAGCCGCGGCGATCTGATCGTCTCCGCCGATTCTCCGGCAACGGTGGCGAAGAGGGTAAAGGCCGCGCTGGTCTGGATGGATCAGCGTCCACTCGACCGGCGGCGTCGTTATCTGCTGAAGCACACCAGCCACGCCGTGCCGGCATTTATCTCCACGATTGAGCACCGTACCAATGTCGGCGCACTTACACGCGAGGCAGCCGACATATTGCGGATGAACGACATCGGCGTTGTTTCGCTCAACCTGCTGCGGCCAATCGCGCTCGACAGTTATAGAGAGAATCGCAGCACGGGCGCATTTATTTTGATTGATTCAGAAACCAACGGCACGGTCGCGGCAGGCATGATTACGGCGGCATCAAGCCAGGAGGCAGAAGGCGGAGCCGATGATGTATATGCGTGGGGGCCTGTCACCGTAGGCGAACGCGAGGCACGTTGGGGACACCGCGGTGGAGTTATAGAACTTGCCGGCCCTGCAGAACTTCTGGATACGATCGAGCGCTCCATCTTTACCGCGGGAACCGTGTCCAGCCGCATCGATGCAGACCATGAAGTCTTTTTGCTCCATCCTGATTTGCTGGCGATTGTTACAGGCTTCGCCACCCAGTCTGGGCTTCTTTCTCTCGTCATGCGTGCGAATTATGAAGATGTTCTCTCAGTTCACATCGAAGGTCAGCGCCTTACACACAACGCGAACGATGCGATTGGTGCGGTTGCTGCTGTTCACCAACTGCTACACACTATCGGCATTTTCATTCCTTCAGAAAAGGCGGGCTTGTGACGAGTAAAGTAGAAATTGCCACTCAGGTAAAGAGCAAGGTTGAAGCAGCGCGGGCAGTACTTACGCGTGAGATCACCGGCAACGGCGATGCGTGTCTGACGTGCAGCTTTCAAGCGGAAGACATGCTGCTGACCAAGCTGGCTCTGGAATTGGATCCTGCGATTCCCATTCTCTTTCTCGATACCGGTTACCACTTTGCGGAAACCTATACTTATCGCGACCAGATGGCGCGCGAATGGCGGTTGAATCTTATCAACCTGCTACCGGAAAAGACAGTCCACGAGCAGGAGGCAGAGCACGGGCTTTTGTATCGCTCCGCGCCCGACCAGTGCTGCAAACTGCGCAAGGTCGAGCCGCTTTTTAAGGCTGTGGCGCAATACCGCGTGTGGCTGACCGGGCTGCGGCGCGAGCAGGCACGGAGCCGCGCGGCGCTGGAGGAGTCAGCGCTCTTTACGCTGCCCGGCGGAAAGCAGGTGCTCAAGCTGGCTCCGCTGGCTGCGTGGACAACGCGCGACGTTTGGTATGCGTGCGAGCAGTTCGGAATTTCGCCGCTACCGCTCTATGAGCGTGGCTTTACCTCGATTGGCTGTGAGCCGTGCACGTCGCTACCGCTCGATCCCAATGATCCGCGCTCCGGGCGTTGGGGCGGCTACAAGGTGGAGTGTGGGATCCACATTGAGGCGTCCTCGCTGAAATAGAAATTGGTGCATCCCGGGTCTCGATTGCGAGGCCCGGGATAAAAATATCGAGTCGATCGGATGCAGTACGTCATTGGTTTCTTCATTGCATTGTTCATTGCACTGACCGGCGTCGGCGCGGGCACCATCACGGTGCCGGTCCTGGTGCTCTTTCTCCGGGTGCCTGCGGCGGCTGCCGTTGGAATCGGGCTGACGTTTTCGGCGGCGATCAAATTGATTCTGGCGCCGGCGCAGATCATTCGCGGCCATGTGGCATGGCGCTCGCTCTACTTCATGCTGGCCGGCGGAGTCCCCGGAATTCTGGTTGGCTCATTGGCTCTTCGCCATCTTGTCACGGCCGGATCGCAAAATCTGCTCAAAGCGTTGCTCGGCGCGATACTCATTGCCACGGCAAGCTGGCAGATTCTCTATTTATTTCGTCCCATGCGGCAGGAGCGAGGTGCGCGGGATCGCAGCCAGTGGCTCGCCTGGATCATGTTGCCGGTGGGCGTGGAGGTGGGATTTTCTTCCGCCGGCGCCGGTGCATTGGGCAACGCCGCATTGCTCGGGCTTACTGATTTAGCGCCTTCTCAGGTGGTGGGAACCGATATCGTCTTCGGCCTGGTGGTTTCGCTGCTGGGCAGCGGCGCGCATTGGTTCGCATTTGGCGCGAGCACGGAGTTGCTCCTGCAGTTGATCGCGGTCGGTGTTGTCGGCGCGGTCTTCGGAACGTTCTTTAGTGCGCGCGTTTCGCACAGGCCGTTGCGATTTGCGCTCTGGATTTGGCTGCTGATTCTGGGCGGGCAGTTTCTGCTCAACAGTTATCATGCCTGGGCTGCTCCGCGCTAAAAAGGCGCCAATGTATGTGATCCGTCAGGGGCCGAGCACCGGAAATGGCCTTCGGAATTTTACGGCTCATTTTTCTCCGCATTGCGCGCCTTCACCTTGAACCAGATCGGGGTTCCTTTGAAGCCGAAGGCTGCGCGAATCTGGTTTTCGAGAAAGCGCTCAAAAGCGAAGTGAAGCTTTACATCTCGATCGGCGAAGAGAACAAACGTGGGCGGCGCCACGGCAGCTTGAGTCATGTAGTAGATCCGAATGCGCTTCGACATCGGTACTGGCGCGCGCTGAAAGTCTATCTGTTCGAGGAAGCGATTCATCTGGCCGGTGGAGATGCGCTTACGGCGCTCGGCCGCCATGGATTTTACCTCGCGCAGCACACGCGTCATTCCCTTATGTTGCGAGCCGGTTCCTTCGAGCGCTGAAAGAAACAGCACCGGCGCATAGTCCAGATACTTGAGCGCGGAGCGGAGCTGCCGCTCGAAGATGGCGCGGTCGGCGGCGGGCTTGCCGTCGGTGCGGCCGGTCGTCACGGCGTCCCACTTGTTTACCACAATGATGATGCTGCGGCCGCTCTCGTGCGCATATCCGCCGATGGTGGCGTCGCTGGCTGTGACGCCCTCAGTGGCGTCGATCACCAACAGGGCGACGTCGGCGGCCTCCAGATGGCGGCGCGCCATGACCACGCTGAGCTTTTCTGCCATCAGATGTGTCTTGCCCTTGCGCCGAATACCCGCCGTATCCACAAAGCGCAATTGGCTGCCCTCAAACTCGACGACTTCATCGACCGCGTCGCGCGTAGTGCCCGCGATGGGAGAAACGATGGCGCGCGTAGTGCCGGTGAGCGCGTTGAGCAGCGTTGACTTGCCCACGTTGGGCCTGCCGATGATGGCCACCGAGGTTTCGTGCTGCTCGAACTCGCCGTGCGTGCGATGGCGTGAAGCCGCGGCCTGCTCATCTTCCTGTGGGCTGGTTTCGACGGCCTCCGCGGGTTGGCTTTTGAGCGCAGGGATCGCCTCGGCGATGGCGTCGAGCAGGTCTCCGATTCCTTTGCCATGCTCCGAGCTGATGGGGAAGACGTTGCGTATGCCTAAGCTGCGGAAGTTCTCCGCAGTCAGCGCCATGGCTTCGCCTTCCACTTTGTTCACAGCCAGAAAAACAGGCTTGCCACTGCGTGCAAGCATACGGGCCAGGTCGTAGTCGGGGCTGGCCAACTCCGTGCGCACATCCATGACCAGAACCACGGCGTCAGATTCCGAGAGCGCCACGCGCGCCTGGTTGAAAATTTCGACTGGAATCAACTCAGGGTCGTCCGGCACAATGCCGCCCGTATCGACAAGGCGAAAGCCTCGGCCAGCCCACTCGTATTCGCCGTAGATGCGGTCGCGCGTAATGCCCGGCTCGTCACCCACAATAGCGCGGCGGCTGCGCGTGAGCCGGTTAAAAAGCGTGGACTTGCCCACGTTGGGGCGCCCCACAATGGCCACCAGCGGCAGTGTTTCAGTGCCGGATCTTGTGGGCACAACCGATCTGCGATACGTAGGCAAAAGGTGTCTCCAAAGGAAGTTGGCTCTTACGGGTGAAGCTGGATGACCCAGAGGCTCGCAAAGTCCCGGTCTGCCGTTTGTTCCCTGTATCACCAGTTTACTGTCCGGCATGCGGGGGCGGCTATCCCGGATGAGCGTGGTAGCAAGCTTCCTGACCGCGTGATTTTGTATCTTGAGGAGGTAGCGGTTTCCCTTGCCTTACCGGTAGCGTACATGCGCCTACGCAGCGGGAATCCGTGTCAGACGCGC
Source organism: Acidobacteriota bacterium (assembly GCA_021846945.1). Taxonomy (GTDB): domain Bacteria; phylum Acidobacteriota; class Terriglobia; order Terriglobales; family Acidobacteriaceae; genus Telmatobacter. The sequence goes on along the minus strand of JAJZVZ010000224.1, from coordinate 359 downwards.
CCCCTGATTGCCTGAATGAGCAATAACACGCCGATTCCACCCAGGCCCAGGTAAATATACTTCATAAACACTTCTCGCCGCAGGCGATGGTTGATGATTCTCCCCAGGAATATCGCGGGCAAAGCAACCGGCAGTGAGAGCAGGTAGTAGTGCGATACAGCGGGAACCCAGAGTCCAGCCATCCAGTAGCCGGTTATGCCAATCAGACTGGCAGGCAGAAAATAGGCCTGAAGCGTGGCGCGGAATTGTTGCGCCGTCCATCGCCGTATTGACCCGTAAATCACCAGCGGCGGACCATTCATTCCGTAGGCCCCACCGAGAACACCGGCGCAGAATCCGCAAGTCACCAGCCACCAGAT
>JAJZVZ010000040.1 GCA_021846945.1 Acidobacteriota bacterium | reverse complement strand
TTCCGATCTAACCCCGATGAGGAGACATTCATCAGGCAGCTTTGGCCCGATCAGGCGACGTATCAGCGCGAGGAGCAACGCCGCTTCGAGATTCTCCTGGCGCACTGGGATTTGCCGGTGACGGATATTACGCCGAAAGAATAGTTGTCAGTTGTCAGTTGTCGGTGGTCAGCGGTCAGTTTTGTCCGGTGAACTGGTTGGATCAAGCATCCATCTCGCGTCGCTGCCGCACCAGGTCTTCGGCCGCCTCGGGCCAGCGCGGAAACTGAAACGTGAATCCCGCATCCAGCAGCCGCCCCGGTACCACGCACCGGCTCTTGAGGACCAGTTCCGTCTCTGTGCGCAGAAGAAACGCCGCAATCTGAAGCACCGGCCACGGAGCCGGCAAGCCGTTGGGCATCTCCCACGCTTCACGCAGCGCCTCCATGAACTCGCGGTTAGTCACCGGATGGGGCGCGGTCACGTTGACCGGCCCATCCACATCTTCGCGCGCGATCAAGAACGCCACCGCGCGGGCAAAATCAGCCTCGTGAACCCAAGAGACATATTGCCGCCCGCGGCCCTGCCATCCACCCAGCCCCAGGCGCACCAGCCGCGACAGAATGGCGAAGGCATTGCCATGCGCCGGGCTCAGCACAATGCCGCTGCGCAACGCCACCTTGCGCGTCCGAGGCGTCGGCGTCTCAAAGAACGCTGCCTCCCAATCCCGGGCCACGCCGACGGAAAAATTCCATGTCTCAGGCGCGCGTCTCCGCCTTGAAATCCGCTCACCGCCGCCCAATTCTCCAGTAGACTCATCCATCTCCCGGTCGAGCGCGTGGCGATAGATGGTCGCCGTCGAAGCATTCAGCCAGACAAACGGCGGATCTTCCAGTTCGGCGATGACGCCATTCAGCAGGCGGGTTGTCCCGATCCGCGATTCGTAAATCTCTCTGCGGTTGGCCTCGGTGTAGCGGCAATTCACGCTGCGCCCGGCCAGGTTGATGCAGACATCCGCGCCCTTCAGGGTTTCAATCCACGGACCGCGGTTCATTCCGTCCCAATGGACGGTTTGCCATGGCGCGGTATAGGGTCCGCGCGTCAACACAGTCACATGATGACCGCACTCGGCAAAAAAGCGCGCCAGCATCCGGCCCACCTGGCCGCTTCCGCCAGGCAGCACGATGCGCAGCGCGCGCGTTTGCATCATCAGGCCTCTCTAGCAGGCGGCCTTTATGGAGCTGAGCACCGCCGGCCACTCGGTCGCTGAATCCACCACAAGATCCGGCAGAGTCTCCATCAGGTTCCGCGGCCCGAATCCAAAGTCGCATCCCAGGCTCCAGACGCCGGCATTGCGCGCCGTCTGCACATCCACCTGACTGTCACCGATCATCACGGTCTCTTCCGGCCGCGCACCGGTTTCGTCCATCAGCGTGCGTAGCCCCAGCGGATCGGGCTTCTTCACAGTAAAGCTGTCACCGCCGTATATCTGCGCAAAGTAGCCGGCCATTCCCAGCGCCTCGCAGATGCGCCGCGCCGGGCGAACCGGCTTGTTGGTCAGCACGGCCATGGCCCTGGGCGTGCCGCCGGGAGCATCGTGCAAATCGCGCAACGCTTTCAAAGCCTCCAGCACGCCTTCATACGCATAGGTGAAGTCCAGCTTGTGCTCACGGTAGTACTCCAGAAAATACCCATACGCTCGTGATTGCAGTTCCTCGTCCACCTGCTCCGGAGTTATGCCGGTCGCCAGCGCCAGCGAGCGGCGCACGAGCATGGGCGCGCCGTTGCCCACAAAGCTGGCAATCACCGGATCGGGCAGCGATGGGCGGCCGACGTGCTCCAGCGCGGCATTTACGCTGTTGCACAAATCCTGAGCCGAGTCGATCAGTGTGCCGTCCAGATCGAAAACGAGAAGTTTCAACTGCTCCACGGGGAGTGGACGAAAGACGCGAACCATACTTCCAGTGTAATGGGCAAGGAACGCAGCCGGCACTGCCCGATAGCACTCAGTGAACCCGAATATCCCCCGAGCCGGTCGAGACCCGCACGATGGGGCCTCCACCGCTAATGTCGCCCCGCACGCGGTGGCGCCTGGATTCGCCTTGCATCGTGATCTGCCGGTCGGTGCGAATGCTTCCTGACCCGGTCGACGCATCCAGCGTGAATGCGGCATTACCCGTCCACAACTCCACGCTGCCCGAACCCGTCTCCAGTTTCCACGCCGAAGCCGGAGTTCCTTCCACTTTAATGTCACCCGAGCCGGTCGAGGCATGCAGCCCACCGCGCAGGTTCTTCAGGCCGATGTTGCCTGAGCCGGTTGAGGCCTTCACATCTCCCGGGCCGCCCTGCGCCGCCTCGATGTTGCCCGAACCCGTGCCTAAAGAAAAGCCGCCCTGCAAGCTGGTGCCATTGATGTTGCCTGAACCCGTATGCAGCTTCGCGTTCTTGCCAACGCCATCATCAACTACATTTCCAGAGCCCGAGCCAACATCGAGATACGAGTCTGCCGGCGCCTGAATCTCGTAATCGATGCTGATGTTGCGCACATCCTGCCTGCGCCCCCCGATGCGGATAATGTTCCCGGTCTGTTCAATCGGCGGGTGCGCCGCGACATCGCGTACCTCCTGCTCGCTTGCACTCCAATTGGACCTGACCTTTCCCACAATGCGCACCTGATTGGCTGAGCCGCGCATCAGATGAACATTGCCTGCGCCGGTAGCGACCGTCAGATCCACCACCCCGTTGACCGTCAGGGTGCGCTCGAAGGTAGCCTCTGCCGCCAGCACCGGTACCGCAGCCAACGCCACAGCCGCCACTGCAATCAAAAGATTCCTCATAGCCTGCCTCTGTTAGACGCTTTCTTCCACTCATACGCAGTTTCATGAGCGCAGGTTCCAGCGATAAAGTTCAAGCGATTCTTTCAGGGAGCGCGTCCCGAAGCCTGCGAATCACACGTTCCACTCTTTCATAACGGTCATGATGACCGGCTCTATGGCGTCATGCGCCACTCGCCATGCATTTAAAGCATATCTTTCAATTTTGATTAGAATTGCTGATAATAATAAACTTAATACGACACCCAAGGAGAGGCGCATCCTCGGGAATTCCCGCTTGCGGGGAGGAACTTCCGAGCACCTGGAGGTTGTGAGGGTTCAGATCGGGATATGGTTTGGAGCGAACCTTCAGGCAGTTGCGGTGTCTCTGGCGCGGTAGGATATGGATTGACCGTGCCTTCAAAGCACGCGAACCCAACATGGCTGCAAGGAAAAAATCCGCGAAGCTTTTCCGTTGCCCCACCTGCGGGATGCTGGTGCGCGCTCAGGACGAGGATTTCCCCTTCTGCAGTGATCGCTGCCGCAAGATCGACCTGGGCAAGTGGGCCTCTGGTGTCTACAAGATCAGCTCGCCCGTCCTTGATCCTGATGTGCTCGAGGATCTGGGCGGCTCAGGCACAGACCGTGGAGGCTCGCGTGACAACTGACCCTTCCGTTCCTCCGGGAGTGCCTGCCCATACACAGCAGACCACAAAGTGGGCGTTTGCCGTCGCCACCTTTTTTGAAATTGGCTATTTGAAGCCCGGCCCCGGCACATGGGGATCAGTGGCTGCCGTTCTGCTCTGGGCCGCTGCGGCCCTGGGCCTTCATCTTCCGCCACGCGAATTGCTTCTTGTACTGAGCGCCGGCATTGCCCTTGCGCTCGTCTTCGGTATTCCCGCCGCCACGATTGCCGCCCGCGAATCGGGCCGCGAAGACCCCAGCTTTGTGGTCATTGACGAGGTTGCCGGCCAATGGGTCGCCCTGCTCGGTTGCCCTGCTGGCTGGCCGTACGCGCTCATCGCGCTCGTGCTCTTCCGCATCTTCGATATCACCAAACCTTTTCCCGTCCGCCAGCTTGAAAGCCTGCCGGAGGGCTGGGGCATTGTCTTCGATGATCTTGCAGCCGGGTTGTATGCTTTGGTTGTAGCATCACTCATTCGCATCTGGTTCTGAAAAATGGCTCGATCATCCGCACAATCCGCTTCGGCAGCCGCACCCGCGCCTCACATTGCAGAAGTTGTTCCCGCGGCCGCATTGCCCCTGGGCGAAGTGGAACTCCGGGGCGCTAACCTTGGCGCAGACAGCTCCGGCCCACCCGCTGTTCTGGTGAACGGAAAACCGGCGCATATCCTCATGAGCCGCCCTTCCCGGCTGGTATTCCGCGTTCCCGAAAAGGCCGCGACCGGCCTTGTGGTAGCGCGCAATCCCTCCGGCACGGGCAATGCCGTCCCGTTCCGGGTAGCGCGTACGCTCTCCGATGGCTTGCACCCGGTTACCAGTCCGGCCGTCAGCCCCTCGGGGATGATTTATGCCACAGTCTCCGGTCCGCGCGGCAAACAAACTCCGGTCTCCGTCGTCCGCATCAGTCCTGACGGTCACGGGACGCCCTTTGTTACGGGCATCCTCAACGCCACCGGCCTGGCCTTCAGCCCCGACGGCGATCTGTATGTCACCTCCCGCGCCGAAGGCAATGTCTACCGGATCGACAACGCCGGCGAGCACACCGTCTACGTGGAGGGCATGGGCGTGGCCACTGGCGCCGCCTTTGACGCGGAGGGCAATCTCTTTGTCGGCGACCGCAGCGGCACCATCTTCAAGATCAATCCCCAGCGCCAGATCTTCGTGCATGCCACACTTGAGCCCAGCGTTGCGGCCTATCACATGGCCGTGGGCCCGGGCGGCACGCTCTTTGTGACCGCGCCTTCGCTCTCTTCCAACGAAGCCATCTGGGCGGTCGCGCCCAACGGAGACACGCGCGTCTGGTACCGCGGCCTTGGGCGGCCCCAGGGTCTCGCCATTTCCCGCGAGGGCGACGTCTACGTAGCGGCGTGCCTCCATGGCCGCCGGGGGCTGGTCCGCGTCACCTCCAAGGGCGAGCCCACCCTGGTTCTTGCCGGGACCAATTTGGTCGGCGTCGCTTTTGCCCCGCTTGGCGGCACCATTCTGGCCACGCATGACGCCGTTTTTGATGTGGACTTGGGAGTGGAAGGACTCAACTTGTTTTAGCTTTCAGCTTGCGCGTGCGAGTATGGACTCTTTGCTTAGAAGCCATGCTTCTGTTGGTACGGAGAGTGTCGCGGAAAGAACAGCAGGCGGAGAAACTGATAGCTGAAAGCTGAGAGCTGCCCTTATGAAATCAGAAATCATCGCCGTTGGTTCCGAGATGCTTACCCCGTTCCGCCAGGACACCAATTCCCTCTACCTGACGGAAAAGCTGAATGAAATCGGCGTCACCGTGGCCTTCAAGACCATCGTCGGCGATCGCCTCAAGGATCTCGCCGGCGCCATCCGAACCGCCCTCGGCCGCGCTGATGTTGTCGTCCTGATGGGTGGACTGGGCCCGACAGAAGATGACCTGACCCGCGAGGCCGTCGCTGAAGCGCTCTCGCTCACACTGCGTCGCGACGCCTCCCAGGTCGCGGCGCTGCACACACGCGCGGCAACCTGGCGCATCACAATGCCTGCGAACAACCTGAAACAGGCCGACATTCTTGAGGGAGCGACCATTCTGCCCAATCCCAACGGCAGCGCTCCCGGCCAGTGGCTCGATACCACCTTCGACGGCTATCGCAAACTCGTTATGCTCATCCCGGGTCCACCGCACGAGTGCCGTCCGCTGTTCGACACTGAATGCGTGCCCCGGCTACAGGCAGTGCTGCCTCCGCGAGCCATCGCCCGGCGCACTCTGCGCGCGGCCATGATTCCCGAGTCGCAAGCTGACAAGCTGCTGGCTCCGATCTATACCGAATACAAAGACGTAGAGACCACGATCCTGGCCCACGCAGGAGACATCCAGCTGATCCTGCTTTGCGTCAAGCCCGAGATCAAGGAAGCGCGCGCGCGGGTGGACGAGTTGGCCGGACGCATCGAAGAAACACTCGACGACTGGCTCTACTCTTCTCAGGGCGAGACACTGGAGCAGATTGTCCTCTACTACCTTGGCCTTCGTCAGGCCACCCTCGCCGTGGCCGAAAGCTGCACAGGAGGCATGATCGCCCAGCGAATCACCTCTGTCCCGGGCAGCTCACGTTCCTTCCTGGGCGGAGCCGTCGTCTATTCCGACGAACTCAAGACAGCCTTCGCAGACGTCCCTCCGCGGCTCATTGCCGAACATGGAGCAGTCTCTGAGCAGGTAGCCACGGCCCTTGCGGAGGGCATTCGCCTGCGCACTGGAGCCACTCTGGGCCTGGGCGTCACCGGCATCGCGGGCCCGGGCGGCGCGACTGACTCCAAGCCGGTCGGCCTCGTCTATATGGCTGTTTCCGATGGGCAAAAGAGTGAAGTGCTGTCGCGTACCTTTCGCGGCGATCGGCACCGTATCCGCGAATGGACCACTCAGCAATCCCTTGATCTGATCCGCAAGCGGCTCATGTAAAAGCCGCTTGCCCTTCAGGGAGAGACGCACAAGTGACCTTCGCTTCAGGCCAGCATAACGGCTGCCCGGCTGCTCACGGATGCAGCACCATCGTCTGGTCCAACTGGAACGTCAAGGTCGACTCGGCTGGAACATTCACGCGCTTGCCGCGTGTTAAGAACTGACCAAGCGCACCCATTCCACCGCCCGCCAGCGCGCCGATACCCGCTCCACGGCCGCCGCCAAAGACAGCGCCCAGTATCGCGCCTAGCCCGGCGCCGCCGCCGGCAAACTCCGCCGTACGCTTATTCATGCCAAAGCCCGCCGAATTCTTCTCCATAACCGACGAAGAATCCACACGGTATTGAGTTCCATTCAAATCAACAGAGTACAAAGCCAGCGCAAGATCCTTCGTGCTCGAATTTGTACCCTGGTTCAGGTCCACTACCTGCAACTGGGCGCCGGTCCCCTGCGGAATCCCAACCGATCCGGTGCTGTCGATGACGCTCTGTTCGATGCGGGCCGGATAGAGTTTTCCAATCGCATCTTTGGCGGTATCGATCCCGACATCGGTCCGGACAACGATCTGCGTACCGGAAGGAATGACCAGCGAAGGCGTGCCCGGGCCGGCGGTCGCTGGCATGCCAGCGCTGCTGGGCGAGGGAGGCATGTAACTGGACGGAGCCCCATAGTTCTGGGCCATCGCAGCGCCCCTGCTATAGGCAGACTGTGCAGCAGCGGTGCCCGTGTTGTAGGCGGACTGCGCAGCCGTGGCTCCGGAGTTATAAGCGGACTGGGCCGCTGCGGCGCCGCTGGCGTAGGGGGACGGCGCTCCGTTCGCGACCGAATGCGTAAAAACCATCGACGCGATATCCTTCATCGGAAACACGTAGGATACCCCATTGGATCCGCGAAAAGAGACCGTCGTCACGCCTATCAATTGGCCAGTATAGGACTGCCCCCCACGGAGCGAGATGTGGTCGGAGACGTTGGAGAACACCAGCGACTGCACGTCCGCCAAAGGGAATGTGTATTGGATGCCCGAATTGTCCTTGAAGCTCAGCTTGCCATTCGGCGCGCCCGTGTAGGCTCCGGAATAACTTTTGCCGTCCCGCAGGATGACGAAATCCGCATGCGCGGTGGCGGAGAACAGGAGAGCAACGATCGAGAGCAAAACAAACTTTTTCATCCTCAACCTCATGACCGAGACCGCTCATTTCAAAATTAGGATCCAGGGGAAAAATCGAGCTGACTGGCTTGCATCCGTGCGGCTCAGGCGCTAGTACGTTTTCATAGTCCTACCTGCCGCCCGCCTTGTCAATGCGCTCTGCCGCAGCTGCGGCCCAGTCCCGGCCCACAAGCTTGTAAAACCTACCCTCCGCTCGTCCGCAAGCCCTTCGTTCCCCGCAAGAAAACACCCTATCCGGCACCTGGGACGCGATGTGAAGTAACGGAAAAATGAAGCCCCATGGACATCCCTTCATGGCGCTGGCGTCAGCTGCCGGTTTACTGGAATAACGTTTACATGCTATCGTCCAATTGCCCTTGGATGGGGCGCGGACACCGCACTTTCGCGCGGCGTCTGGAGAAGAGGCGGAAACTGTGAAGAGACTGTTTTCATGCATTGGAACCATGACTGTGGCTGCAATGGCGCTTACGGCCGTTGCGCGAGGAGAGGTAAAGATGGCGATTTGGGGTCATACCGAGAAAGGCGAGGCCGTGCCAATCTACACGCTGACAAGCGGAAAGATTGAGGTGCGGGTAACAGCGTACGGCGCGAGACTGGTGAGCATCAAAACGCCGGATCGCAATGGCAAGGTGGAAGACATCGTACTGGGGTATGACTCGCTGCAGGATTACCTGAAACCCAATCCGTACTTTGGCGCCATCGTGGGCCGCTACGGCAACCGCATTGGCCAGGGCAAGTTCTCGATCGACGGAAAACACTATCAGATTCCGATCAACAATGGCCCCAATGCCCTGCACGGCGGCCCTGTTGGCTTCGATAAGCACGTATGGCAGTCGCATGAGGTCCCGGACGGCGTGGAATTTACCCACGTAAGCCCGGATGGCGACATGGGCTTTCCCGGAAAGCTGACCGCCAAAGTGAAATACACGCTGGCGGGAAATACCCTGCGCATTGACTACTATGCCACCACTGACAAGCCTACGATCCTTAACCTGACCAACCACGCCTATTTCAACCTCCACGGCAACGACAAGGGCAACGTGCTCGATCAGGAGATTGAATTGAACGCAGACAAGTACACACCGACGGATGCGGGACTGATTCCGACGGGTAAAGAGGACCCAGTTGCCGGCACTCCCCTGGACTTCCGCAAGCTGACGCCCATCGGAGCGCGCATCAACGATAACTTTGAGGCGCTGAAATATGCCGGTGGATACGATCAGAACTTCATTGTGAACGGGAAGCCCGGCACGCTCCGCCTCGCCGCGATTGCGGAAGACCCGGTGAGCGGGAGGAAGATGACGGTGGATACGACCCAGCCCGGCGTCCAGTTCTACTCAGGCAATTTTCTGGATGGAACGCTCACCGGGCGGCACGGGATCAAGTATCAGAAGCATTCGGCGTTCTGCCTGGAAACGCAGCATTTCCCCGACTCGCCGAACCACCCGAACTTCCCCAGCGCGGTTCTGCGGCCCGGAGAAACCTTCCACCAGACCACGACATACACTTTCAACACGATAGGCGCAGCGAAATAGAACTGTCCTGAAAGATTCCGGGGCCTGCTGCCGGCGCGCAATGCGCCCCGGCAGCAGGCTCCGTATCTTTTGCCTGGCTATTTCGCTACTTTGCCGGAGTAAAGCGCACCGTTACCTTGCCCGATCCGGCCAGCGGAACGTGAACCTCGACGCGGGTGAACGCGTTTCCGTAGTCATTCACCTTGCTTTCAGTAAAGGTGACTGGCACAGGCGCATCAATCACCGCGCGCATCTGCTGGCCACCCAGTTCGAAGAGCAGCGTGCGCGCATCCACCTTCTGCCAGGTGCCGTGGGTGGGGAGTGACTCGATAATCTCCATCGGATGCGCCAATTCAAAATGATCGGTGATCTCGACAATCCCATTGCCGGCCCGGTTATGCACCATGGTACGTGTCACCCGCTTGAGCGCGGGAACGCTGTAGGCGTTGGTCATATCGATCGTGATGCTGTCTTCAGCATTTGAAAACGCGTGCGAAATGACGCTGACGTGAACCGTGGTTGCATCGAGTTGCAGATGGCCGCCGATCTCCGGCACCGGATGCCCGAACGAGTTGAGCAGTTTTGAGTCGAGCCGGTGCGGCCCGAAGGTCGCGCCGGTATAGTAATGCGGACCACCCGGATCGCCGACCGGTTGCACATTCTCCAAACCGATGACGAAGGAGCCAACGTCATTATGGCTGTGCGTGGTGTTGCCGCCGGCCTTGATGGTTACGGCGAAGTCCTGCCCCGGCGCCGGGTGCGAAACCAGTACACCGGAATCAGCATAGTAGGTATGCAGGTCGTGGTGGCTCAACTCGGGCGGCGTGGGCAGCGTGTCGCCCGGAACAGGAAAGAGATCGAGCGCGGTCGAGGTCAGACCTACATGCTGCAGCACATTGGCCTGCCTGGCCGACGCTGGAACCGTGGCGGGAATCTGGAAGATGTGGTCGATCACCATCAGCAGATGAGGATCAGCCTTGGGCATGGTGCCGGCATCGCCGAAGGCAGCCGCGTTGCCTGGCATCATGGGAAATTCGATGCCAAACAGCGCCACTTTCTGCATCTTGGGGCTGGCCAGAAGGTCGATCTTGCCGTGTGTTACCCGGAACAGATTCTCGCGCAGTTCGATGAAGTGCATGAATCCGTAGTTCCAGTACCCCAGGCCCTCCGTGTCATAGCCGTCGGAGTTGAATCCGTCATCGTAGTGCTGGATGTAGTGCTCGGCAGCAGCCGCAAACAGGGCGCGGTCTTCCACGCTCGGCAGCATGGCGAGCGCGGCGCCGGTGACGCCTTTCACGCAGACCGCATTCCAGTTCATATCGGCGTAAAGCCACCAGTTGCCGTTGTGATCCTCTCCGGTTTTGCCCGTCTCAAATGACTTCCGCATCGGCCCGAATACGTGCTTTTCCATCTCGGCGGCCACGTGCTTGCGCGTGGCTTCAGGAATCTTGTCGCCCAGCAGATAGAGCGCCTCAGCCAGATTGTCGGCCATGTCCGCCGAGTTCAGCTCAACGTAGTAGCGAACGCCGTGAAAATTAAGCAACTGTGGATCGTGCGCCGAGAGCGTCCACGAGGGCATATCGACCAGGCTGTTCAGCACTTCGTTGATACGCGGTAGAAAACGGCCGTTGTTCTCGACGCACTCAGCCAGCACCAGCGGGATCAACTGATCTTCGCGGCTATGCAGATTGCGTTCCATCGGCTGCCGGTCGCCCGTCCGGCTATAAGCCAGATAGGCCTGCGGATCAAAGGGGGGCAGCGGCTTGGCAAGCACCGCCTCAGCCTCCGGGATCGCCCATTGCAGTTGCGCGGCCCTGCCCGCCCAGGCGGCGCGGTCAGCGCACGGCACGCCAAAACCCGACGGTTGTGCCGGTAGCATGGCTGCAATCTGGTGAATCCGTGCCGTGCTCAGTTCAGCATATTTTTGCTGGGACCACGCGGAACGCGATGCCGTCATCCCCAACAGCATAAAGGCGAGCCCTGTGAAAACAGCCGCCGACGATGGCAGACCGGCGCGAAGCCATTTCCGCAAGCCCTTGGTACGTGTAATTGTGTCGTGGTTTGTGTTCTTCATTTTTCGGTAACGCCTCCCGAGCAGAATCTTCTCCGCGCGCCATATTCGCAGAATGAGGGACAGACCTGCAAGCAGCAATCGGGATCATTGCTGAATCCGCCCTCCGCGAATGAACTGCCTTTTCGCTCTTCAGGCCTGTCAGAAGAAGGTCTGAACCAGATCGACAACATCATAGCTGTCGTTCACCACAGGGATCGCGCGCCACTTGTCGAAGGTCAGGCAGGGATGCAGAATGTCGAAACCGATCATGTCGCCCACGCGCAGATTGTCCTGCTCGCCCTTCTTCATGTACGCGTGCTGGTCCATCATTTTGGTCACTGACCAGTGCGCCGGAGCAGGATCAGGTGCGGCTTGTCCCGGCCTGTAGTGCAGCGCCGGAACAGGAAGGCCGGAGTCAAAAGCGGCGTCGCGCTTGCCCATGCCGATGATCGCCTTCTCTGCCTCCGGAACCGATTGCACATAAGCCCAGACTCGCAGCGCGGGCAGGAGACCCGAACGCATCTGCCGCGCAACGGGATTGCGTTCGAGAATCTTTGCCTGCGCCTCGCGATAGGCGCCGACGTCGTGCGTGAGATAACAGCCGGGACGCAGAACAATCTCCACGGCATCACCAAATCCAGCAGCGGAAAAGACCTCTGCGACCACGTCATACCAGACCGAACCGGCACCGGAAAGCAGGGCGGGCTCCCGCTGGAATCGCTTTTCGGCGGCAAGCCTGCGCGTAACGTCCACCGCCCGTTCGAGAAATGCGCGAATGGAAGACTCGTCCTCAAGCACGCCCTCATACATCTCCACGCCGCACAGGGCGATGGCATCGCGCCAGCGGGCGAGCGCAGCCAGCACGGACTGCAGTTGATCCTCATTGCGCACGCCGGTACGCCCACCCATCACGCCCAGTTCCAGCAATACCTGCAATCGCAGCCCCCGCGCGGAAAAGAATGCCCCCAACTGATCGATCTGATCCACCGAATCGGCAAGGCAGTAGTAGTCGAAATCAGCATCACGCAGAAGGCGCGCGATGATGGCCATATTCTCTTTGCCCACCAGTTGATTCGCCATCAGCACGCGGCGCACGCCGTGCCGATGGGCAATCAGCGTTTGGTGCGCGGTCGCCAGCGTGATGCCCCAGGCGCCATGCTGCAATTGCATCTGAAAGAGCCGTGGAGCCATCGTGGTCTTGCCGTGAGGCGCAAGGCGAACCCGGTATGCCTCGATAAATTGCTGCATCCAGTTCAGATTGTGCCTGAGCCGCCCCTGGTAGAGCACGGCGGCCGGCAGGCTCAGGTCTTCTTTCAGCAGGTTCCAACCGAGCGCAACAATTTCTTCCGCCGTACACTCACCTTCGAGAAAGCCAATGCCTTTATTGAAAGGAGAGATCGCGGCGTTCAAGTCCGGGCGGGCGCTTTTGAGTTCGGTCATTGAAGAAGCCTCCATATGCCTGGGAAGAAAAATGCGATGGCCGATGTCCATGCAATGGATATAGCGTATATCCTGTAGGCGCCGTGATGTTGAACTGCGACACCCTCATTCAAAATACTCTTGTGCTGGACGGCAGCGGGACGGCGCCGGAACGCGCCGACGTTGCCCTGCGCGATGGCCTCATCTGCGAGGTTGGTCCCGCGCTGAAGTGCCGGGCAGCCGAGACCATCGACGCCAGGGGCCAGGCGCTCGCTCCGGGCTTTATCGACGTTCACACGCATGACGACATCGCCGTAATCCGAACACCGGAGATGCTGCCGAAGCTATCGCAGGGAGTCACGACGGTGATTGTGGGCAACTGCGGCATCAGCGCAGCTCCGGTCACGCTGCGTGGCGAGCCGCCCGATCCAATGAACCTGCTCGGGAACGCCGGCGATTTCCGCTATCCAACCTTTGCCACTTACACCGCCGCGATCAGGGATGCGGGGCCGGCCGTCAACGTGGCCGCACTCGCCGGCCACACCGCGTTGCGCAATAACCACATGGACCGCCTTGATCGCAGCGCAACCGTGGGCGAGGTGGCGGCGATGCGCGGCCAGCTTGAAGAGGCTCTCAACGCCGGAGCACTGGGCCTGAGCACCGGCCTGGCGTATTACAACGCCAACGCCGCCACCACCGAGGAGGTCGTCGAACTGGCGCGGCCGCTCGCCGCGGCGGGCGCGGTCTATGCTACGCACATGCGGGCTGAGACCGCCAGGATTCTCGACGCTATGCACGAAGCCTTCGAGATCGGCAGGTTGAACCATGTGCCCGTGGTTGTCTCCCATCTGAAATGCGCGGGCGTGGATAACTGGGGCAGGAGTGAAGAGGTGCTGCGCGCGCTCGAAGCTGCGCGCAAGATGCAGCGCGCCGGATGCGACTGCTATCCTTATGCGGCCGGTTCCAGCACGCTCGATCTGCGGCAGGTGGACGAGCGCGTCACCATTATGATTACCTGGAGTACGCCGCATCCGGAGGTTGCCGGCAACACCCTTGCGCACATTGCCGCGAGCTGGAATGTGAGCCAGCTTGAAGCAGCGCGGAGGCTGCAACCGGCCGGGGCCATCTACCACAGCATGGCGGAGGAGGATATGCGCCGGATTCTCGGCCATACGGCCACCATGATCGGCTCGGATGGGCTTCCAAACGATCCGCGGCCGCACCCACGCCTTTGGGGCACATTTCCCCGTGTGCTCGGGCGCTATAGCCGCGAAGAAAAGCTGTTCCCTCTGCCTGAAGCGATTCGTAAGATGACTGGTCTGCCCGCACAGCGATTCGGGCTCGCCGGCCGCGGCTTCATTCGCAAAGGCTATGCTGCCGATCTGGTGCTCTTCGATCCGGAGACCATCATCGACACGGCTACTTTTTCTGATCCCATCCGGCCCGCACATGGAATTGCGGCCGTATGGGTCAATGGAGTGCTTTCCTACACCGCGGATGGAGTGACAGGCGATCGCGCCGGACGCTTTCTGCCGCGCGGTGAGACCACCTGGATGCAGTAATTCGGCAAGAAGATTGAACAAGTATTCGATAGAGAAGGGGGCGCAGGATGGGCATCAAGAGATACGGAGTGGAAGGCGGTAAAGGCGCGGGAGGTCAGCATCTTCCCTTTGCGCGCGCCGTTGAAGCGGGCGGCTGGCTCTATGTATCGGGGCAAACGCCGATGGTCAATGGCCAGATTGTCGAGGGCAATATCACCACCCAGGCCCGGCAGGCAATTCAAAATCTCCTGACGATTCTCAAAGAGGCGGGCTACAGACCGGAGCATGTTGTGCGTTGCGGTGTCTGGCTCGACGATCCGCGTGACTTCTCTGCATTCAATGCGGTTTTCAAGGAGTTTTTCGGCGAGCATCCACCGGCTCGTTCCTGCGTTGTTTCGAGCATGGTGGTTGACTGCAAGATAGAGATCGAATGCGTAGCCTACAAAGATCCGGCCGCGTAATGCGGCCCGGTTCGTCCCCTGCTTTCCCCTGTCCAACCCTGTAACCGGAGCGGTGTTCCCCCATGATCGATCACCACAGTATCTTCCTGCTGGTTTCAGCGCTCATCTCGGTCATCGGCCTGATTGTGCTCATCGTGGTCGTCAAGCTGAATCCCGTGATCACGCTCATGGTCACGGCGATTGGGCTCGCGGTGGTCGCCGGCATGCCGCTTTCGGCGGTAATCCACTCCTTTGAGACCGGCCTTGGCTCGATCCTCGGCCACATCGCGATCATCGTGGCGCTGGGCACCATGCTGGGCAAGATGATGGCCGAGTCGGGCGCCGCGGACCAGATTGCCTACACTCTCATCCGGTTCTTCGGCGAGGAGAACATCCCCTGGGCCATGGTTCTGATCGGGTTGATCATCGGCCTGCCCGTGTTCTTTGAAGTTGGCTTTGTTCTCCTGATTCCCATTCTGTTTACGGTTGCGCGCCGCTCCGGAAAATCGCTGATCCTCCTTGGCCTGCCCATGGTAGCCGCGCTCTCCGTGGTTCATGGGCTGGTACCGCCGCATCCCGCAGCCATCCTGGCGGTCACCATCTATAAAGCGGATATGGGACGCACCATCTTCTACGCGCTGATCGTCGGCATTCCGTGCGCGATCATTGCGGGGCCGCTTTACGCCAGGCTGATTGCTCCTCATGTGCAACTCGCCGCGGAGAACCCGATGGCCGATGAACTCGTTGGCCATACCGAAGGCCGCAACCTGCCGGGATTCTGGCTGAGTGTGTTGACCATCCTCTTGCCGGTCATATTGATGCTGACGGGCAGTTGGGCTGATTCCATTGCGGCGAAGGGCACCACCTTGAACGAGGCTCTGCGGCTGGTCGGCAATGATGACATGGCCCTGCTCATCGGCGCGCTCATCAGCTTCGTCACCCTGGGAAGGATGCGGGGCTTTTCGCGCGATACGATCCTCCGCTTCAGCAATGAATGCCTGGCGCCCACGGCGGTCATCACGCTACTGGTGGGCGCGGGCGGCGGCTTCGGGCGCGTCCTGCAGGATAGCGGCGTCTCCAACGCCATCATCGTGGTGGCGATGCACAGCCACGTGCCGCTGCTCTTGCTAGCTTGGCTGCTGGCCGCCATGCTGCGCCTTGCCACCGGATCGGCGACCGTCGCCATGGCCACCGCCGCCAGCATCGTGGCTCCGATTGCGCTGCACTCACCGGGCGTTCATCCGGAACTGCTGGCGATCGCCACCGGCGCGGGTGCGCTGATCTTCTCGCACGTAAATGACGGTGGCTTCTGGCTGGTGAAGGAATACTTCAATATGACCGTCGGGCAGACGATGAAGACATGGTCAGTCTGCGAGACTATCATTTCAGTCGTTGCGCTTGGTCTTACAGCCATTCTCTGGCGCATAGTTTGACAAATGAAAATTCTCCCGCAGCTCTGGCCTGCCGGAAAGGACTTCTGAAAGGATGGATGACATGACAAACGGGAACCTGCCGCAAATCAACACCCGCCGCGATTTTCTCAAGACCACCGCTGCGCTTGCCCTTGCACACTCCGCGCTGGGAAGGGCGCAGGGCTCCACCTCCGATGCGCGAAACGGGAAAATTCTTGCCTATGTCGGGACCTATACCGGCTCCAGCGACGGCGGATCCAACGGAGAGGGCATCTATCTTTTCGACGTGGACGCGCATACGGGAGAGTTATCGAATCGCAGATTGGTTGCAAAGACACCCAATCCCTCCTGGCTCGCGATTCATCCTTCGAAGAAGTATCTTTACGCCATCAATGAAGTCACCGACTTCCAGGGTCACAGCGGCTCGGTTAGCGCTTTCGCTATCGACGCGGCCAGCGGCGGCCTGACACATCTCAACACGGTCAGTTCCGAAGGCGCAGGCCCGGCCCACATGAGCCTCGACGCCGCAGGAAGATTTGCCTTTGTGGCCAACTACGCCGGCGGAACGATCGCCGTGCTCCCCATCCATGCCGGAGGATCGCTTGGCTCCGCGGTTGACATCCATCACGATACCGGCTCGGTTGGAGCCAAGCATGCAACCAGCGCGCCTCCGGGCAGCTTTGCCATCAGCGGACACGACGCGCCGCACGCGCACATGATCTCCGCCGATCCCCAAAACAAATTTGTGCTGTCTACCGACCTGGGGCAGGACCGCATCTACGTTTATCGGTTCGACTCCGCATCCGGAAAGCTGACTCCGTCCAGCGGCACACCGGTCGTGCATCTGCCCACCGGCGATGGTCCCCGCCACTTCGCCTTTCATCCCAATGGCCATTGGCTCTATACGCTACAGGAAGAAGCATCGACCATTGCCTTCTTCCACTACGATCCCGCCAGTGGCTCACTGAGCGTGCAGCAAACCATCTCTTCCCTGCCCGCAGGCTTTGCAGGAACCAACTTCGGATCGGAGATTCACGTCTCGCAGGATGGGAAATTCCTCTACGCCGCCAATCGGCTGCACAATTCGATCGCCATCTGCGCCATCGAAAGCAGCGGCCGGCTCAGGCACATCGGCGAAGCGGCAACCATGGGCGATTATCCCAGGAACTTCGCGATTGGTCCCACTCATGACTTCCTCTATGCCTGCGATCAGCGCAGCGACTGCATTACTTTGTTCCGGGTCAATCGCGGCACCGGTATGCTCAGTTTTACGGGCCACTATACGCCGGTTGGGACGCCGGCGATGATCACTTTCCTCGTGTAAATCAATCCGGCCGGCTTGGTGCATCTCTCCTGGCCGTCGAGCCGGCACGGACATCTCTATCCCAATCGAATCAAGGCCATCCGTGCCGGCGACTAAGCACTTGTCGCGCTGGGTGACGACCGTCACAGCGGCGTTTTCTTCGGTATTCGTAGGATAATTCGGGCTTTAGGCAGTGTCCCTTATAGGGCCAAGGAGCATCTCTTGGCGGGGACGGTGCAGAGTATTTGTCCGCATCGTACGGCAGCCGCGAAGGGATCGATGCGTGCACCCGGCGCAAGTACGGGAAGGCAATCGAAGATGACCTGGAGCGAAGACTACCGCAACAAGTGCCAGAGCGCAGCTCAGGCACTGGAGGCCATACACTCCGGCGCACGTGTTTGGATTCAGTCGGGATGCGGCACCCCCTCGGCGCTGGTGGATGCGCTGGTAGCCCGCGCCCCCTGCGTTCACGATGTGGAAGTCGTCCACATGATGACGCTGGGGAGCGCAGACTACACCAAGCCCGAGTACGAAGGGCATATCCGCCATCGCGGATTGTTCCTGGGCGCAAACGTGCGCCCGGCGGTCGCCGCGGGCCGCGCCGATTACACCCCGATCTTTCTGAGTGAAATTGAAGGCTTGTTCGTCAACGGCGTCATGCCGCTGGATGTGGTGCTGATGCAGGTTTCGCCACCCGACGAGCACGGCTTTGTGAGCCTGGGAACCACCGTTGATTGCACGCTTACGGCGACGCGATGTGCCCCGGTTGTCATCGCGCAAGTCAACGAGTTGATGCCGCGCACACACGGCGACACATTCGTTCACGTCAGCCACATCTCCGCGATTGTTGAAGACACACGGCCGCTTCTCGAACTTCGCACGGAGGTATCTACCGACGTGCATATGCGCGTCGCGCAGCACGTCGCGTCGCTCATCCCGGACGGCGCCACGCTGCAGACGGGGATCGGAGGCATTCCGGAAGCCGTGCTCAAATGCCTTGACGGCAAGCGCGATCTCGGCATCCACACCGAGATGTGTTCGGACGGCGTTATCGAGCTGATCGAAGCGGGCATATTGAACGGCGAGCAAAAGTCGCTGCTCCGCGGCAAGGCCGTAGCCGGCTTCGTGCTCGGAACGCGGCGACTTTTCGACTTCATTCATGAGAACTCCGCCTTCGAGTTCCGCTCCATCAGCTTTACTAATGATCCTTTCGTGGTGGCGCGCAATGACCGGATGATCGCCATCAACTCGGCTCTGCAGGTGGACCTGACCGGACAGGTTTGCTCCGATTCCATCGGCACCAAACCCTACAGCGGATTTGGCGGGCAGGTGGACTTCATTCGTGGAGCGGCGCGCTCCAAAGGCGGCGTGCCGATCATTGCCCTGCCATCGACGGCGCTGGGCGGCAAGGTTTCGCGGATCGTGCCGATGCTCGAGCCGGGCGCAGGAGTGGTGACATCGCGCGCCGATGTGCATTACGTGATTACCGAGCACGGCATCGCCTATCTGCACGGCAAGACGCTGCGCGAACGAGCTCAGGCGCTGATCGCCATTGCCGAACCGCGCTTTCAGCAGGAACTGGAGGATTTCGCTGTGCGCTCCCATTACATGGAACGCGAGAAGGCGGCGGCCGCACTCGCCTGACGAGCGGCGCGCCGGGAAGGAATTAGATTATGGAAGCTCAAAAGCGGGATCGGGGTCTGTTGTATATCGATACCGACGAGTGCAAGGGATGCGGGTTGTGCGTCGAGGCCTGCCCACCGAAGGTCATCCACATTGGCGAACGGCTGAATCACTATGGCTATCGCACCGCGGTCTATGCGGGCTCGGGTTGTACCGGCTGCGGAATCTGCTTTCTGGTCTGCCCTGAGCCGGGCGCGATTACCGTGCTACGCGCCACCAGTCCCCAGGTTGGCGCAAAGCGCGCGCCGGCCGCCGGCGTGGAGGGAGAGAGCTCATGCGCAAGCAACTGATGAAGGGAAATGAAGCCATCGTCAAGAGCGCCATCCTTGCCGGTTGTCGCGCTTTCTATGGATATCCCATCACTCCGGCCAGTGAGATTGCCGAGGCGGCGGCGTTTTATATGCAGCGCGCAGGCGGCGTATTTCTCCAGGCGGAGAGCGAGGTCGCGGCCATCAACATGCTCTATGGCGCCGCGGGCGCGGGCGTGCGCGCCATGACGGCGTCGAGCGGGCCCGGAATCAGCCTGATGCAGGAAGGGATCAGCTACATGGCCGGCGCGGAACTGCCTTGCGTCATTGCGGACATCACGCGCGGCGGCCCGGGACTGGGCAATATCGCGGCCGAACAGGGCGATTATCATCAAGTCGTCAAGGGCGGCGGCCACGGCAACTACCGCACTCTCGTGCTGGCGCCTTACTCCGTGCAGGAGATGGCCGACTTGACGGCGCAGGCCTTCGAGCTGGCGGATCGCTACAGGAATCCCGTCTTCGTGCTGGCTGATGGCTTCATCGGGCAGATGATGGAGCCGGTAGCCTTCCCGCAAACGGCAACCGCGCCAGTAGAGCCAGAGTGGGCCGTCACCGGCACAGCGAAAACACGTACCAACCTGATCGGTTCACTGCACCTCGACATTGATGAGATGGAGGCGCATCTGCGCGCGATGGAAGCCAAATATCGTCATGCCGAGCAGTACGAAACCCGCGCTGAAGAGTGGAGTGCCGACGAGGCGGAGATTGTTCTTGTCGGCTACGGCATTGTGGGCCGTATCCTGAAAGCCGTGACCGCAGAGGCTCGCGCTGATGGCCTCAATGTAGGCTTGCTGCGCCCCATCACGCTCTATCCCTTCCCGACGATGCACTTCCGGCGCCTGGCCGAGCATGCGCGGCTCTTCATCGTCGTGGAGATGAGCAACGGCCAGTTGCTTGAAGATGTGCGGCTGGCGCTGAACGGAGCACGGCCGGTCGAATTCCTGAATCGCATGGGCGGAAATGTGCCGTCGCATCATGAAGTACTCGACTTTGTGCGTGAATGGGCTCGCCGCACTGGAGTGCTACGGCGCGAGTTGCCGGCGATCGCACCGGAAGAGGAGCGAATGGCCAATGTCTAGCGAATTAACCTCCGATTACACGGTGGTGCACACCAAATCCAAGGCGTTCTACGAACGCTACGAGCGCAAGGACGACCTGCAGCATCAAACTCATTTTTGTCCGGGATGCGGGCACGGCAACATCCACAAGATGCTGGCCAGCGCCATCGAGGAACTGGGCATCAAGGACCGCACTATCCTCGTTGGTCCCGTCGGCTGCGGCGTGTTTACGTATTATTACTTCGACGTGGGCAACGTGTCGGCTGCGCATGGCCGCGCGCCCGCTGTGGCCACGGCGATGAAACGCAGCAGCCCCGAAGGCATTGTCATCAGCTATCAGGGGGATGGCGACCTGTCGGCCATCGGCACGGCGGAGATTGTGCATGCGGCCAATCGCGGCGAGCGAATCACCGTGATCTTCGTGAACAACGCCATCTACAGCATGACCGGAGGCCAGTTTGCGCCCACCACTCTGATCGGCCAGAAAAGCACCACCACGCCAGGCGGCCGCAGCGCTGCAACCGAGGGCTATCCTCTGCACGTCTGCGAGATGCTGGCGACACTGGAGGCGCCTGTCTATATCGAGCGCGTCGGCCTCGGCGACAACAAGCAGATCACGCAGGCCGCGCGCGCCATCAGGCGGGCTGTCGAAAACCAGGTGCGCGGCGTGGGTTTCTCGCTGGTCGAGGTGCTTTCGCCCTGCCCGACAATTTGGAAGATGACTCCGGTCGAGGCGCAGCACTGGGTTCGCGACGTAATGGAAAAGACCTTTCCGCTCGGCGTCTTCCGCGATCGTACTCGCGAAGCGCAGCCGCTGCCGCAGCAGAAACCGGCACCGCCGCTCGAAGAGATTCCGGGGATCCTCGGTGTTGCCGATGCGGATCTGCCTGAAGGAAACGCGCATGCGATGGAAGGCTCCAGGGAAGTAGACCTGCAGGTGCGCATCGCGGGCTTTGGAGGTCAGGGCGTTCTGCTGCTCGGCGAGGTGCTGGCAGAGGCAGGGCTGGACGCGGGTCTGGAAGTGTCGTGGCTTCCGTCTTACGGACCGGAGATGCGCTCGGGCACGTCCAACTGCCACGTGCGCCTGTCGCGCCAGCCGATCGATTCGCCACTGGTGGCGATGCCCGATGTGCTGGTGGCGATGAACGAGCCGTCTCTGCGCAAGTTCGATGCCAGCGTTCGCCCCGGCGGATGGATCATTTACAACGGTGAGGCATTCCCACGGGAGTATGAGCGCGCGGATGTCCATGTCCTCGCCCGTCCGTTTACACGACTGGCCGACGAATTAGGCGACCCGCGGGCCAGCAACATGGTCATGCTGGGCGCATTGCTGGGAATCGCGGATGTTCTGCCCCAGGCAAGCATCGACGCCGCGCTGCGCCGCCTGGTGAAGAATCCACGCTGGGTGGCCCTGGACGAGCGCGCACTCGATCGGGGCCGGAAGATCTACAAGGAAGCTCACGAAGGGGTCCTGCCATGAAAGCTGAAGCAGATCCGAACCTGATTGTTTACTTTGGTGGACAATACATGCCTCTCGGCGAGGCGCGCGTAGGCATCCTGACCCATGCTCTGCACTACGGCACAGGCGTCTTTGAAGGAATCCGCGCGCACTGGAATGAATCCGAGCAGGAGCTCTTCCTGATGCGCCCGCTGGAGCACTACCAGCGATGGAAGGACAATTGCGGAATCCTCCGCATCGATGTTCCGCCCTCGGCAAAGGAGTTGTGCTCTATCACCGTCGAGCTGATGCGCCGCAACGCGTTCCGGACAAATGTCTATATCCGCCCGCTCGCATACAAGTGTGCCGAGCGGGTGGGCGTCAGCCCGGACGATGAAGATGCCTTCGCTGTCATCGCGCTCCCCTTTGGCGAATATCTGCACAGTGAAAATGGGTTGCACGCGGGCATCAGTTCGTGGCGGCGCATTGAAGACAATGCCATCCCGGCGCGCGCCAAGATCTGCGGGGCTTACGTCAACAGCGCGTTGGCCAGCGACGAAGCCAAGCGCAACGGCTTTGACGAGGCCATTTTCCTCAATGAGAGCGGACACGTTGCCGAGGGCGCAACGTGCAATCTCTTCATGGTGCGCAAGGGCCAGCTTCTCACGCCGCCAGTCACTGAAAATGTGCTGGAAGGCATTACGCGCGACTCAGTCATCGAACTGGCCCGGCGGGAGCTCGGGATGCCGATTTCCGAACGCGCCATCGACCGCAGTGAATTGTATGTCTGTGACGAGTTGTTCCTCACTGGAACGGCGGTGGGCATCGCTCCGGTAACGCGCGTGGATCATCGGCCCGTGAAAGACGCAGGCATTGGCCCCGTGACCCATAAGCTTCGTCAGTTGTACTTCGACGCAACCCGCGGACATTTGCCGGAGTATCGCAAATGGCTGCTTCCTATCTATCACCCACAACATGAACAGGCCTGGAATTCCATTCGGCAGGAAGAGATGCATACCACCTGAGCAGGCACGATGCGAAAGGCCCTCGGCCAATGACTCAGGCAAGGAGGGTAGAGCGATGGTTACGACGGCAACAACAACTCAAGGGAATGCCTATGATGTTGCCCTGGAGAACTTCGACGCGGCGGCGGACAGGCTGGAACTGGACTCGGATACCCGGGAGATGATCAAGTATCCCGAGCGCATGCTCACAGTGACAGTGCCCGTACGCATGGACAACGGCCACATCCATCGCTTCGAGGGCTACCGCGTGCAACACAGCTCGGTGCGCGGCCCAGCCAAGGGCGGCATCCGCTACCACCCCCAGGTCACACTGGACGAGATCAAAGCGCTGGCAACCTGGATGACATGGAAATGCGCGGTCGTCAATATCCCTTTTGGCGGCGCCAAGGGTGGCATTACCTGCGATCCCAAGCACATGTCTCTGGGCGAATTGGAGCGCATGACGCGGCGCTACACAAGTTCGATCCTACCCATGATCGGCCCCGAGCAGGACATCCCCGCCCCTGACGTTTACACAAATTCGCAGACCATGGCATGGATCATGGACACCTACAGCATGACCAAAGGCTATCCGATTCCCGGAGTCGTGACCGGAAAACCCATCAGCCTTGGTGGCTCGCTCGGCCGTAATGAAGCCACCGGGCGTGGCGTCTCCTACACTATCGAATGCGCCTGCGAACACCTGGGCCTGCCCTTGAAAGGCGCCACCGTTGCGGTGCAGGGCTTCGGCAATGCGGGCTCCATCGCCGCGCAGCTACTCCACGAGGCAGGAGCAAAGGTCATCGCCGTCAGTGACTCGACAGGCTGCGTCTATAACCGCAACGGGCTGGATATCCCCGAACTGATGCGCATGAAGAGCCTCACCGGACATGTGCAGGGCTTCCCTGAGAGCGAAGAGATCCATCACGACGAACTGCTGGCGATGGAGTGCGACATCCTGGTGCCGGCTGCGCTTGAAAATGCCATCCGTGCTGATAATGCGGCTAAGGTCCGCGCGCGGATCGTTGCTGAAGCGGCAAACGGACCTCTCACGCCCGCGGCCGACAGGATTCTCGATGGCAAAGGAATCTTCGTCATTCCTGACATTCTGTGCAACGCCGGTGGCGTCACCGTTTCCTACTTTGAATGGGTGCAGGATGAGCAGCACCTGTTCTGGGAGGCACAGGATATTTACAACCGCCTCGAACGCGTGATGAAGACGGCGTTTCGCGATGTGCTGAAGCTGCATCTGGACCAGGGTGTTCCAATGCGTCTTGCCGCCAACATGCTGGGCATCGGGCGCGTTGCTGAGGCCGTGAAGCTACGCGGTATCTATCCATAACCGCAGTGGCATTGCTCGCCGCCAGGGGCTATCGATTCCCGCCTCTCATCAGGTACCCTTGATGCCGGAGGCGACAACGTAAATCATGCGATGGATGAAGAAGGTGGGAATCGCTGCATGCGCAGGCCTGTGCATGCTCTGCCTCCGTGTCCCGGGACATTGCCAGTTCGCAGAAAAAGCCACCGCCAACTGGCCCATCGTTGGCGGAACGCCGGCAAACTCCCATTACTCCGCACTCAGACAGATCAATCGCTCCAATGTTGCCAGGCTCCAGATGGCCTGGAAGTTCGATACGAGTGAGTCCGGCGGGCTTGAAACCACACCCATTGCCGTGGACGGCATTCTCTATGCTTTCACTCCCCGGCAACAGGTAATCGCTTTGGACGGAGCTACCGGCAAGCTCCTGTGGAAGTTCGACTCCGGCATCCGGGGCACACAACCCGATCGCGGAATTTCCTATTGGACCGACGGCAAAGAGCGGCGCCTTTTCGCCGGCGTCATGAACTTTGTCTACGCTCTAGACCCGGCAACGGGAAAGGTCATTTCGAGTTTCGGCAAGGACGGCAGAATCGACCTGCGCGAAAACCTCGGCCGCGATCCCGAACTACAGTCCATTGCCCTAACCAGCCCGGGAGTCATCTATAAAGATCTACTCATTGTTGGTGGCCGCAATCCTGAAACTCTGCCCGCGCCGCCCGGTGATATTCGTGCCTACGACGTGCATACCGGCGCGCTGCGATGGTCCTTCCACACCATTCCCCACCCCGGCGAGTTCGGTTACAACACGTGGCCCAAAGATGCATGGAAGATCAGCGGAGCAGCCAACAACTGGGCGGGCATGGCAGTGGATAGGAAGCGCGGAATTGTCTATGTTCCCACGGGCTCTGCCGCGCCCGACTTCTACGGCGCGACACGGATCGGCGATGACCTCTTTGCCGACACTCTGCTCGCGCTCGATGCCGCAACGGGCAAAAGGCTCTGGCACTTCCAGGGCGTTCATCACGACCTTTGGGACCGTGATTTCCCTGCCGCTCCCATCCTTCTGTCCATCCCGCGCAATGGAAAGCTCATTCCCGCTATTGCCCAAACCACGAAGCAGGGATATCTCTACGTCTTCAATCGAATCACCGGCGCGCCTCTGTTCCCGATTGAAGACCGTCACTATCCGCCGAGCACAACACCGGGAGAAGTAGCCTCTTCAGCTCAACCATTTCCGTTGATTCCGAATCCATTCGCGCCACAGAACGTAACGGAAAACACTCTCACGAACCGGACACCGCAGGCGCATGCGTGGGCCGTCGCGCGCCTCCGCCAGATCCGCCATGACGGGCAGTTCGTTCCACTCAGTGTTGGCAGGGACACGCTGGTTTCTCCCAGCTTTGAAGGCGGAGCCGAGTGGGGCGGGCCGGCCGTGGATCCTGAGACAGACGTCCTCTATATCAACGCAAATGACTATGCCTCTTTTGCAGCGCTCGCTCTGCGCGGCGCAGGTTCACCCGGCCGCATCACTTACATGAACCAGTGCAGCGTTTGCCATGGCGACCATCGCCAGGGATCCTCCGAGTTCCCATCGCTCATTCACATAAGCAGCAAACTGACTCCGCAACAGATCGCTTCGATCATTCACAGCGGCAAGGGACGAATGCCGGCGTTGCCGCTGAAAGGAAAAACTCTGAGCGATCTGCTCGCCTATCTGGAGACCGGTCGAGAGCCTGCTTCAGACACCGCAAAAGCAAGCAGCGGGCAAAGGGACCGGAGCACAACGCCGGTTAATTCGCAATATGTCATGACGGGCTACCGCAGATTCGTCGATCCCGATGGCTACCCTGCCACCGCGCCGCCGTGGGGAACACTTAATGCGCTCGACCTGAAGACCGGCAAGTATCTCTGGCAGATTCCCCTCGGAGAATACCCCGAGTTAGCCGCCAAAGGCATGAAAAACACAGGCAGCGAAAACTACGGTGGTCCCATCGTTACCGCCGGAGGTCTGCTCTTCATTGCGGCAACGAACTTCGATCACAAGATTCGAGCTTTCGACAAGAAAACAGGAAAATTGCTCTGGCAAGCCACTCTTCCCTACGCCGGCAATGCAACTCCCGCCACGTATGAAGCGCATGGAAGACAGTATGTTGTAATCGCGGCCGGCGGCAGCACAATGAATCCTCGGGGCCCCACAGGCGGTGTCTACGTGGCGTTTGCGCTTCCCCAATGAAGCCATCACGCGCCAAGTCGCATTAAACCGGCATTACCCACAGCAGCGGCTGGCGAATGGGAAAGTTGCGGATAATTTCTGCGGTCCTGGGATCAGGCCTTAGTGTGCGCCAAAGCGCAATGTACTTCGGCACGCGATAAGCAAGCCCCGCAAAGAGCAGGCTCGGCTGGCGGTTGGGCAGATCGTCGAAATATTCCACGTCCTGCCTGTAAGGCCACTTACTCTTGTCCTGGATGTAGGGAAACATGAAATCGACGGCCTTCTTATAGCGATTGCCGTCCGGCAGACTGAACTGCCAGAGATCATTCTCGGGCTTATCTTTCGTGGATGCGATCTGGCAAACCGCCGCCAGCATGTCCAGATCAAAGAGCGAATAACTATAGGGCTTGGTACGCGCCAGTTCCAGGGGGAAGCTGCCGTTCGGCGCCATCTGCGTGGGCAGAAGATCGTTCCGGTAGCGGTCGCGGCAGAGCACCAGCGCCTCCTGGTTGCCGGTCAACGCGGCAAATGCCGCCGCTTGCACCACCCAGCAGGTTCCGTGGTTGTTCTTCGCTGCCTCTTCTTCTTTGCCGTTCTTTGACGTCCGCATCCAATTCAGATATTGCGCAAACCAGCCGTGCAGACCGCTGATCTCAGAGGATGAAAGGACATTGGAATTCTCCAGGTGCCGTGCCGCGCGTGTTACTTCAACCAGGTGTAGCGTGTCGATAATTCCGATGCCCCGGCCCGGCGTGACGCCCCAAATCGCCTGCGCGTAGGTAAGCGAGGGGTTCATCAGTGTAGCCGGATCCAGAAACCACGCGCGCAGATGCAGCGCCGCGTGCCGTGCATAGCGCGCATCCCGCGTAATCAACCACGCCGCGGTCAGCGCCGGCACTTGCAGGCTCAGACGAATCAGCGCCTCTCGATCCGCATTGAAGTTCGCAGGATTGGAATACCCGTCACGCCGTATGTAGGGCCCGCCGGGGTTCTTCGGATTGGGCCACCAGTAGTCGCCCTCGGAGAAATAGTCATGCTTGCCGCCATGGCTGCGCGGTGAGCTGTACGCGGTAATGGTGACAGGCGGCTGCGTCAGGTACTCGTTAGCTGCGCGAAGAATCCGCTCGCGATCAATGCGCGCAATCTCCGCGGCAGTAATCAGCGGAGCTTCCGCCGGAGTTGCAAGCGCGGGCCGCACCGCAGCCGATGCCGCGGCCGCAGCAGTAGAAATGCAGAATGTGCGCCGATCCATCATAAAGAACTCCGTATCATGTGATCGAAAGAAATGTGGGCGCTAGGCCCTCGCTCGCGACGCCAATCTGAGATGGGCCACCCTCGCGCTCGATGGAAATCCGCGCCCGGCCATTGTATATCTGCACCACACGCGACCCGCCCGAAGTGCCGAGGTTGTCGATCAGCCTGCCATCGCCCGCAAGCGTGAAGCGCACCTCATTTTTCGCATCCAGGCAAAGCACACCATGCGCGTCAAGTAACTTCGCCTCGACCGTCACGGTCTTTGCGCCGCGGCCGATCTCCGCCAGTGTCAGCTTTGCCGGTTTATCCCACTTCGCCGTCTGGTACTCCAGCTCGATTTCATCGCTGACCGTCGCGCCATTTCTGCTCGCAACCACGCGCACATGATTCTTGCCCTGAACGAAGTTCACCATCCAGCGCAATCCCGCCGCGGGAAAATTCTGACTGTCGCGATGGCGCACCCCGGCAGAGCGGCCGTTGAGGAATAACTCCGCCGTGGGACAATTCGAGTAGACCTTGACCATGCGCTTCTGTCCCTCGTCGCCCCATCGCACCGGCCAGCTATGGCCGTAAATATGCGCCATCGGCTCTTCGCTCCAATAGGATTGGAAGACAAAGTAGCCCTCCTTCAGAGTCATGTCGCGTTCCAGCAGGCCCTTCTGGTTGATGCGCGGCACGGGATTCTCCACGCGCAACGGGGTAGTGAAGTCCTTGAAGCACCACTGCGCCGATCCGGTGAGCCAGGGCAGCGTCTCCTGCACCTTCAGATGCCAGTCGAACAGGTTGCACGCATAGGTCTCCGTCCAGTTACCCTCGCTCGCAACCTTTGGCTTCTTTTTGGTGGGCACAAAGTCGAAACCGCACTCATCCAGCGCCCGCTGTTTTGGATCCGTATCCGTGGCGACGCGCGCCAGCGCCTCGTCGGGAAGCTCCGAATGGCGGCCGGCATGGCTGTCCGCGCCCCACTCAATGTGGATGAAGTGTTTGACGGTCCCGCGCGCCTTATCGAGCGACGTCTGGTAGTCGGTATAAACACCGCGATACCAGCCATCCCAGATTGACGGCGAGTACACATCGGGGATGTCGCGCGCAAAGTCACAGCGGCGGAACGACGTTACGCGCGAGGGGTCCAACGAGTGCGCCAGATCCTTCATCTGCTGCATGAATCCGCGAATGGCCGCATGGTCCACCGATGGATACTCATTGGACCAGTCATCTTCATTGCCGAGCCCCCACATCAGCACGCTGGGGTGGTTGAAGTGCTGGTCGATCATGTTGGCCAGCATGGCGCGCGTCTGGCGCTGCCATGTTTCATTGCCGATGCCCGAGCGGCACCACGGCGCCTCCTCCCACACCAGCAGGCCCAACTCGTCGCAACGATCCAGCACCAGCCGCGTCTGCTGATAATGCGCCAGACGGATGAAGTTGGCGCCCATGTCTTTGACCAGTTGCATCTCTTTGCGGATCAGGTCGTCCGGCTGCGCGGCGGCATACTCGGCGTGGTCCATGTGGCGCTGCGTGCCGCGCAGGAACAATCGTTCACCGTTCAACTTGAACGGCCCGTTGTCCACGAACTCCGCATGGCGAATGCCGAAGTGTTCCCTGGCCGTGCACTCGCCAAACTCGGTGGTGAGCTTCACGCTGCACGTGTAGAGATGCGGCTGCGCAGGCGACCAAAGCTCCGGCGAGGCAATCGTGAAAGCGGCAATCTCCACCTCGTTTTTCCAGGCAGAAAGCGACTTTGCCGCGCGGAAAACGCTCCTGCCGCCGGCCTCGGTCACCTCCACTGCCAGCGTGACATTTCCCGAAAAGTGCCCAGGGTTATAGAGCCGTGCTTTCACCTTCACATTTGCCGGAGAACCGGGCGTAAACTCCGGCGCAATATGCACCGCTTCCAGCGAAACCGCCGGCGCATAGATCAGGTGCATATGGCGATACAGGCCGCCATACAGGCTGAAGTCGCTCAGATCCGATGGCGCCCGTTCCAGGTCCTGGGAGTTGTCGCAGAGCACAGCGATGGCAGCGCCGTCTTTGTTCGCATACGGATCATCAGCGGCAAGCGCATCCGTGACATCAAAGACGTATTCGTCGTAGCCGCCCACATGCGTTCCCACCAGCACATTGCCCACATAGACATGCGACGTCTGCCCCGCACCCTCGAAGTGAAGCAGCGTTCGGCCATTCTTCAGCGGGTTTGCAATGGGAATGCGCGTGCGATACCAGCCATGCCCGCGATAGTAGGGCGTGTCCGGATCGCATGCGTCGTAATGATTGAGGCAATGCGGAAGCGAAACCTTGTCCCACACGGCGATCTCCGCGCCGTGCCATACCTCCCAGGGCCCGTCCAAAGGCCCCTGATAATACTCCCAGCCAGAATCGAGCCGGCGCGAAGTAGCGGACGAGTTCGCGTCCGCCAGGAATGGGCGCGCGATGGAAGCACTGAGAGGGATACAACTCTGCGCAGCCGCCGCCGTTGCGGCCAGAGACTTCAGAAATTGCCTGCGTGAAGGACAAGAATTTGCTGTTGACATGGCTTCACGCCATTGTACTCGTTCTGATATGACTTCAAGTGCCTTGGGGCTCCTCGCGGGCAAACGCATGAACGTCGTAAACCATGTGAAGCGATGGTTTTGAAAGGGCGCGGCTTCAGCCGTGCCGCCTTTCGTGGCCAATGTTACCCCGGCTTTAGCCGCGGAGAGATTTTCCAGGCGACGCAAAGCCTTGCCTCAGGGGCTCAAGCCCTGGGATTTCTCCGCCTGCTTGAATGGCGCGACTCACGTCCCGCACGCGGCGGACAGGCGTGCTCTTTCAAAACAACATTTGTCGAAATTGCCTCGTTCATGCGATTGCCCTGCTCCTCGCGGCACCATTGAACTCTACGCTCGCGAAAGCCGGGCCGAAAAATTCTCCATACAATCGCTATAAGATCGGGCATATACTATCGCGTAACCAGGAAAAACAACCTGCGGCTGCGGCTTAGCCTGCTGAGCTGTACCTTTCTAACTTCACGGGGACGAATATGAGAATCAGTGCTCAGTTGACTCTCGTTGTTTTCGTGCTTGCATTCGGCCCGAGCGCCACAGCCCAGGCCATCGGCGAGATGATCCAGCTCTCCCCAAAGGCGCCGCAAGGCAAGGGCGAAACCAGCGTGCCTACGATGCCCGGACAGACGCAGGACAATCAAACGACAGTTGAAAATGAAGTTGCTACTCCGCCGCGCCCTCTGCCCGACTGCAATTGCGCGAGGGAGCCATACTTTTCCGTGAACGGCGGCGATCTGGCGCCCGGAACTCAGATAACGATCGCGAGTCCAGCAGGCGGCGCGGTCATTTATTACACCATCGACGGCTGGACGCCGACAGAAGCTTCCCCGCGCTACACGGGGCCTATCACGATCAATGCCGATACCCGATTGCAGGCATTTGCGGAAGAGCCAAACAAACTGCCCAGCGCCATCGTCGCGACAAGCTATCTAGTGGATGCGCCGGCTGCGCCTAAGCCGGAGAGCGTGGTTGCCACAGACGGCTTCCTGCACAAAGGCACGCCCTTGCGTCTGGTGACTGCCGTGGACGTTGCTTCAGACGCAGCCCAGATCGGTGACCCCATGCCGCTTCAATTGGATGAAAATGTGATGGCGGGCGGAACAATCGTAGTGCCGAAAGGAACGCCGGCCGAAGCTACGATCACGAGGGTGCAGCATGCAGGGCCAAACGGCAAACCGGGCGTGATCGTCTTTCAGGTCCAGTCGCTGAAGGCAGGTGGAATCGCCATCCCCTTGAATGCAACCTTGACACTGTCAGCCCCCGACCTTGCGGCACAGGCTCGGAGCGTTACCAATCCCAGCCAGGTACATGTCTCCGGCGGATTGCCTCCGGGCGACGAGGTCGAAATCGAACCCGGTATGGATCTCACAGCCTACGTCGCGGCCGACACCGGCTTGCATCCCTAACGGGCCGTAGCTGACCTCGTTGTGAATGCTTCTCAGCCACCACTTTCCAAGTTCACGAGAAACCGCACTATCGCCGAGGAACTATTTCAGAAATTTCTGCCTTTGCGCACCAGAATTTCGAGCTGCCTCTACCTCATTCGCGCCCCGCAACCAGCCTGGTCAACGCCTCCATCTCGCC
Organism: Acidobacteriota bacterium; assembly: GCA_021846945.1. Taxonomy (GTDB): domain Bacteria; phylum Acidobacteriota; class Terriglobia; order Terriglobales; family Acidobacteriaceae; genus Telmatobacter. Next base: position 1,297 of record JAJZVZ010000040.1, on the reverse strand, counting down.
CGGCTCCAGTTCGGTAAGCGGAGGCCGCACCGGGCCCGCCGGCCTTCGCACGGCGCGCAAGCCCGCCTTGATGATCGACACCGCGTAGCCCTTGTGCCGCCGGCGGATTTCTACATACGGCAGGACAAATTCGCGCATCAGCCTCGATACTTCCTCGCGATCCCGCCTGCGCGCTGCCGTATAGAAATCCAACGCGAACCGCGGCAGAAAATTGAAGATCGCCGATGAGTAACAAGCCGCGCCCATCTCCATATATGGCAGCGCGTAAGTTTCCGCCGTCGGCAGGCCACAGATGCAGGTGAGCCTGCCGGCAAAGCGCGAGCAGATACGGGCCATCAGCTCGAAGTCGCCGCCGCCATCTTTGAAGCCGACCAGATTCGGGCACCGCTCGCAGAGCTGTTCCAGAGCAGACTCGTTGAGGATCGCGTTGTCGCGGTTGTAAAAGATCACCCCAAGCGGCGTCGACTCGCAGACAGCCTCAACATGAGCCACCAGTCCCGCCGGCTCCGCGTTGAGCAGATACGGAGGAAGAAGCAGCAGGCCATCTGCCCCTGCATCCTCTGCCGCCCTCACAAACTGCTTTGCCATCGCCGTTCCGTATCCGCAGCCCGCTACGACGGGCACACGATGGCGAGTCTGATCCACCGCTGCCGCGATCACTTCGGCAAACTCCACAAGCGTCAGCGAAAAGAATTCGCCTGCCCCGCCTGCTGCAAAAAGCCCGGCAGGTTCGTATCCCAGCAGCCACTCCAGATGCTCGCGAAAGGGCTCCTCGTCAAACGCATAGGCAGCGGTGAAGTGGGTGACGGGAAACGCCAGCAGACCCGTCGCAATCCGTTCGGCCAGTTCTTCAGGCAACATTGCCGGCATCTGTCTCCTTCCTGCGGAGCCGGCATGCCCAGCCCCGCAAATTCGTCCTTCCGGATGCAGGCGTGCCGGCCCAATTCGAGTATATTGACTGCGGTCCTCGACGGCTGTCAGCGCCGGTTTAAAACGGAGCCATTTTGGCCGGGTTAGGCCGGAGCCAGGGAGCCAGAGAGAACCCCTGTTGGCGGGGAGGCGGTAAGGACTCTACATGAGTTTCTACATCGGCTCAGCTTCTACATCGAGTCAGCTTCTACATCGGCTCAGTTACTAAATTGGGTCAGCCTCTAAATCCAGGCAGTTTCTAAATCCCGCTGACAGTTGAGGATTGGATGCTTCTGCTCAGGCAGTTCTGAGGAGCAGGAGTGAGCCCGTCCCGTCGTTGTCTTTATTGCCAAGGCTTGTTCTTTCCATCGATTTATCCTGAATCCCG
>JAJZVZ010000223.1 GCA_021846945.1 Acidobacteriota bacterium | reverse complement strand
ACAGCGAGGTCCAGGCGGGACGGTTTGCAACACAGCTAAGCCGGGAGTCCATGATGCCACAGGATGTAGAGTCTTGGACGGAGAATTGGTATCCCGTGCGTAAGCTCGGCGATGGTTTTGTGGAAGCGGCCAAGCAACTGGCGCTGAATGTTCAATTTAGTGCTGAACGGCAGCACGGAGGAACCATGCAAATCCTCCTTAGTCCCGTGGAAAAGGTTGAGGATGCGCGAATTGAGGTCCGTCTGAAGGGAAGTCTGCTGCGCACGATTGGGCCGTTGACCCTCGAACCGCTGGCAACGCAAAGCTTTTCGATTCCCCTTTCAGACGCACAAAAGGCGAAGCAGTCTGTCGAGGTGAAAGTGCTGGATAGTTCCGGAAAGATCCTGTTGCAGTGGAGCGCAGCCGAGCCTATCGATGGGAATCCACACTTTGTTTCGCGGGTTGGAGTGTCAGAGCCGCAGCCGATCCCGGAGGACAAGCTGAATGCCGATGGACTGATTCTACGTGCTGAAGAGAAGGCAAAAGAAGGCGATGACGCCGCATCAGAGCAACTGTATTCCCAGGCTCTGAAACACGATCCGGAATCGATTCCCGCGCTGCGCCACATGACGGTGGAGGATTATCGTGCCGCAGACTTCACGGCGGCGAGCGCGGAGATCGGACGGGCGATTGCTGAGGACGACAGCGATGCAGAGAGCCAGTATCTCGCAGGGATTGTAGATCGAGCGCAGGGAAGGCTCTTTGCGGCAAAGGACGCTTTCTGGATTGCGGTGAGACGCGGAAAGATGCGGCCTGAGTCCCTGATGCAGTTGGGAGAGATAGCGATTGCAGAAGGGGATGATGGATGGGCGGAGAGATTGCTGCGCCAGGGACTCGATGAGGACCGCCATGATGCGCGGATGAAGAGCGATCTGGCGGTGGCGTTGCGGCACGAGGGCAAGCTAAAGGAGGCCAGAGAGACGATCTCCGATGTTTGCTCCGAGATGCCGCTCTATCCTTTGGCGCTGGCAGAACAGAGGGAGCTCGCAGACGCGAAAGCGAACGAAGAACCGGCGGAGAAGAAGCAAGCCGAGCAGCAATGGAGGCGCGCCGCCGGAGACTGGGAACAGAACGATCTCGAAGCCGCGGTTTGGTATGAAGATCTGCACGATTGGCAGGCCGCGGACTTCATTTTGAAGGCGGCGATTGAGGAAACGCCTCGGATGGAGGTCTCAGCCATGGTGGATTATCACCTGGCCTTCGACGCGTTGAAGGCGGGGCAGGAGAATGCCGCGCGCGCCTATGCGGCAAAAGCGAGAGCCGCAAGATATGAAGGGGTTTTCATCAGCCGCCCGGAGGATGCAATAGTGCTGAAAGAAGCAATCCGGGCGGATCCATCGGACGCCCATGCGGAGTATCTGCTGGGTAACTTCTACTTCGAATATGGACGCTACGCTGACGCGAACCGGCTGTGGCAGGCGGCCAAAGACTCCGGTTTCGCTTATTCGGTTCTGGATCGCAATCTGGGGGTGTATGCGTGGAAGATCGACGGGAACCTTGCGCAGGCAGCGGATCTATACCAGCAGGCGATCCGCCTGGCGCCGCACGATTTTCACCTCTATGCCGATTTGGACCAGATCCTGACCGCAATGGGCGACACCGAGGCGCGCAGCGCCATGTTCGCCTCAGCCCCGGAAGACGTGCTGGAGCAGGATCCAGTGCGCGTCCGCTACATATTGCTGCTGCTGCAGAAGGGCGAACCCGATCGGGCGCTTGGCCTTATGCAAGGGCACAACTTCCGGCCCTGGGAAGGCGGGCAGAACATCCATGATCTTTTCGCCTACGCTTGTATCGAGGAAAGCCGCAAAGAGTTAGCGCAAAGGAGATATGCAACGGCAGAGGTAAATATCGAGAGATCGCTCACTTATCCAGAGAATTTGGGAGTGGGCAAGCCAGACGATCCCGATGATTCCGCGGGGCTCTATTGGCTTGGCTTGGCGGAAAAGAAAAGTGGAGATAGCTCCAGAGCCGATGACACATGGAAGAAGCTACTGGAGCATATTGGCGGAGGGAAGCTAGCCGGATACTACCAGGCGCTGGCGTTGAAACAGCTTGGTGAGACGGCGAAAGCCGATGCGCTGTTGACACAGTTGGCGGAAGCGCCATACCGCCCTGGCTCCAAGGAGGAAGGCAATGCCACGAGTTACTATGCGGCAGGCATGGCCGAGCAGCACCGTGGGCAGGTGCGGCAGGCTACTACAGATCTCCAGAAGGCATTGTCTTTGGCTCCATCTTTATGGCAAGCTCAACTGGAACTGGCCAGATTGAACCCATGAACGGCGTAAAGGCAACTGCGCTGGGCAATGCGGATGGACGCCGGCTCAACTCCAGCCCGGCGAAGCGATTGCCTGAGCCCGCAGCGGGAAGGAACCGTCCTCGTTGAGCGGTTGTTGGCAGGCCCAGCGCAGGGGGCGCTCCATGCCGGCTTTTGTTACGAGTTGCGCAGACAACTTGAGATCAACGGCGCCTGTCCCGGCGGGTAGAACGAAGGCCGCCTGCCGCACTTTGCCGGCATAGGGTTGTCCGGCATCAAGCGTGCCGCTTAGGCGGATCGACCCATCGCCATTTGTAAGCGTGAGCCGCAAGAAGCCCGGAACCCCGGCGACACCATCATTTGAAACTCCGACGATGACCTCCGTTGTGTCCCAGCGTTTTCTCTGCCAGATCCATGCGGGACGAAGGCGATACCCCATGCGTTGCTGGAGGGCGCGGAAACCATCAGGGTAACGCTGGTTGTATTGTTCGAGATTTCCAGCCTCGGTCCAGAGCGACCAATAATTGGCGCCGAGGTCAAGCACGTGCAGCATGGCATTTTCGCGCAGATTGACACCCACGCTGTCGACGGGAATATTGGAGCAGTTGTAGTCGCGATACGAGCCATCTTCCATGACGACGGCAAGCCAGGGCGGGCGGTTGCCCAATTCTTCAATTTGAATGGGTTCTTCGTCAATGATGCTATCGGAGCGCAGCCAGCAGCCGCCACGCATAGCCATTTCGACGACCGCATCATTGCCTGCAAAGCTTATATCGGGTTGTGTGTTCACCGCCAACTGTGTCCGCTTCCATATTTCCAGTTGCATGCGTGTGAGTTGCAGAAAGGTTCGCTGTGCGGCCGGAAGATCCGGGAATGGGGCATGCATGTTGTGGGTGTGGCCTTCGCCCCAGAATCCGTACATCATCAGATCCATGAACTCAATCGATGGAGAGCCATCGAAACGGCTAGCCAGCAATTCATTCACCTCGCGAAAGGCCTTCTGGAAGGCAGGGCTGTCGTAGCGAGGCTCTACGAAGTCAACCTCGCGCCCACGAAACATGCGCCGTCCGATGTGCGCCAATGGCACCGTGTCGAGCAGGAAATCGGGCAGCGCGAGACGCTGGGGTTCGAACTCGGGATTGGACATCTGGATGCGAAAGGCTACTCGTAAACCATGCCGGCGCGCCGCATCGAGCGTCAGTTCCCATACCGGATGCAGATCAAGTTTTCCTGCTCGAGATTGCACGTCGCGCCAGTCGCAGCGGATATAAAGCAGGTCGACAAAGGAAAGACTTGCCATCTGTTCGACAGCTTGCTCCAGGGTCTGGGTCCGGTTGCGCACGCTGAGAGCGGGACCATTTTCTTCCCACGTGTAGCCGACGAGGCCCAGCCCGAAGTTTCGGATGTGCGCTTTTGACGGCGTTGTGACCGCCAGGGTCCGTTCTCCGGTGTCTTGCGTAACGGGAAACGGTCCCTGATCGAGACGGTCGGGCGGTTCCGCGGGCATGTATGCCGGATTTGTCAGGCAATCGTCCGCCAGCGCCCCTGGTGCCGTAAAACCGATGGCGGCTCCCAAGGTTAGGCCGGCGCGGAGAAGCGTGCGCCGGGAGAACCGCCCATCCCGCAGTTGTTCTGGAATCGCTGATGTCCGAGCCGGCTTCATTTGAAAACTTGCGCTCTCGATCTTCAACTCTAAAAATAGTATTGCCGCACGGCTGACGCCGATGCTCCTTGACGCCTTATAGATAGATCTTGCCGAGCAGACCTTCGATGAAGTCTTTGGAGTCCCTGAGACGTTGCAGATTAGCGGCCCCAGAGGATTCTGTTTCGAATGTCAGCGGACCACGGTAGGCCAGTCGTTGAAGTTGTTGGAGAACGCTAGAAAAATCCACGTCGCCTGTGCCGATCGGTACAGTTCCGCCAAACTCTCTGGGATTGGTGGGCAACCTGCCATCCTTGATATGGGTTCCGCGAATCAGAGGACCGAGGATCGTGATTGCGTCGACAGGGTTGCCTTTCCCGCATTCGATCAGGTTGGCCACATCTAGATTAACGAAGACATTCCTGAGGCCGGTGTCCTGAATCAGGCGCAGGAGCGTGATGGGAGTCTCCTGGCCGGTTTCGCAAAGAAAGTTCAGGCCGCGCTCATGGCAGTAGCTACCGATCTCGCACACTGCGGAAACAGCCTGTGGGTAGAGCCGGTCGTTGGGGTCTTCGGGGATAAAGCCGCAGTGGGTATGGACCGCGGGAATACCGCATTGCGCCGCGACATCAGCCGCCAGTTTGAGATTGCGGATACGGGCCGCACGCATGGAAGGCGGGATGATTCCAATGGTTAAAGGCCCTTCGTAGAAGTTGAAGACCCGTTCGAAAGCCTCCGGCCCGTGCTCGGAAAAGGCCGTCGCCACGACGCCAAACTTGTCCAAGGCGCTCTTGATCGGCGCCGCGGCGTCCGGAGTGAGGGTTTTGAAGCCGATCTGACAGGTCGGCAGGCCGAGGCCGTGAATCTGCCGGATGGATGCCTCGATGGACTCACCATCTTGTACCCAGATAACGGCGCCAAGCGGTGGGGGAGGTGCGGAAGAGGGCGTTGTCACGGTGGCGCCGGAGGCCATGAGCGGCCGGGGCGAGGACGCGGCCAAGCCCGAGAGAGACGCGGCGCCAGCCAACTGCATGAAGTAACGACGGCCTATGGTGTTCATCGGTGATCTCCCGGTGATTCGCGAAGGTGTGCGCAGTCCAGGTCAAGTTCGATGGACAGGTCCAAAGACGCTATCGCGCACTCTTCTTCGGCAGTATACAGAAAAGGAAATATTCAAAATGATAAATAATTATAGACAAATGCATGATGTAGTATTGCGAAAGAAGACGAAACTGATCGAGGACATGCATGGCCGCTGTCAGGGATGAGCTTTCGGGGGGATCTCGGAGGACCGAGAGACTGCGGGGGCAGGCCCGCATATTTTATGGCTGGTGGGTGGTGCTGGCGGCATTTCTCAATCTGTTTTTTTCCGTAGGCGTGATCTACTACGGCTTTCCAGTGTTCTATCCGGCTTTTGTGTCGTCTCTGGGGTTTGCGCGAGCCGAAATCTCGCAGGGATTCCTGATCGGCGCATTTTTGGTGGGCATTCCGTTTGGCATGGTTGCGGGTGTGGTCATCGACCGGGTCGGCGCGCGCTGGGTGATTCTTTCCGGAGTTGCGTTGGTGGGGCTTCCCCTGGTGTTGATGGGACACATGACACGCCTGTGGCAATACGATCTGCTTTGCATTGCCGAGACACTCGGATACACGTTAACGGGTCCCATTCCGAATCAGGTTCTGGTGGCGCGATGGTTCAAGGGTAGGCGAGGCCAGGCGATGGGCTATGCCTATTTGGGGCTGGGACTTGGCGGAGTGGTGGCTCCGCCCGCGGCGGATTTCCTGATTCGGACGTTCGGTTGGCGGTCCGCGTTAGAAGCGTCCGGCGCGGTCATCATGGCGGTGCTGTTCCCGGTCGGTTTCTGGGTAACAAAGTCGTCTCCAGAAGAGATTGGTTTGTTGCCGGACGGGCTCTACGAACCGTCGCAGAAAGAAGAGGCGTCCGAAGGGGCTGGACGCTCGACGAGCCTGAAGGAGGCGATTGGCAGCCCCAACTTCTGGCTGATTCTGGCGGGGACGGTTTTTGTTCTCGGGGCGATCAATGTTGTCATCCAGCATTTTGTTCTGTATCTGGAGGACGAGCATTATTCGTCGACCTCCGCGGCGCGGTTCCTTTCATTGCTGCTTGTCTCCAGTCTCGGGGGACGGGTGTTGGCGGGCCATCTTGCAGACAGGTTTCTCAAGAAAAATACCATGGCGCTGTTTTATCTTCTTATTGGCGCGGGCATGCCGCTGCTGTTTTTTGCGGGACATCCGGCCGTGCTCGGGGCCTTTGCCGTGGTCTTCGGATTCGCGATGGGGGCTGATTACATGTTGATTCCCCTGGTGCTGGCGGAGAGTTTCGGGGTATCGAGCCTTGGTGTGCTGTTGTCTGTGGTTGTGGCGGGCTTTTCGATCAGCCAATGGGTTGGTTCGTGGCTGGCGGGAAAGGCATTTGAGGCCTCGCACAGTTACGAGCTTGTGTGGAGGCTGACCACAGTGGCGTGCATGGCCGGGGCGGCCTCAATTTTTGCCGTACGCCCGAATCGAAGCCTATGCCCCTCGCCCGCGATAACTGATTCTGGCGTCATTGGCGGACGGTGAAGCAGTAGCGGAGCGGAGTCAATCTCATGGATGTCTGGCCGCAACACGGGCAGAGAGTGTTTGCATTTGGAGGAAAGGCCGAAAGGAACAGGACGATGGAAACTTTTCAAAAGGGCGCTTCGATCAGGGACGTGGAAGAGCTGGAAGAGATCCTGAGCGAGCCATCGGAAGCGACGGTACGCGATCTTTCGTCCGTGAAGGGCGATATCGTCATCCTTGGCGTGGGCGGAAAAATGGGACCTACGCTAGCGCGCACAGGGCCGACGCATATAAATTGCTATATGCGGAAGGGATGAGGATAGGCGACAAGGGGACATGGAGAATCCCTTGAAGTATTTTGCAGAG
>JAJZVZ010000222.1 GCA_021846945.1 Acidobacteriota bacterium | reverse complement strand
CGATACCATCTTCGATGGATCTTGCGATGGAACGCTCCGGATAATCGAAAATGTCAGCGAAGCACGAATAGACCGTCATGACTCACAATCCTCGCGTCGGCCAGTAAAGGGTGCCAACGCCGCGTTGTTCCTGAAAGGCCTGTGGGTCGACGCCAAGTTCGATGGCCTGTTCGCGCAAGAACGGGGGAACGACCATACGCTCCTCCGCCCCTGCGATCGCGGTCAGATGGTAAATGCCTTCCACATCCTTAGGAGTCAGCTCGGCCTCTTCAAGCGCACGGAGCGCCGTTTCCATGGGAATATCGCCCACCGATTCGGCTCGCTTGTAGATGCGCACTCCCAGCAGCTTACGGTAGGCAGCAATCACCTTGGTTTCATCCCCTGCCGAGAAGAGACTTGCCATGTAGCGGATGGGCAGGCGCGCGCTTTCGAGCGAGCTGAAAAAGTCCGTCTCCATTTCGTAGCAGCCCTCCTCTGTTAACGTCGCGGTTACCGGCAACAGCGGCGGTATGTAGAACAGCATCGGCAGTGTTCTCCATTCAGGATGAAGAGGCAGCGCCATGCGCCACTGCTTTACATACTTGTAGATAGGCGATTTTTGCGCAGATTCCACGATCTTCTGGTCGATGCCGCATCGGAGCGCCTCGCGGATCACTTCCGGATCGAATGGATCGAGAATCATGTCCCTCTGAGCCTCGACCAGCTCGGATTCCGGCTTTGAAGCGACTTCCTCTATCCGATCCGCATCGTAAAAAACGACCCCAAGGTAACGGATCTTTCCCACGCAGGAATGCATACATGCCGGCGGCTCGCCCATCTCCATGCGCGGGTAGCAGAGAATGCATTTTTCCGCTTTGCCGCTGTTCCAGTTGAAATACACCTTCTTGTACGGACAGCCGGAGACACACATGCGCCAACCCTGGCACTTGTCCTGACTTACCAGCACAATGCCATCTTCCCCGCGTTTGTAGATCGCCCCGGAAGGGCAGGCGGCGACGCAACTCGGATTCAGGCAGTGATTGCACATCCGCGGAAGATAGAAATAGACCAGTTGTTGGAGTTCAAAGAAGCGGCGGCGCTCTTCTTCGGTCAACGCCTTCAGGTTGGGATCGTTCGCCGCATAGATCGGCGAACCACCCATGCCGTCGTCCCAATTCGGGCCGGCTTCGATCTCCATATCTTCGCCCGTGATCATTGAGATGGGGCGTGCGACAGGCTGATCATTACCCTGCGGCGCATCGAGCAAGTCGCCATAGCGATAAGTGAATGGATGGTAGTAGTCGTCGAGAGTTGGCAACCTTGGGTTGTACGAGATGTTAATCAGTTCGCTCTTCTTGCTGCCCAGTTTCAAGCGCAGTTTCCCGTCTTCGACTACCCAGCCCCCGTCGTATTGCTCCTGATCTTCATACAAGGTGGGATAACCAGTTCCTGGTTTAGTCTCAACGTTGTTCCACCACATGTATTCAGTGCCGGGCCGATCGGTCCAGAGGTTCTTACAGGCGAGGCTGCACGTATGGCACCCGATGCACTTATCGAGATGGAACACCATTGAGACCTGTGACCGGATATTCATGTTCCTCCCTAATCCCACTGCGGTTTGCCTTCCAGCTTATGAACCATCACATAGGTATCTCGATCCGTACTCGGCGGCCCATAATCATTGAAGCGGTAACAATTGTGAGCGTAACCGCCTGCCATCAGCACGGGTTTCAACCGCATCCGCGTAATGCTGTTCGTTCCTCCGCCACGACGATTGTTTCGGATCGGCGACTTGGGAAACGAAATCGTTCGCTCCGGAGCATGGTAGAAGATGCAGATTCCTCTCGGTATTCGTGCGCTTACGACCGCGCGCGTCACGATCACGCCGTTGTCGTTATAGGCTTCCACCCAGTCGTTATCGACGACACCGATCTCAGCGCTGTCTTTGTCATTCAGCCAGAACGGCTCGACGCCACGCGACAGCGTGAGCATCCGCAGATCGTCGTAGTAGGTGGAATGGATGTGCCATTTTCCGTGCGGTGTGATGCAGGCCAAAGTAATCGCTTTGCCCATTGGCTGGCTCTTGACGAGGTTGAAGGAGTTGTCGAGAGAAATCCGTGGCTTGAACGTGGGGCACGATTCGCCGAATGCCCGGTAGGCCTCATGATCCTGATACAGGTGCTGCCGTCCCGTGAGCGTGCGCCAGGGAACGAGGCGCTCCACGTTCAAGACAAAACCGCTGTAAGCACGGCCGTCGTTTACGATACCCGACCAGCATGGACTGGTCAGAATCCGGCGCGGCTGTCTGGCCAGATCGCTGAAGCTGTAGCGGACACCGCGAAAGCGCTCTGCAAGATCGGCCAAGGGCAGTCCGGTCTGGCGTTCCCGCTCCTTGAACCCCCGGTAGGCGACCTCTCCGTTCGCTTCGGGAGCGAAAAAGAGCACCGCGTCGGCGGCATGTACGGGATCGACTAAAGAAGGATAGCGATGACCATTCCACTCGTAAGACGGGACAAGCTTGGCGAAGTCATCGTATAGGTCTGAGACGTGCATGTCGATGCCGTGGTCTTCCACGCCGCGCTCCCTGATCTCAGGACCTAGTGAATTGAAGCGATGAACCAGGTTGACGTAATCGCGCTCGACGATTGAGAAGTGGGGCATGGTTTTGCCCGGTAAGGGTTCGCACTCGTTTTTGTACCAATCGCTCACTTCCGGCTGGGCGATCTCATCGGGCGTGTCGTGGAGCAGCGGAGAAGCTACCATATCGCGGAATGGCTCCGGAAAATGGGTAGGCGCCATTTCGCTAGTCTTTTCCGCCATCGCCCGGAAGATATCCCAGTCGCTCTTCGATTCCCAGCAGGGAGGCACTGCGGCCCCCAGAGGGTGAAAATAGGAGTGCAAATCAGTGGTGTTGAGGTCATTCTTCTCGTACCAGCTTGCCGACGGCAAGATGATATCGGAATAGAGCGCCGAGGTGTCCATGCGGAAGTTCAGGTCTACGACCAGGTCCATCTTGCCCTGAGTCGAGGCCTCGCGCCATTGAACTTCACGTACGGATTCCTGCGCCGTCTCTTCGGCAATCGCATTGGAATGCGTTCCCAGATAATGGCGAAGGAAATACTCGTGACCCTTGGCGCTCGTGTGCAGCGCATTGGCCCGCCAGATCAGCCATACCCGAGGCCAATTTTCCGGAAGATCGGGTTCTTCCACAGAGAAGCGCGTCTTGCCCGTGCGAAGCTGATTCACCATCCAGTCCGATATTTCCGCTGGTGTGTGCGCGCCAACCGCTTCCGCCTCACGCACGAGATCGATGGGATTGCGATTGAATTGTGGGTAGAACGGAAGCCAGCCCATGCGCACCGCATCCACCTGCAGATCCATGAAGTGCTCGGCCGAGAAATGGCCGCTGGGCGGATGATAGTCGGCATGGGCTTTCTCATATCGCCATTGGTTGCTGTGAACGTAATGGAACGACGGACCATTTTGCAGGCGGGGCGGCCGAATCCAATCGAGCGCCATGGCAATTGCACTCCAGGATGCCATGGGCGTGATCTTTTCCTGGCCTGTGTAGTGGTTCAGGCCACCGCCGTTCACGCCCACGCAGCCGCAAAGGACAAGAGCAGAGATTCCAGAACGATAGTTGAGATTGTTGTGATACCAGTGGTTCACGCCAGAGCCGATTATTATGGTGCACTTGCCTTTCGTCTTCTCGGCGGTCACCGCGAATTCGCGCGCCAGCTGCACCACCGTCTTTCGCCCGACACCGGTGAATTTCTCCTGCCATGCCGGGGTGTAGGCGATGTCTTCGTCCTCGTAGCTCGTCGGGTAATCGCCGCCCAGACCCCGAGGTACTCCATACTGAGCCATTAACAGATCGAGGCCTGTGGTTACGGCCACTCGGCCCTCGACGGTGTCTACATAACGGACGGGTACACCCCGCTTAAACGTTCGGTTGCTGCCGAAATCAAGAAACGAGATCTCAAGCACGTCCTCGCGGCTGTCAATCAGGCTGAGCTGAGGGTCGATACCGGCGCCGTCGAGCCCATCCTTCATTTCCAGGTTCCACTGACCTTCCTGCTTCTGCCAGCGAAAACCGATCGAGCCTTGCGGCATGCGCGGCTGGCTGCTTGGTCCGTCATAAACGAGGAACTTCCATTCACCGTTTTCCACGTCCCGGTAGCGAGCGAGGCGATTGGCGCGAAGAAATCTGCCTGCGGTGTAGCCGTCGTTAGTTTTTTCGATCTCTATAAGAAACGGAGTATCGGAATAGCGCTTCAGATAGTCGAAGAAATAGGGAACCTGTCGATCCACAAAGAATTCTTTGAGGATGACATGATTGACGGCCATCCAGAATGCGCCATCCATTCCCGCGTTGACCGGCACCCACCAGTCGGCCTGCTTCGAGACGTCGCTGAAATCCGGTGAGAGCACCACCAGCTTGGCGCCATGATGGCGCGCTTCGATCGCGAAGTGGGCATCGGGCGTGCGCGTCGAGCTGAGATTGCTTCCAGTAACGACAATGTACTTGCTGTTGAACCAGTCGGCGCTTTCCGCGACATCTGTCTTCTCACCCCACGTTTCCGGCGAAGCGGGTGGAAAATCGGCATACAAGTCATAAAAACTGAGCAGCACACCACCGAAAAGCTGCAGGAAGCGGGAACCGGCGGCATAGCTCAACATAGACATGGCCGGTATGGGTGAGAATCCTACAACCCGATCCGGGCCGTACTTCTTCGCGGTATAGAGCATCGACGCCACGATCATTTCCAGGCATTGATCCCAGCTTGCGCGCCGAAACCCTCCTTTCCCGCGCGCCGTTTGGTAGCTGCGCCGCTTCTCCTCGTCCTCCACGATCGAGGCCCAGGCCAAAACCGGATCGGCGTGTTTGGTGCGGGCCTCGGACCAGAGGTCCATCAGGACTCCACGCAGATAAGGATACTTCACTCGCAGAGGGCTGTAGATGTACCAGGAATAGACAATTCCTCGCTGGCATCCGCGTGGCTCGTAAAGAGGCAGGCTGCTTTCGAGCTTGGGATAATCGATCGCCTGCATCTCCCAGGTGACGATGCCATTTTTGACATAAACATTCCAGGAGCAACCACCTGTACAGTTGACACCGTGCGTGCTGCGCACGATCTTGTCATGTTGCCAGCGGTTGCGGTAGAACTCCTCCCACTGGCGCATCTGCGGGTTGAAAATGTCTTTAATCCAGCTCAACGTCTTGCTCCTTGCCCCGTGGCTCTAGCGACGAGGGCCCGCCTCACCGATCTCACGCGATCTTTCCAGAAGAATCCTGTGATGACAACAAAGAGGCTGGCCAATGAGAGTGCGATGAGAATGAGAATCTGGGTGTTCCACTTCGTTTCCGGCTGAGTATCTCTCTGCTTGAGAAATGCCATCATATCCGCTTGCTCTTGCGGAACTAGCTGACGGTCGATGTAAATAGGGGCCATCACGCCAAAGGAGAGGGTCTGAAACGCCGCTTCGGTTCCGCGCGGACCAAGCGTGGTGTAGGTGTGAGTCAGGTTAGGCCCCAACGTTCCTCCGTTGGGAAAGGAGAGTCCTGCAATGCTATGGCAGGCAATGCAGGCAGGGCCCCGATTGTGAAAATGGGTTCTTCCCATGAACAACGACTCGCCGCGCGAAGGTGAGCCTCGCAGGGACTCCGTGGCGGGCGAGGCGCCCGGAGTCGACTGTGTTGCGTTCTGCTTGAGGAATGCCAACAGATCCCTCTGCTCTTCTGGAGTGAGGACATGACCGCTGTAAACAGCGGTCATAACCCTGCTGTAGATGGTCAGGTTCGGTCCTCCTGGAACGGCGAACGAAGCAACGGTGTGGCAGGTAATGCAGGCCGCACCTCCATTGCGGAATCGAGTTCTTCCCGTGAACAACGACTCACCGCGAGCAGCAGCCCCTTGGATGGCCGCTGGCGCGGCTACGCTTCCAGACTGTGCCGCCACGGCCCCGGGCTGCGCAGCCTGCTGGTCCAGCGAGAGAATCCATTCAGTCATTTGCTTCAACTGTGCATTCGTCAAATTCGGATGAGGCGTCATGGGTACCGCTCCCCAGTTGCCGGAGCCCCCTCGCTTGGTCTTCGCGATCAATTTATGGACCGCACCAGGTTGCCCCTTATAACGCTTGGCGATGGCATCATAGGACGGACCTACCATTTTTTCGCTGACCGAATGGCAAGCGATGCAGTCATTGGTCTGCGTCAGGGTTTTCCCTGCCTCTAAATCCTGTGCCATCGCCTGTGAACTCTGCTGAGCCGGCAGCGCGGCAGTTGCAGAGGAAGATGCTGACTGGGACATTGCCGGCGTGACGGCCACCAGGGCAGGAATGAAAATTACTTGAAAAACACCGCCCTTCCAGCTCAAGGTTCTTCTCCCCTCGGATTAGATTCCGATTCCACCCATGCCGCAGGCAGTTGAACACCGAGTGACATAGCCCCGGCAGACCTCTTCTTTGCCCCTGTCTGCCATCACTTTAGTCGCGGCGCGGCTGCCATTGAAATAGTCCATCCGTACTCATGATTGAAACAAGCGTCATATGGAGAAGAGAAATATGGCGCAGTAGGCTGATCGTGCGGAACGGATCGAATCACACCTCAAGGGGAAATTAGCACCTGAGTGTTGCATCACGGACGTCACCGTAAGCTCCCGCAGGCGGGACACAGGAAACATCTTCAGACCGACCGGCGAGCCCGCCTGAATTTTAGAGTCAGGCCCGTGGCCGATGTTGGCAGCGACTTAAGTCACTGTATTTCGATTTTCTCGGTGAAGTTCCCTGTTTATGAGGACAGAGGCTACGTGCCTCTCTCGGTGGGACCAAAAGCCCGGCCCTGCTTTTCTCGGTATTTTATCGGGGCTCGACTACGTTTCT
>JAJZVZ010000221.1 GCA_021846945.1 Acidobacteriota bacterium | reverse complement strand
GGCACCACGCAGTTCCTCAATTTTCGCCTCGGCAGCAAGAGCGTTCCCACGATGAATGATCTGCTTCGGAGCGCCAGAAAGCTGGGCGCGGTGATATCAATCAATCATCCACGCGCGCCTACCGGAGAAATTTGCATGGGCTGCGGCTGGACACCTGATCCACCAGCCGACATGAGTCTGTTGAACGCCATCGAGGCAGTCAATGGCGGCAGCGAGATGACGACTTACAACGGCATTCCTTTCTGGGAGCATCAACTCGACCTGGGCTATCGGCTCACAGCCATCGGCGGCAGCGACAATCATCGCCCGTTGAGGCCGCTCGGTCAGGCGGGCGCGATTGGACGGCCAACTACGGTGGTCTACGCGAAGGAACTTTCCACACCGGCGATTCTGACGGGCATTCGCGCCGGTCATGTCTTCATCGACATCTCCGGCTCCAAGAACCGCATGATTGAGTTGACTGCAACCTGTGGCGCCGATACCGCCATGATGGGCGATCGGCTTCCCGCCGCACAGGGAGCGCAGGTTTCCTTTAACGTGCACGCCGCGGGCGTCGCCGGCGCGGCGATTGAGCTGCTGGAAGACGGTAAGCCGCTTAAGACAGCTTCGCTATCCGCGTCACCGGCATCCAGTGAGACGCTGCAGGTTGCGTGGCCGAGCGACGGCCAGCGCCACTGGTTTCTCGCCGAGGTTCTTGGACCCGACCAGAAACCGTGGCTGCTCGGCAATCCCATTTATGTGAATTGGAAGTCCGGCAAGTGACTTCGTCCTGAAGTTGGCGGCCAGGAGATGGCGCGCTTTACGCCTGCGCTTTGCCCGGCGCGCCCTGGCTGTCCTTCAGGCCGCTGAAGAGCGCTTCAATCTCAGCTTTCTGCCCATCGTCGAGCGGCAGCAGCGGCAGACGTGCCGTGCCACCGAAGTAGCCCATCAGATCCATGCCATACTTCAGCCCCTGAATGCCAAAGCGCGGCGCCACGCCTGCCGCCTCCGCGATCTGCCGCTGATATGCGGCTGAAGCTGCAATGTCTCCGGAGCGGTAGCTGTCGTAGATGAGCAGAGCTGCGCGCGGCGCGGCATTGGCAATGGCCAGGATGCCACCAGTCGCGCCGAGGCGAAGGCAATCGTGAAACTTCGGAGATGCGCCCACAAACACCGGAAAGGTCTCCGGCAGAATCGCGATCAACTGTCCAATCCTGCTCAGATCGGCTGAACTCTCTTTCATCGCGACGATGTTCGGATGTTCCGCCAGTCTGGCGGCCACGTCCAGCGCAAGGTCGATTCCCGTCATTTGAGGAAAGTTGTAAATGATTATGGGAATCGGCGAAGAGTCCGCCACCGCGAGGAAAAAGGCCGTCTGCGTTTCCGCCCTCAGCATCTGACTGCGGTAAAAGTGTGGCGTAAGGACGAGCGCCGCGTCGTAGCCCAGAGCAGCGGCATGCTCGATCATCGCCGAAGTTTCCCGCACCGATTCCGCACCGACCCCAGCAATCAGCACGCGGTCATCGGCCGCTTCCCGCACGGTCTGAAATATTTGCTGTTTCTCCGCGGCGCTGAGCAGCGGCGCCTCGCCGGTCGAGCCACCAACCACAAATCCCTTCAAACCAGCCTGAACGTAACGTGCGATATTCTGCCGCAGGGCCTCGTGATGGATGTCCCCGCTGTCTTGAAATGGAGTACAAATTGGAGCAAAAACTCCCGTCAGTTGCATGGCGCAAATGTAGCATGATATATCATGATCGATCAATTCTCGACTGATCCCTAAAGCACAAAAGCAATCAGAGAGGACCGCCAGGAGCGTAACGACGATGGGCATCACTATCGATGGAAGCGTGGCGATCCGCGCGCGCAAGCGTGTTACCCGCCGTCTCATTCCCTACCTGATGTTCATCTACCTTCTGGCTTATCTGGACCGCGCCAACGTAGGGGTAGCCAAGCTCGACATGCAGGCGGCGCTGGGATTCAGTGATTCGGTGATTGGCCTTGGCGCGGGAGTATTTTTCCTGGGCTACCTGCTCCTGAACATTCCCGGCGGCTTGATCGTCGAACGCTGGAGCGCGCGCAAATTGATCGCGCAGATCATGATCTGGTGGGGCGTGGTCGCGACGTTGCTCGGTTTTATAGGCACTCCTCTGTTCGGCGCAACGCGGCTGACCACCCAGTTCTATGGCCTGCGTTTCTTGCTGGGCACTGCGGAGGCCGGTTTATTCCCCGGCGTGATCGTTTACATTTCGCACTGGTACAGGCCAGAGGACCGTGCGCGCCCTAAAGCGTACTTCATGGTGGCGCAGCCCATTGCGCTTGCCCTTGGAATTCCCTTTTCGCGCTGGATTATGGCCAGCGTCCATTGGGGCGGGCTTGCAGGCTGGCGCTGGGTCTTCCTTCTGGAAGGCTTAACGCCGTTCCTGATGGGCTTTGTCACGCTCTGGTATCTCACCGACCGTCCCGTCAGCGCGGATTGGCTTCCCGACGATGAAAAGCAGTGGCTGCTGGAGCAACTGAAGGCCGACGAAGCACGTAAAGTCGCCACGCACCGCGTGCGCATTATGGATGCACTGCGCTATCGGCAAACCTTCCTGCTGCTGGCGGTTTCATTTCTGATCATCACCGGAAATCAGGCGCTGATCTTTTTCATGCCCTCGATCACCAATACGATGCAGGGCATGTCCGTGACGATCCGCACGCTGGCCGCCGGCATGCCCTACGCGTGCAGCGCCTTTGGCATCCTGATCAACGGAATCTGGGCGCAGCGCACCGGCAAGCTCAAGTGGCATACGGCAGTGCCGATGCTGGCGACCGGCACATCGCTGGCGCTGGCCGTGCTGGCCCGCAACAATGCGTGGCTGATGGCGGGCCTGCTTTGCATGGCGGGATTCACAGCGCAGGCGTATCTGCCCGCTTTTTGGACGCTGCCCACCACCTTGCTGGGCAAATCGGCTGCCGCAACCGCGGTGGGCATCATCTGCCTGGGTAATCTGGGCGGACTCGCAGGCCCCTGGCTGTTCGGCTATTTGAAGACCATCACCGGACACTATGAGATGGGTTTGTGGGTGCTCTCCGGGTGTATGCTGCTTGCCGGTACGCTCGCCACGCAAATTCCATCCACCTACGCACAAAAAGAGGCTTGAAATTATGGCACAAAATAAAAAACCCGAAGAGTTGCGCAGCTACAGTTGGTTCGGCCCGCAGACAATGTGGGGCTTCAGCCATCGATCGCGCATGCTGCAGCTCGGCTTTCAGCGCGAAGACTTCATCGGCAAGCCGGTCATTGCGATCGTCAACACATGGAGCGAGATCAACCCGTGCAATGCCCACCTGCGCGAGCGCGCGGAGGCCGTCAAGCAGGGCGTATGGCAGGCCGGCGGCTTCCCAGTGGAGATTCCCGCCTTCTCCACCGCTGAAACTTACATGAAGCCCACCGCAATGCTCTACCGCAATCTGCTGGCAATGGATACCGAAGAGGCGTTGCGAAGCCTGCCGATCGACGGCGCGGTGCTGATGGGCGGCTGCGACAAAACCACGCCCGGCCTGCTGATGGGCGCCATCAGCATGAATCTGCCGGCCATCTATCTGCCCGGCGGCCCCATGCTGCGCGGCAACTGGAACGGCAAGCCGCTCGGCAGCGGCACCGATGTGTGGAAGTTCTGGGCGGACCGCTGCGCGGGCGAGATCAGCGACGAAGACTGGCGCAGCGCGGAAAACGGAATCGCACGCTCGCCGGGCTTCTGCATGACGATGGGAACGGCCTCGACGATGACGGCGATCAGCGAAGCGCTGGGCATGACGCTGCCCGGCGCCTCTTCGATTCCCGCGGCAGATTCCAATCACGTGCGCCTGGCCAAGGATACCGGCCGTCAGATCGTGGAGATGGTCTGGCAGGATCGCAAGCCTTCGGATATCTTCTCGCCGGCGGCCTTTCGCAATGCCATTACCGTTGATATGGCGATCGGTGGCTCGACCAACGCCATCGTGCATCTTGTGGCGATGGCGCGGCGCTGCGGAATCGATCTGCCGCTTCCGCTCTTCGATGAAATCTCGCGCCACGTTCCCGTGCTGGCCAACATCCGGCCTTCCGGCGAGTTCCTGATGGAAGACTTCTACTACGCGGGCGGGCTGCGCGCGCTGATGTCGCAGATTCGCGATCTTCTGCAACTCGATTGCCGAACGGTGAATGGAAAGACGATGGGCGAGAATCTTGAGGGCGCGCGCGTCATCAACTCTGACGTCATCCGTGACCGCACAAAACCGCTGATGGAAAGCGGCGGAACGGCGATCCTCTACGGCAGCCTCGCCCCGGATGGAGCGGTCATCAAGACCGTCGCCGCGGACCGGCGCTTCTGGCAGCATACCGGTCCTGCCGTTGTCTTCAAGGACTATCGCGACATGGAAGCGCGCATCGATAGCGAGGATCTGCAGATGGATGAAAATTCGGTACTCGTGCTTCAGAACGCGGGCCCGCAGGGCGGCCCGGGCATGCCGGAGTGGGGCATGCTGCCGATTCCGCAAAGACTGCTCAAACGCGGCATCCGCGACATGGTGCGCATCTCTGATGCGCGCATGAGCGGCACAGCTTACGGCACATGCGTGCTGCATGTGGCGCCTGAAAGCTATGTAGGCGGGCCGCTTGCCCTGGTCAGGGATGGAGATATGATTTCCCTCGACATTCCCAATCGCAAACTTGATCTTCTCGTGCCCGAAGCGGAGCTTGCAAAGCGACGCGCGGAGTGGACCCGGCCGGCCGCAAGCGACCAGCGTGGTTACATCGCACTCTACCGTGAACGTGTCACTCAGGCCAATGAGGGATGTGACTTCGATTTTCTTAGTCGGGCGGCAAAGCCTGCGGCCGGCCGTTCGTAAGTATTTTTTGTACTCGAATTCAGAAGGGAACAGACATTATGAGTAACCAGCAGTTTTCTCGTCGAAGCTTTATTCAGGGCTGTGCGGCCACAGCGGCGCTAGGGCCGGCCGCAGCCGTCACCAGCTGGGCAGCGGAGCATTCCAAGGCACGGCCGAGCGGGCCGGCGCAACACATTCTCCCGCTCGGCCACGACTGGCTCTTTGGAGGCAAGTCTTCTGCCCCTGCGTTGCAGCCCGGCTTCAATGACAAGGCCTTTTCGCGCGTCACCCTGCCCCAAACCGTGGTTCCGCTGTCATGGCAAAACTGGGCGCCCTCCACATGGGAGGAAGTCTGGATCTTCCGCCGTCACTTCCAGGTTCCGGCGGAGTGGCGGGGACTGCGCGTCTTCGTGCACTTCGATCGCGTGATGACCGGCGCCACGCCGGTGGTGAACGGCCACAGCTTTGAGCAGCACCTGGGCGGGTTTCTGCCATTCGAGCACGAGATCACCGGCCTGACGAAGGTGAATGACAACGTTCTGGCGGTTGCCGTGGATGGCCGGTGGCTGAATGTGCCTCCCGGTGGTTCGCCCAAAGGACCGATCCGGGTTGATTATCTGATGCCCGGCGGCATCACCGGCGCTGTTCAACTGCGCGCGGTTCCGCAGATCTTTCTGCGTGACGTTTTTGCGAAGCCGGTGGATGTTCTCACCGCCAATCGCCGTGTCGAAGTGATTTGCCGCGTGGATGCAGCGGGACACCTGCCAGCAAATGTTGGCTTGACGGCGGTTCTCCGGCAGGGCGCGCGCACCATCAGCAGCACATCCAGGGACGTGCAGGTTGAAAAGGCGGATCAGGAATTCAACCTGACTCTTGGCGATCTCAACGGCATCTCGTTATGGGATCCGGACCATCCGCACCTGTACGACGTTGAGGTTACGCTTTCCGTCGATGGCCGCCCCCTGCATCGCTACGCCAGGCGCATCGGATTCCGCGAAGCGCACTTTGCAGTGGACGGCTTCTTCCTGAACGGCAACCGCACGATCCTTTTCGGATTGGACCGCCACGAGCTTTACCCGTATGTTGGCTTCTCGGCGCCCAATCGGCTGCTGCGCCGCGACGCAGAGATCCTGCGCCACCAGTTCAACTGCAACTCCGTGCGCTGCTCCCACTATCCGCAGTCAGAAGCATTCCTCGACCGATGCGATGAGCTTGGCCTGATGGTTTGGGAAGAGACGCCGGGATGGGGATACCTCGGTGATGCCAGTTGGAAGGAACATGTCGTCCAGAACGTGGGAGATATGGTGCGCCGCGACCGGAACCATCCTTCGATTATCATCTGGGGCGTCCGCGTGAATGAATCGCCTAACGATCCCCCGCTCTACAGCCGCACGCGCGCGCTGGCAAAGTCGCTTGACGGCACGCGAGCCACCTCAGGCAGCATGACGTCGGGCTCGCGCAGGACATGGAAGACGATGTGGCATGAGGATGTGTTTGCCTTTGACGACTATCACTCCGCACCTGATGGCAGCGTTGGCATCGACCCTCCACTGCCCGGCGTGCCATATATGCTCACGGAGACGGTAGGCCAATTCGATTATGCGGCCCACAGGAATTTCGACATGACGTACCGGCGGGCCGGCAACCCGGAACAGCAATCATTGCAGGCGGTCTATCATGCGCAGGCGCACAGCAGAGCCGCGAACTTCCCGCGCATGGCCGGCGTGATCGCGTGGTGCGCCTTTGATTACGCCAGCCTCATGAATGCGTATAACGTGGTCAAATGTCCGGGCGTATCGGACGTCTTTCGCATTCCCAAGCTGGGCGCTTCGTTTTATCTCGCCCAGGTTGACCCCGCGGTGCGGCCGGTGATCGAGCCGAACTTCCACTGGGACTTTGGTCCTCAAACGCCCTCCGGCCCCGGTGAGCACGCTGCCATCTTCTCCAACTGCGATCGCCTTGAGATCTTCATTGACGGCAACTCCCACGCGGTTCTTCATCCCGACCGCTCCGGATATCCGCATCTCAAATATCCGCCCT
>JAJZVZ010000039.1 GCA_021846945.1 Acidobacteriota bacterium | reverse complement strand
AGATCATGAGCGCCCGCAAGCGCGGCCCGCGCAAGGGCGCGCAGCGCATGGCGCATGTGCAGGAACTCGCGGCTGCCTCGTAAAAATCAGCGGATGAATTTCATGGATCTACGTTGATTAACAAGCCATCGACTGATGGGCACGGGGCAGAGACATCGCCTGCCCCTTGAAAATTGGGAAACTGCTGCCATTATTCCTGCACTGCGAGCAACGGCCGAAAACAGCGCAGCTCTTCGTCGTACTGCTCGATGCGCCCGCTGAGGATGTCGTAGTACCAGCCGTGAGTAGTGAGCCGGCCTTCTTTGACTGCATTGATGACCGCGGGCTGCGCGTGCAGATTCAACAACTGGGCAATCACATTGCCGCGGATGAGTGAGGCTAGTTCGGCGCCCGCGCCGTCGGCGGGGTTTACTGGAGGGCGATAGCTGAAGGCCGCCTGGACGTGATCGAGCCAGCGGCGCGCTTTGGGGAGGTTTTCGAGGCCGGTGCGGTCGAGCGCGGCCTTCATGGCGCCGCAGTCGGAGTGGCCGCAGAGGATGACGTGCCTTACTTTGACGACGTCCACGGCGTACTCGATCGTGGCAGTGACGCCATCCACATCGTCGCTGGCAATAGGCACGACGTTGCCGGCGTTGCGGGCAATGAACAAATCGCCGGGACCGGTGCCGAGAATCAGGTCTGGCACGATCCGCGAATCCGAGCAGGTGATGAAGAGCCACTCCGGCGCCTGCGAATCCGCGAGCAACTTGTACTGGCTGCGCCGAGTAGGGAACACGTCGGCCTGAAATTTCCTGTATCCTTCGATCAATCGTTCCATTGAGACCTCAAATGCATCCGGCGTGATGTGCACACGTGCCGGGCAATCGTGCCGAAGCACTGGCTGATATTTTGGTGCCAGATCATGGTAACTGCTCGCGGCAGCTTTCTGGAGAGGATTTTTATGATGCAGTCGGAAAGGCTTTTGAAATGTGCAGCTTTCCTGTTCCTTGTCTTGCCGCCGGTCGGTGCGCGGACGCAAGCCGTGGATGCAATCGATCCGGCGCTCGCCGGCTGCATTGACCGTATCGCCACACAGGTGCTCGCGCAGACCGGCGTGCCCTCGGCCTCGATCGCCGTCGTACAGCATGGCAGGCTCGTCTACACGCACGCTTATGGCCAGGCGCGTCTGCAGCCATCGATGGCTGCGATGCCCCGGATGCGCTATTCGATCGGGTCGATCTCGAAGCAGTTTACCGCTGCGGCGATTCTGTTGCTTCAGCAGGAGGGAAAGCTGTCGCTTGATGATCCGGTCGGCAAGTATGTGCCCGGCCTGACCCGCGGTAACGAGGTGACCATACGCGAGGTGCTCTCGCATACCTCCGGCTACCAGGACTATTGGCCTGAAGACTACGTGATGACGCCGATGCTGAAGCCTACCACCGCGCAGCAGATTCTGGACATCTGGGGCAAGAAGCCGCTGGACTTTGAGCCGGGGACGAAGTGGCAATACTCCAACACCAACTACGTGATTGCCGGGCGCATTGTGGAAACGGTAAGCGGCGAGCCACTGATGCAGTTTCTGAGTCAACACATCTTCCGGCCGCTGGGCATGAAGTCGGTTTGGAACTCAGACGAGGATCAGCTCACCAAGGCTGATCCCATGGGCTACTATCGCCACGCTCTTGGCCCCTTGCGCCCGGCGCCCCAGGCGGGACGCGGCTGGATGTTTGCGGCCGGTGAGCTGGCCATGACCGCGCACGACCTGGCGCTGTGGGATGCGAGCCTGTTGCATGAAACCATTCTGAAGCCCGAGAGCGACAAGGAGATGTTTACCGAGGTCAAGCTGAAGGATGGCAAGGGCACGCACTACGGTCTGGGCGTGGAAGTCGTCGACCGCGACGGGCACCGCTCCATTGAGCACTCAGGCGAGGTTTCGGGGTTCGTCTCCGACAATGAGGTGCTGATTGACGATGGAACGGCGGTGGCCGTGCTGACCAATCAGGATGCCGTTGGAGCCGCCTCGGAGATTGCGCATCTCGCCGCTCCCGTTGTGGCCGGCTATCCCCTGAGCCCGGCCGAGCAGCAGGCCCTCGACATCTACCGCGGGCTGCAACACGGGCACATCGACCGCAGCCTGCTGGCGCCCAACCTGAACGACTACTTCACCGCGCAAGCGATCTCCGACTTCAAAAGCAGCCTGGGACCGCTTGGCGAGCCGCTGATCTTTCGCCAGGCAGGCACCGAGGAGCGAGGCGGCATGACCTTCCGCGCCTTCCAGATCGTGTATCCAAACAAGCGGCTGACACTGACGACCTACACCTACCCGGACGGGAAGCTGGAGCAATACCTGGTTGCGCCGGCAGAGTAGAACAGCCGGCTCTTACATCGCGTTTGGCGGCCCAATGGACCGCGAACCGCACCCGGAGTGCGCCTCAGGTAAACTTAAAGTTGACCTATGTTTGAGAACCTTACCGACAAACTTCAGCGCGTCTTCAAGAACCTGCGCGGCCAGGGAACACTGACCGAAGAAAACATCAGCGAGGCGATGCGCGAAATTCGCGTGGCCATGCTCGAAGCGGACGTGAACCTGAATGTGGTGCGCGACCTGATCGAGCACATCCGCGCCAAGGCCGTGGGCACTGAGGTGTTGACGGCGCTCTCGCCCTCCGAGCAAGTGGTGAAGATCGTGCGCGATGAACTGATCGCTCTGCTGGGCAAGGACACGGCGCGCTTCAAGTTTGCTTCGCAACCGCCTACGGTCATCCTGATGGCTGGACTCCAGGGCTCCGGCAAGACCACCACCAGCGGCAAGCTGGCGGCATGGCTCAAAAAGGGTGGCCACCGGCCCATGCTGGTCTCTGTGGACGTCTACCGCCCCGCCGCGCGCGAGCAGCTCAAGGTGGTGGCAAAGAGCGTGGAGGCCAGGCTCTACGAAGGCAATCAGAACGGTGAGGCGGCAGGTTCGAAGCTGGTGGAGCGGCTGGCCAAGGAGGCCCGCCGCGAGGCCGTCATCATGGGCTGCGACACGCTCATTGTCGACACCGCCGGCCGCCTGCATGTGGACGAGGAGTTGATGGTCGAGATGGAACAGCTCAAGAAGCTGCTCAATCCCCAGGAGATCCTCTTCGTGGCCGACGCCATGACCGGCCAGGATGCTGTCAACTCGGCGATGGATTTTCATAAGCGCCTGGGGCTGACCGGCGTCGTGCTGTCCAAGATGGATGGCGATGCCAGAGGCGGCGCGGCGCTGTCAATCCGCCACGTGACCGGGCAGCCGATCAAGTTCATCGGCGTGGGCGAAAAGCCCGACGCCTTTGAGCCCTTCCATCCCGACCGCATCGTCGGGCGCATCCTGGGCATGGGCGACATGCTTTCACTCATCGAGAAAGCCGAAGAAAAGCTGGACCGCAGGAAGAGCGAGGAGCTGGCCAAAAAGGCGCTGCTCGGCGATGGCTTTACTCTCGAGGATTTCCGCGACCAGTTGCGCCAGATCAAGAAGCTGGGCTCGATGGAGTCGATCTTGAAGATGATGCCGTCGGTGGGGCCGTTCGCGGGCCTGCAAGAGGCATCCAAGGGCGTGGACGAGAAGCAGTTTGTGCGCCTCGAAGCGATCATCAACTCGATGACACCCAGGGAGCGCCACAATCACGAGATCATCTCCGGCTCGCGCCGCAAGCGCATCGCCGCCGGCTCCGGGACAACAGTGCAGGACGTGAACCAGCTCCTGCGCCAGTACGCCCAGATGAACAAAATGTTCAAGCAGATGGGCAAGGGCGGCCTGGCGCGGCAGATGATGCGCGGCGGTCTGAGCGGCATGGGCCTCGGCGCCAAACAGCGGTTTGGGCGATAATTCTCCGCGGAAAGCAATAACCGATCAAGGGCCGGCCAGCGAATCAAGGGATGGCGCTGTCCGGTCGCCGCTTTCGATTCGATTACAAATTACTCTGCGGATGGTGCCGGCTGACCCGGTTCCGCCGCTCTCGCTCCGCGCGCTCGTCGGCGGCTAAGAGATCAGTACCCGTTTGCCACCAGCCACTCGGCAGTCAGCACCCTCTCCGGCGTCTTCCGGGCCAGCATTTGAGCATGCGCCAGCTTCACAAGCACGTCGGCCTCCACGTTCACCGGTGCGCCCGGCTTGAGTGTGTGAAGGTTGGTGCGCCAATAGGTCAGCGGCAGAATCGCAATTGTCACTGTCTCGCCGTCGAAATCCGCGATCGTCAGGCTGATGCCTTCAATCGCCACCGAGCCTTTGTGCACCATCCACTGCCGCACGTTCTCAGGAACACGCACCTTCAGCGTCCAATCGGTCGTTTCGCGGTTGAACTGCGGGCTGGCTTCGGGAATCACGGGGTCGAGCGCCGTCATCACGCCGCAGCCGTCCACGTGGCCCTGGACAACATGGCCGCCGAGCGGGCTGCCGGCGGCGGTGGGCAACTCCAGATTGACTTTGGCGCCCGCCGCCAGCGAACCAAGCGAGGTCCGGTCCAGCGTCTCCTGGGCCAGGTCGGCATGAAATAAAGTTGGGTTGATGTCGAGCGCCGTCAGGCAGACGCCGGAGACGCCCAGCGAGTCGCCCTCGCGCAGCCGTCCCGCAATGCCCGGCGCTTCGACGGTGATACGGCGAACACCGCCGCGGCTGGTCAGGCTGACCAGCGTTCCGGTTTGCTCAATGATGCCGGTGAACATGGATTCATTGTAATGGCCAAAGCACTCAGCTAATCCCGAGACCGGAAACGCCAAAATGCCTAAGATTGCTCATCCCGCTACTCGCTGACGGCCATTTCTTCCGCAGCCGCTTCCGGAGCCAGTGCAGGTGGCGCCGTCAGCTCTCGATAGAGCAGGTACAGCTTTGCCCGCCAGCGCACGATCATGCCGAAGGCCAGCAGATAGAACAGCGCGCCGGTCTGCTCCAGAGAGAGAAGCGCATCGAAGTAGCCGCGCGCCAGATAGCGGACCAGCGCCAGCACAATGACCACCGCGAAGAACGCCCCGGAGCGCTTCATCATGATCACATCGCCCTCACGCCGCAGGCTGGATGTGAGCAAAAGCGGGTAAGCCAATACGATCGCGCCCACCAGAAACGCGATAAGACCCCACATCCACGGCACGCGGAAGGCCGGCACGAAAAACATCGAGAACCCCGTGGCCATGCCCAACGGCGGCATCAGGATCTTTTTCGCGGTTACAGCGGTGCGGCCTTCGCGGACGCGCCAGACGAGAACGCCGGCCAGACCCACGAGGGAAACAACGGCCGTAATGACGGGAGAAGAAACCATGAAACTTACCTCTTGAAACAAGATGATGACCGGCAGGACAACCCCCGATCAGATCCAAATCAGGGCTTATTCTGTTGGATGCCGCGACCTCAAAGACCGTTTCACGGCTTTCGCGTTGGCGGCCACGGGTCCCGGAGCAGCGAACACAGCCCCAGATCGTTTTTGTAGCGTTCCACTTCCACATCCGCCATTTGAATAAACTGTGCCACGCCGCGGAATGCCGGCACTGCATCCGATCCCATAATCTGCGGCGACACAAACAGATGCATGCGGTCTACAAGGCCCCCGGCCAGCAGCGCGGTATTCAGCCGCGTGCCGGTTTCGGTCAGCAGCGTCAGGATGCCTTCTTCGCCCAGCTTGTCGAGTACCTTATCCAGCGGCACGCGTCCGGCCTCGGCCGGCAGCGTTACCACGCGCACCCCACGGTTCCGTAGTTCAGCGGCGCGGGCCTCATTGTTTGAGACGCTGAACACCAGCACATCGTTTCGTGCGCTCTCCACCAGCTTTGCATCCAGCGGCATGCGCAGCGCCGAGTCCAGCACAATCCGCAGCAGTGGCCGCCGGCGGCGCAAGCCACTGCGGTCGGTCAGCATGGGATCGTCGGCCAGCACCGTGTCGATGCCTACCATGGTGGCATCCGCCTGCCAGCGCAGTTGCTGCACGGCTTCCCGCGAAGCTTCGTTGGTGATCCAATAGGTTTGGCGAGGCGCGTGGTAGCCGGGCGGCGGTGCAATCCGCCCATCCAGTGACATCGCCACCTTCATCAGCACTAGAGGGTGCTTGTGCTGGCTCCAGCGGGCAAAACCTTCATTCAGCCGCCGCGCTTCGCTCTCACAGGCACCGATGGCCACTTCCAGGCCCGCGGCACGCAATGCCTCCATTCCGTGCCCGGCTACTTGGGGATTCGGGTCGATCGTGGCGGCCACAACACGGCTCAGCCCGGCCTCAGTCAGCGCCGCAGTGCATGGAGGTGTGCGCCCGGTATGATTGCAGGGCTCCAGCGTCACATAGGCAGTGCCGCCGCGCAGCCGCTCGCCGGCGTGAGCCGTGGCCTCGCGCAGCGCCACCACTTCGGCGTGGTCCAGCAGGTCATACTCGTGCCAGCCTTCGCCAGCCACCTGCCCCGCGCGGTCCAGAATCACACAGCCTACCGCCGGATTGGGCGAACTGACCCCGATGCCGCGGCGGGCAAGCTCAAGGGCGCGCTGCATCCAATACCGGTCCTGCTCGGAAACGCTCATTGCACCTTCTTTGCTCTTTGTCCGCGGACGAAAAAGATCAGGTTGACCATCGCGAACAGCGGAATCGCGCCCACCACCAGATGGAGGATGGGGCTTCCCCGAAAGAATTTGTAGGCGAGGCCAGCGAGTAGGATGGCATTGGCAATCAGGATCTGAGTCGATAGCTTCATTCCTCGCGAAGATCCTTTCCACCAGAAGCCGTTT
Organism: Acidobacteriota bacterium; assembly: GCA_021846945.1. Lineage (GTDB taxonomy): Bacteria > Acidobacteriota > Terriglobia > Terriglobales > Acidobacteriaceae > Telmatobacter. The sequence goes on along the minus strand of JAJZVZ010000039.1, from coordinate 26,398 downwards.
GCGATTCTCCTATTCCAGCAGCGAATCGACAAAGGCTTCCGGCGAGAACTCGAGCAGGTCGGCCATTTGCTCGCCAACGCCGACAAAACGTACCGGCAAATTCAGCTCGCGCGCAATCGCCACCGCAATGCCGCCCTTGGCCGTGCCATCCAACTTGGTGAGCACGATGCCGGTGACGCCGGCGGACTCGGTAAACAGCCGCGCCTGCTGCAATCCATTCTGTCCGGTGGTCGCATCCATCACCAGCAGCACCTCATGCGGCGCGCCGGGAATCAGCCGCGCGGCCGTTCGGCGCATCTTGTCCAACTCGTCCATCAGGCCAGTCTTGGTGTGCAGCCGTCCCGCCGTGTCCACATACAACTCGTCAATGGCGCGTGCTTTGGCCGCGGAGATGGCGTCGAACAGCACCGCTGCCGGGTCGCCGCCGTGCCGCGTCTTGATCATCTCCACGCCCGAGCGCCCTGCCCAAACCTCGAGTTGCTCGATGGCCGCCGCCCGAAACGTGTCTGCCGCGCATAGCAGCACCGACCGCCCCTGCGCCCGGCTCCATGCGGCCAGTTTGCCGCTGCTGGTGGTTTTGCCCGTTCCGTTTACGCCGACCAGGAAGGTGACCTTGGGCGGAGCGTCGGGGCGGGGAATTGCGCGCTGCGGCGCCAAAAGGATCGCCTGCAACTGTTCTTTCAGGAGCGCACGCAGTTCCTCGCCGCCCTCGATGGCCTTGCGCCGCGCACGGTCGCGCAGCGCCTCCAGCACCGTGCTCGTGGTCTGCACGCCCAGGTCGCTGGTGAGCAGCACCGCTTCGAGGTCTTCGAAATCCTGCTCGTTCACCTCGCGCGTGAGAGCTGCAATTCCTTCGATCCTGGTCGCAAGCGACTCGCGAGTGCGCGAGACCGCCTGCTTCATGCGCTCGAAAAGCCCGGCCTTGGGCGCTTCGGCCTCCGCGGGAGATTCTTCCGGTTCTCGATTACCGCCGAATAACTTCAACATGGAGTATCCATCTTCCAGTCTAGAGCATCGAAGATAGCCGCCGGCCCGGAACCGGGCCTCCCCATTAAGGCCGATCCTGAATCACCCCAGCCCTTTAGCCAGCCGGTTTGCCGCGAATTGGTAGGGCGGACCCAGCCAAGTCCGATATTCTTGATAAAAGGCCGCTTCTCCTGTGATTCAAGGCGGCCGAAGAGGTCGAGAGCGATTTTGACAGATTTTGTACAGGAACTCGGACGGCGCGTCCTCATCTACGATGGCGCGATGGGCACAAGCGTGCAAAAGCACCATCTTACCCCGGAGGATTTCTGGGGCAAGGAGGGCTGTAATGAACTGCTGGTGCTGTCACGGCCCGACGTGATCCGCGCCATTCATGCTTCGTATCTTGAAGCCGGTTGTGACGTAATCGAGACCGACAGCTTCGGTTCGACGAGCATCGTGCTGGCCGAGTACGACCTCCAGGACCGCACCCGCGAGCTGAATATCGCCGCCGCTCGCCTGGCCCGCGAAGTTGCGGATCAATACTCGACACCGGAGAAGCCGCGCTTCGTGGCCGGCTCCATGGGACCCACCACCAAGCTGCCCTCACTCGGCCACATTAGCTATGACGAGATGGCCGCCACCTACCGTGAACAGGCGGAGGCGCTGATCGAAGGCGGCGTGGACGTGCTGCTCATTGAAACGTGCCAGGACCTGCTCCAGGCCAAGATTGCACTTGCCGCCTGTCAGGACGCCATTCGTGCCGCAAAAGACGGAAGCATTGCCAATGCTCGCAACAAGATAGCTCTACAAGTGCAAGTGACACTTGAAGCTACGGGAACGATGCTGCTCGGTTCCGAGATCGGCGCGGCGCTGGCCGTGCTCGAGTGCTTCCAGCCCGACGTGATTGGCCTCAACTGCGCCACCGGCCCGGCGGAGATGAATGATGCGGTTCGCTTCCTCTGCCAGAACTCCACCGTGCCTATCAGCGTGCTGCCCAATGCCGGCCTGCCGCACAACGAAGGTGGCCACGCCGTCTATAAGCTGACGCCGGCGGAACTCGCGGCCTACCATCGCCGGTTTGTCTCCGAATATGGGGTGCAGGTGGTGGGCGGCTGCTGCGGCACCACGCCCGAGCACCTCCACGCCGTTGTCGAGGCCCTGCACGGCGTCACCGCCGCGCCTCGCTCCGTCACCCGCCAATCGGTCGCGGCCAGCGCCTTTTCGGCCGTGCCGCTGGAAACCGACGGCCAGCCCGTGGTGATCGCTGAGGAGATGAATACCACCACCCGGCTGGAGAACTTCCGCAACATGGTCCGGGGTGGGGATTACGACGGCATTCTGGCTATGGCCAAGCGGCTCGTTGCCGAAGGCTCGCAGATGCTCGACCTTTGTTGCGCCATCGTCGGCGAAGACGAGCAGGCCTATATGAATGCCGTGCTCGAAAAGATCGCCACCCGCGTGACCGCGCCCATTATGGTGGATTCGACCGAGGCTAACGTCATCGAGGAGGCGCTCAAGCGCATCCCCGGCAAGCCCATCATCAACTCCATCAACCTGGAGGACGGCGAGAAGCGCACCAGCCTTGTCCTGCCCATGGCGCGCCGCTACGGCGCCGCGGTCATCGCCCTCACAATCGACGAGCAGGGCATGGCGCTCACCGCTGACCGGAAGGTCGCCATCGCGCATCGTATCCATGACCTGGCAGTCAACAAGTATGGTTTGCGCTCCGAGGACCTGATCTTCGACCCGCTTACGCTGCCCATTTCCACTGGGCAGGAGGACTATCGCACCGCGGCCATCGAGACGCTGGAAGCCGTACGGCGCATCAAGCAGGAGTTGCCGCTGTGCAAAACCGTCCTGGGCGTCTCCAACATATCTTTCGGCCTGAACGCCTATGCCCGCCGCGTTCTCAACAGTGTTTTCCTCAAGGAAGCGGTGGATCGCGGTCTGGATTCAGCTATTGTTAACTACAGCAAAATCTATCCTCTGTACAAAATTCCTGAAGTTGAAGTTGAACTTGCGCGCAAGCTCATCTTTCAGGACCGCAGCGGCGATGTGGACCCGCTTCAGGCTTACATGGCCCACTTTACCGGCTCGGCCAAGGGCGCTCAGGAGGAAGACGAAGCGGCGGTTGAAAGTCTCGCTATTGAGGAGAAGCTCAAGCAGCTCATTATTCGCGGCGAGCGGTCCATCGGTCACGGCGAGCATAAGCAGACTCTTGAAAAGGCACTTGAAGAAGCGCTGGCAACCTACACTCCCCTGGATCTGATCAACACCGTACTGCTGGATGGCATGAAGACCGTCGGCGATCTCTTCGGAGCACGCAAGATGCAACTTCCGTCGGTGCTCGATTCGGCTTCCGTGATGAAGGCCGCGGTTGCCTACCTTGAGCCGAAGATGGAGAAGTCTGATGGTGGCGGCAAGGGGACGATGGTGCTGGCCACGGTCAAGGGCGATGTGCACGACATTGGCAAGAACCTGGTCGATATCATCCTCTCGAACAACGGCTTTCGCGTGGTCAACCTCGGCATCAAGCAGCCGTCTGATGCCATCATTGCCGCCGCGCGCGAGGTCAATGCCGACGCTATCGGGCTCAGCGGCCTGCTGGTCAAGTCCACGCTTGAGATGAAGTATGTGCTCCAGGACCTGGAGCGGCTGGGAATGGGCGTGCCGGTCGTCTGCGGCGGCGCGGCGCTCACCCGCAAGTATGTCGAGGACGACCTGCGCAAGGAATATGCCGGACCGGTCTTTTATGCCGAGGACGCCTTCGCGGGACTGCACGTGATGACCGATCTGACCTCGGATGATTCCGCCGTGCGCGCCCAGCGCGAAACCGAAGGCAAGACGGTGAAGGTCTTTACCAAGGCTGCCGTGGCAACGCCGGATCTGACGCTGGTCGAATTGACGCCGGAAGGGCGCTCGCCGGCCGTCGAAAGAGTCACCGAGATTCCCCAGCCCGCTTTCTGGGGCGCGCGCGTCTTCACCGACTACAAGCTCGACGAAGTCTTTGCCTATCTCAATGAGACCGCGCTCTTCAAGAACCAGTGGCAGCTCAAGACCGCCGCGCAGGCCGATTACCTGCGCCTGGTGGAAGAGAAGTATCGCCCCATCCTGCACGAGCTGGAAAAAGACGTAGCAGATTCAGGCTGGTTCGAGCCCAAGTCGATCATTGGCTTTTATCCCTGCGCCAGCCAACGCGACGATCTGATCATCTTTGATCCGGAAGACCCGGAGCGCGAGCTGGAGCGGATCATCTTCCCGCGGCAGTCCCAGGGCCGCCGGCTTTCGATTGCCGATTTCTTCGAGCCGCTGGGGACAGGCCAGCGCGATGTGGTCGGCTTCTCGATTGTGACCATTGGTTCCGAGGCCAGCCGACAGACGCTCAGTCTCTTCGAAGCCGGCGACTTTACCAAGTACCTTTATCTGCATGGGCTCTCCGTGGAAACTGCCGAGGCGCTGGCTGAGCTGACGCACAAGCGGGCGCGCGGGTTTCTGGGGATTACGGGCGAGGACGCGCCGCGCGTCTCTGACCTCTTTCATCAGAAGTATCGTGGCTCGCGCTATTCCTTCGGCTATCCGGCCTGCCCGAATCTTGAGGATCAGACGAAAATCTTCCGTCTGCTCAAGCCCGAAGAGCGGATCGGCGTGCGTCTGACCGAAGGTTTTCATCTTGAACCGGAGCAGAGCACCAACGCCATCGTGGTGCATCACCCGCAGGCAAAGTATTTCGTCGTGTAAGCGGCTGCCATTCAGGCGCAAAAAATAATTTCGAGCCCAGCCGCAACTTTTTTCGTTTTTGCGGGTATGATTCGGCTCATAGGGGGCTTTCACTCAAATCACGTCTTTTGAAAGCTGGTCTCCCGAGACGCTTCGCGGCAATTTCAGGATTGCCGTGTAGTTCGGAGTCCGCTAAACCTGAGAACGCATCCACTCTTCACCAGAGTTATGCCTTGGAGGGTTTCTATGAAAGGCACCTCGCTCGTTGCTTTCTCGCTCCTGCTGGCGTCCTCGTTGTTTGCGGACACCGGTCAACGGATTATACCCGCCGGCTCGTTGATCTCATGTACTGTGGGTGAATCAAAAATCTCATCCAAAAGCACCGCCGTAGGCGATCCAGTTCTCTGCCAGGTCGGCTATAGCGAACTTTATGGGCGCTCTGTCCTTCCTTACAACAGCTTTCTGGAGGGAAGGTTTGAGGACTATAAAGATCCGGGGCACTTTGTCGGCAAGGGATGGATGGAGCTAAAGTTCAACCGCATGTTTATCCAGCCTGACACAATCATTCCCATCGATGCCCGGGTCGTGGACGTGCCGGGTTACAGAGTCGACATGCATGGACGCATCCTCGGAAAAGGCCACGCTGTGCGCGACACGGTCGAGTGGATGATTCCGATTCTGTGGCCGATCGATATGCTCAACCTGCCGCGGCGTGGTCCCCGGCCCACGCTCAAAGAAGAAACCCGCATCACGCTGAAGGTAATGAACGATCTGGTCGTTCCTGCGACTGACGCTCCGGACAAGGATCCTTACGGTCTGACGCACCGCTCGCCGAATGCCTATGCGCCCGAGCCTCCACCTCCCGCGCAGGAGCAGCAACCCGCTCCGCAATCGGCGTATGTTCCCGAATACCAGCCGGCGCCACCGCCTCCGGTGTATTACGCTCCGATGGTCGTGGCCATGACTCCCCCGGTGATCGCCTATGCGCCCTCGGCGTATGCGCCGTGGATGTATACGCCGGTGATCATCAGGCCATCGCAGCCCGTGATCGCCTATGCTCCTGTGGCGGGGTATTACGTTCCGCAAGGTTATGCCGGAGCGTACGTCTACGGCGCACCTGCGGTAACGTACTACGCTCCGGGAGTCTCTGCCTACGCGTCGCCCAGGGCTGCATACCACTCTCCATGGACGTACCCTCCTGGCAACAACAATGTGCTCAGGGCTGCTGCGCCCCCGACACAGGCAACCTATGGGAACATCAGGCGAGTGTCGTACACGCGGCCGGTACCGCAGCCCCAGAGCTATGGCAGCACGGTGGGAATCGGAACGGTGTACAGCGTCTACTGAGTCCGGCAGCCGAGCCATTGGGACCGGTTCGTGTCGGGGAAATGTTGTGGTTGAAGCGCGTGAGGGGCTTGCCAGGGGGTATTTGCGTAGAATTATTTGCGTCTATGCAAGATTGAAATTACGGAAAAGCGAGAACGTGTGTGGACCTCCTCGAACGGCCGGGGCATCGCTTCCGGCCGTTTGTCTTTTTCGCCAATTGACGCACCTGCCTTCCCGGTGATTTCATGGTTGCGTCAGGTTGCGCACTCTTCCCCCGCAATTTGAACGGGGAGTCATTGCATATGCGTGTTCGCGCGACGATCTGGCCGGTAGTTCTCTTGTCGGGTTCTCTCTTTTGTGGATGCAGCGGAGGCGGCGCAGCGAGCGCCTCAACCACCACTTCCGCAACACAAACAACAGCTCCAACCATCTCCACGGCCAATGCGCAAAACGGCGCCGTGATCGTTACGCTGGTTCCATCGGAGTCCGGCTCTCTTATCTATTACACCGTTGATGGAACCACGCCGACGACGAGTTCGACGCGCTATGTCGCGCCCTTTCTGGTTTCTTCAAACGTGACGGTCAAGGCGATCGCGCAGATGGGAAGCGAGACGGCAAGCAGCGTCACCAGCCAGGACTTCAATGTCAATATTCCCTCGGATACGCTGGTGTGGTCCGACGAGTTTGAGAACTCGACCGGCGCCAACGCGCAGCCCAACCCTGCGGTCTGGAAGTACCTCACCGGGGCAGACGTGAATAGCAGCGTCGATATTCACTGCGCGTATAACTCGAGCGCGTCGCCGTGCGATCCGGCCTATCCCAATTCCTTTGTGGGGACGGATGGCTTTCTGCACATTGTCGCGCAGCAGCCTTCTTCCGGCGTCTACACTTCGGCGCGCATGCAAACGCAGGGACTGTTCAGCTTCCAGTACGGAAGGCTCGAAGCGCGCATCTGGGTGCCGGAAGGGCAGGGCATCTGGCCGGCATTCTGGCTCGAAGGCAATAACGCCAGTACGGCCGGCTGGCCGGCCTGCGGCGAGATGGACGTAATGGAGCGGATCAACTCGGCAGGTCTGCCTCCCGTGGGCACGCAGAGTAATCCTCTGCCGGGAACTTCCGACTGGAACGAGGGGTCGATTCATGGCACCGGCTTTACGGGCGGCAAACTCGGCATGACCTACGATTTCACCGGCGGCGCCACCGCGGCCGGTTGGCACACCTATGGCATGATCAAGACGCCGAACAGCATCGCGTATTACGTGGATGATCCCACGCACCCCTACGCGACCTTCACGCCTTCGAGCCTGAACAATCTTTCCGGCGCTGTCTGGCCTTTTGATAGCGGCCAGTCAAACTTCATCATTCTCAATATCGCTATCGGTGGCAATTGGCCCGGCCCGCCCAATTCAACCACACCGTTTCCCTCGACTCTGCTGGTGGATTACGTGCGTATCTATACCAACTAAAAGCGGTTGCGATCAATCGCGATACGATCCTTCATGCCTGCGCTGGCGTTTTCAATCGCTGGCTACCATCGCGGGAGTCTCATCCACCGCGACGGGGGCTGAAGATTGCAGTTGATTTTTCCGGCGCAATGCCGGTATCATGGCTCGTATGGAAATGCACTCTTGTTGTCGCTGCTGTTTCACGCATCGCGTGCGCAGTTGACCTGGGTGTGAAAGTCGATTTTTAAATCCAAGTTTTTCTGAACGCCCGCGATGGACTCGAACTGTCGCGGGCGTTCTATTTTTTTGGTCCAAAGGTGAACTATGACCCAAACTGTTGACGTAAAAGAGACAAAAGCTCAACGCGCCGAGCGCCTCAAACTTGAGAAGAATCCCTGGCAGGCATTCGACGAAGTGCGTGCCTTTGCCCGCGCAGGCCGCTCCAGCGTGCTGCCCGAATGGGCATCCATGTACTTCAAATGGTGGGGCGTCTATACCCAGGGCGATGGTGTAGGTGCAGTCGGCGGCAAGGGCGGCGAGGGGTTGGCCTCTGATTACTTTATGATGCGGATCGGCTTTCCCAATGGAATCGTCTCCGCCCGGCAGCTTCGCGTGATTGGCGAACTGGCGCGCAAGCATGCCCGCAACCTTGCCGACATCACCGTCCGCCAGAATATTCAGCTTCACTGGCTTACCATCGAATCGCTTCCTGAAATCGTCGATACTTTGAACGCCATCGGCCTCTCCCCGAAGGGTGCGTGCGGCGATGTGGTGCGCAACGTTACCGGCTGCCCGCTGGCCGGCATCGCCGCCGATGAGCTCATCGATGCCTCACCCATTGCGCTTGAGATCTCCCGTCTGCTCAAAGGCAATCCGGAGTTCTACAACCTGCCGCGCAAATTCAAGATATGCGTTACCGGCTGCCCCACCTGGTGCGCTTACCCCGAGATCAATGACATTGCATTCACGCCGGTCGAGCGCGGCGGCGAAGTGGGCTTCTCGGTGCGCGTTGGCGGTGGCCTCTCCAATGAGCCGCATCTCGCCGTCCGGCTCGATGCCTTCGTTCATCCGCATCAGGTCGTCACCACGTCCCGCGCCATCGCAGAGATCTTCCGTGACAAGACGGTGCTGCGCGAAAGCCGTGACCGCGCCCGCCTCAAATATCTTTTCCTGAAAGAAGGCTGGACTGCGTCGGATTTTCTGGCTGAGTTGCAATCACGGCTGCCATTCACTCTGGAGCCGGGCGCGCCTGAGCAGGTTCCCGATGAAATTCTGCGCGATCACGCCGGTGTTCATCCGCAGCGCCAGCCGGGCCTGGCTTACGTCGGGGCCTCGGTCCTTCGTGGCCGGCTGACCGGCGAGCAGTTGCAAGCCGCAGCCGAGTTGGCCGAGCGTTTTGGCAGCGGAGAGCTTCGCGCCACAGTTACGCAGAATCTGCTCTTTATCAATGTGCCTTATCGCAAGACCGGTGAACTGGCGCGCGAACTCGGACAGATTGGTCTTCATGTGAATGGATCGCCATTCTGGCGCGGTGCCATCGCCTGCACGGGCACCGAGTTCTGCAAGCTGGCCATCACCGAGACCAAGGGCTTTACGCGCTGGCTCGTCGATGAACTTGAAGAGCGTCTGCCGCAGTTCGATCAGCAACTCAAACTGCATGTCACCGGCTGCCCCAACGGCTGCGGCCAGCACTGGATCGCTGACATTGGCCTCGAAGGCAAGAAGATCAAGCACGAGGGCAAACTGACCGATGCTTACTACTTCTGCCTTGGCGGAGCGGTCGGCCAAAACGCGGGCATCGCGCGCCCGGTTGGCTATCGCTGCCCGGCGCCGCTGGTGCCGGAAGCGATCGAGCGCCTGTTACGCGGATATCTGGCCGAACGCCAGCCAGACGAAAACCTTCGCGCATGGTTCGCACGTCATACCAATGACGAGCTTCGCGCCCAGCTTGCCGGCGAAAAACTTGCCGCCGTTGAGCGCGACCGTCCGGTTGGCCACGTTCCGCAAGCAGTGGGCGACTGACAACTGAAAACTGACAACTGAGTACTGATCCCATGAGTCTTCTGCCAATCTTTCTCAACCTCGATGGCCGCCCGGGCCTGCTCGTCGGCGCAGGCGCAGTCGCGCTCGACAAGATCGGCAGCCTGCTTAAGACCGGGCTGCGCCTTCGCGTCGTCGCTCCCGAGGCGCGGCCTGAAATTCGCCAACTGGCCGCCGAGGGCAAGTTCGAATGGATCGAGCGCCACTTCCAGCCTGCCGACCTCGACGGCAACTTCGTGGTGATCGCTGCGACCGGCGACCCCGCGGTCAATGCCGAGGTCTACCGGGAAGCCGTCGCGCGCAACATCCTGTGCAACAGCGTGGACGACATCCCGAGCTGTGATTTCTTCTTCGGCTCGGTCGTCAGTCGCGGCAATCTCCAGATCGCCATCTCCACGGCCGGCGAAAGCCCTGCGCTCGCGCAGCGTCTTCGCCGCGAGATCGATGAGCAACTGCCCGCTGATCTCGGCCCATGGCTTGATGAACTCGGCAAGCTGCGCCGCGAGGTTCTGGCCACACATCCCCGAGGCGAGGAGCGCAAACTGCTGCTGCACCAGCTGGCGCAGCGCCAGCTCTGCGCATCGGAACATTGCCCCACGCGCCAGATGGCTCTGGCTTCAAACCCCACACCAGCTATCCCGAGCAACCGGAGTTCGCAGCAACGAACAAAGAGAGTCGAAGGATCTGCGGTCGGGATGCCCGCCGCCCCGGGCCACGTTTATCTCGTCGGCGCAGGCCCCGGCGATCCTGACCTCCTGACCGTCAAAGCCACGCGCCTGATTCAGTCCGCCGATGTTCTCCTGCACGACGATCTTGTTCCGCAAGCTGTCATCGATCTGGCCCCGCAAGCCGGGGAAGTGATCAGCGTCGGCAAGCGCTGCGGCGTTAAAAGCATTACCCAGGATGAGATCAACGCCCTCATGATTCAGCATGCGCGTGCCGGCCGCAGGGTAGTACGCCTCAAGAGTGGCGATCCGCTGCTCTTTGGCCGCGCCGCCGAAGAGATGGCCGCGCTCACTGAAGCTGGCGTTCTGTTTGAAGTCGTGCCCGGCGTCTCCGCGGCTTTTGCCGCAGCGGCGGCCATTGGCTGCTCGCTTACCAGCCGCGACTGCGCCTCTAACCTGATCGTCTCTACCGGCCATCATGCGCAGTCGCATAACCGCGCGCCCGTGCCTGCGCTTGAGGACGCCACCCGCGTCGTCTACATGCCCGGTCGCGATCTGGCGCTGTTGGCTAGGGAGTGGCTCGAACAGGGCCTGCCGCCCAATCTTCCCTGCGCCATTGTTGCCCGCGCCGCGCAGCCTGACCAGCAGGTATTCCGCACCACGCTCGGCGCTCTGGGCGATGCCGAAGCCGCGCCCGCGCCTAGCCTGCTTATCGCCGGCTGGGCACTGACTGAAACCGCTGTGCAGAGCGCGTTGTCAGCAAATGCTGCGGAATTCGCAGGGAGATCCGTTTCTTCCGGCAAGACGGCGAGCTGATATGACGCATGCCCTGCAAATCAAGCAAGATTTAGTCTCATGCTCCGGCTGGTGGTCTGAGCGAGGACGTTCACTGCTTCGCGGGCGCAGTTGGAAGGATCCGCACGGTTGAGCCGAATTTGTGATAGCCGGTGAACTTTACCTCGTTCAGGTAGAAGTTCATCCAGGTGTGGCCATTGGCGGGCGTGTCGATCTGTGTGATGACCACGCTTCGCACCGGGCAGATGAAGCTACTCCCGCCGATATCGACTTTGCCATACTTCACCATGAGGCCATAGCGTGGAGGTATGTCGAAGTCCTTGAATTGTGCCTCCAGGGTCACGCGCACGATGGCTCCCGTGAAAGGGTTGATCCACAGAAACCCGTGATACGCGGGCTTCCCGCGGTAGGAGACGACGCTGTTCGCAGCGGTCATCCATACGCAGCAAAGGTCCACCTCGTAATGGGAAGCCTGCTTCGGCACGCTGTACCGAAATACGGCTGCAAGCCCTTCGGACGTTTGTTCCCAGTGACTCCAGGTGATCGTGCCGTTGGCGGAGTCCTTCATGATCGTCGCCAGGTCCGGGCCAAACTCGCCGGTGGAAGTCAGGCCGAGTGAAAATTGTCCCTCCGAGGCGTTCGCGCCCGCGTCCGCCGTCGCGCTGTTTGCGATTTCATGCCCGGCACGGTAAGCGACTCCGCTTGTATGCGTATCCGCCGCGTGCAGGCCACTTTGAAAAGTATGGCGCCGCATCAAGACCGGGATGTCCTCGAAGCTTCTAGTGGTGCGGGTCGCCAGAAAATCGGGCAGGCGCTGCAGCGTGCTATTCACAAATTGATCTGCCGCCTTAAGAATTTCCCGTTGTTCCGCGGATTCCGGCGGATCTTTGTGAGGCAGCTCGCTGGCTGGAGAAGCAAGAAACGCCGACAGATCGGCCAGCAGATCGAGCGCCGCCGCAGTCTGCGCGCCGGGCTTGATCTCCTCCCTGATCCGGTCAAGATCGGGCTGGGCCAGCCGCTCAGTCAGATGCACCGAGCCGAGTTCTCGCGCTATCTCCCCGTCGCTGCGATGGGCCGCCTGCTGCTGAACGAGAAACTGCTGCAACTGCTGTACGGTTGATCGTTGAGCCGCGCACACGGGAACCACGCTCGTCGCGAAGATCGTTAGAAGAGCCCAATTCCGCGTTTGAGTCCTGCGGATTTCCGCAAAGTCTGAGAGGATACGCATCGCCCATCTGCATTGTACGGATTGATGGCTTGCACGGAGGCGAATTGGAGCAGTTCAGGCGTATCAGTGATGATCCGGAATCAGTCTTGATGGCTCTCTTCCGCTAATGCGAGGGAGGCGAAACTGATACCCTAAGAGTATGAAATTCGGGGTTCTGGTCTTTCCCGGTTCCAACTGTGACCACGACACGTATAACGTGATCGCCGAGGTTGCGCACCAGCCTGTTACCTTTCTCTGGCACGACGAAGAGAAGCTCGACGGCGTTGATGCCGTCCTGGTTCCCGGCGGCTTTGCCTACGGCGATTACCTGCGCACCGGCGCCATCGCGCGCTTCTCGCCGGTGATGCAAGCGGTCAAGCGCTTTGCCGAGGGCGGCGGCCTTGTTTTGGGTATCTGCAACGGCTTCCAGATTCTCACCGAAGCCGGTCTGCTTCCCGGTGCGCTCATGCGCAACGCCGGATTGAAGTACATCTGCAAGCAGGTGCATCTGCGCACGGAAACCGCTGACAGCCCCTTCACCAACCAGCTTCGCAAGGGCGAAGTGCTGCAGATACCCATCGGCCACATGGAAGGGAACTACTTCTGCTCGGCCGAGGAACTGCGCCGCCTTGAAGCCGAGGACCGAATCGTCTTCCGCTATTCGACGCCCGCAGGCGAGATCACGCCGGAGGCGAACCCCAACGGCTCTCTCAGCAACATCGCGGGCATTCTCAACGAGAAGCGCAATGTCCTGGGTATGATGCCTCATCCGGATCGCTCCAGCGAGGATCTGCTGGGATCGGCGGACGGATGGAAGATCTTTGCATCCATGATTTCTGCTTTGGCAGCGCATTGAGCGCCCTCGGTAAGGAAGACGTATCTGGGGGCCTCCCATTTGCTGGCTTCAGGTTTTTCATGGACGAATCATTTTGTTGGTTCAAGCGTGCAAGGGCTGGAAGCTCATAGCAAGTAGCTAGCGGCTAAACGATGATTGATATTCATCAGCACTTGATTTACGGCGTAGACGACGGCGCACCCGATCTCGAAACCTCACTGGCCATGGCGCAGGAAGCTGCGATCGAAGGCGTAACCCGCATCGTCTGCACACCGCACGCCAGCTATCAGTATCCCTATCAAGCTGAATTGGTCGCGGAGCGCCTTGCCGAACTGCGCAGCCAACTCAGTGGGGTCATGGAACTGAGCCTGGCCTGCGACTTCCACATGAGCGTCGAGAACATCGCGGAGGCAACCGCCAATCCTCTGCGCTATTCGATCGATGGCAAGGGGTACCTGCTGATCGAGTTTGCCAATTACTCGATTCCTCCTGGAATGGAGGACGCCATTTTCAGGCTGCAGTCAGCCGGTTACACGCTGATTGTCACCCATCCGGAGCGTTATCCGGCCGTACACGCGCAACCCGAGTTAATCGCTGAATGGGTGCGCAGCGGCTGCCTGATTCAGGTCACGGCCAGCGCTCTCTACGGACGCTTTGGCAAAACCGCCGAGGCGCTCGCCAACGAACTGCTCGATCGCAACTGGATCCACTTTCTCGCTACCGATGCGCATCATCCGGAGTGGCGGCCGCCCCATCTAAAGAAGGGCCATGATTACGTGGCGAACCGGGTCGGCCTGGAAACAGCGCAACGCCTTTGTCTGATCAATCCGAAAGCAGCCGTGGATGGTGTGCCGCTGCCGCCGCAGCCTGAGCCGGAAGGGCTCTGGGACGAACGGCCGCTCAAGTTCAATGCAAAGCGCCATGGTTCCTTAAAGCAAAGTGTGGGCAAGTCGCGCTCCGACAATGGCAGCGAGGAGGGTTCCGAGACCCGAAAAGGCTTTTGGAGCCGGTTGTTTTCGCGGTAAATCAACTGCGTCTGTCGGGCCGTTCTAAGTAAGTCCCAACCCGCCGTCGACTGCCATCACCTGGCCGGTAATAAACGCCGGGGAGGTGGCGAAAAAGAGCACGGCCTGGGCAACGTCCTCGGCCGTTCCATTCCGCTGCATCGGTGTTTTGGCCGCGAAGCGGGCAGCGGCTTTTCCAAGGCTTTGATCCAACTCAATCCAGCCGGGGGCCACGCAGTTCACGCTCACCTGCGGAGCAAATGCTTTGGCCATGGTGGCCGTCAGCATGTGCAAAGCCGCCTTCGAACTGCAATAGTGCGCATGGTTGGCCCAGGGCTGTATTCCTCCGAGCGAGCCTATGTTGATAATCCTTCCGTTCGTGGCTCGCAGATGCGGCAGCGCCTCGCGCGCCACCAGAAATGGGCCGCGCGTGTTGGTTTGAAAGACTGCGTCCCACTGATCGAGAGTGATGCTTTCCAGGGGCACGGTCTCAAAGATGGCGGCGTTGTTCACCAGCACATCAAGCCGCCGGAATTTCGCGAGCGTGGCCTCGACGGCCCGGCGTACCGAGGTCTCCGAACGCACATCGCATTCCAGGGCCAAAGCCTGCCGTCCCAGCACCTCAATCTCGCCGGCGGTCTGCGCAGCCTCGCTGTCTGAGGTCCGGTAGGTGATGGCCACGTCCGCGCCCGCCGCGCCCAAAGCCAGCGCAAGCGCGCGGCCGATGCGCCGCGCACCCCCCGTGACCAGCGCCGATTTTCCGCTCAGCAGTTGGGTTGACATAGCGGTTCAAGAAACAATTGCGGGAGACAAGATGTGTGGCGCTGATCTAGCCGCGTCAGATCGGCTCTACTTCTGCGGCGATGAAGGCGCATTGGAATCAGCCTTTGCATCGGACTGATTCGCCCCGCCCGACTGCGGTTTGCTGTCGCCTTGGGTCGTGTCCTTGGAAGGTTGTTCTGCCTGGTCTACGTTGCAGCGCCCCCCGTCTTTCTCCCCCTGACCGTGGTTCTCATAAATCGAGTATTGCTGGCCCGGCCGTTTCAACTCGATCTGAAGCGCCATCTCAGGCTTGGTTACGGGGTAGTCCTGGCCGTAGGTCTGATAATCCCGGGAGATCACCTGGAGCCGCATCACGTCGCCGATGGGCAGAACGGTAATGACCGCCTTGCCGTCCTCATTGGTTTTCAGCTCCATGTAGCCCTTGTCCTTCTCGCCTGACATGACGTGAAAGACGACAGCGGCATTCTTGACGGGCTTGCAGTCGGCAAAACGCAGCACCGTGATTACAATCCGCGATGTTGCAGGCGGAGCCTTATATTTGCGGCCACGCCTCTGGTGGGCAAAGGCGTCCGTAGCAAACAGACTCGCGGCCAGGCTCAACCCGGCCACAAACACGCTGACGCGCAGGAAAGAGTGCTGAAACATGAATTTCATTGTAATCATTTTGACTCTGGCTGAGGCAACCTGTAAGCGGATTACCCAGGGCAATCGCATTTGGATTTGGAACGATAAATGGCAGCGGCTTTGAAAGGGCACAGTTTTAGCTGTGCCGCCGGAATCGACAAAAATTCGATGGGCTTTAGCTCCTGAGGTGAATTTTGCTTCCGATAAGACCGTCCCTCAAGGGCTGAAACCCCGAAGCTTTCTCTCTCGCTTTCCTCGGCATGGCCAAAGTCGTGCCCTTTCAGGGCAGAATCTTCCCATATCTTGAAATGCGACTGCGCTGGAAGATCACCTGTCCGCACGGCTATTATAACGACGAAGAAGAAATAATGAGTGTAATACACTCATATTTAACTGAACCCCCTTGACAAATTCAGTTAAACTTCCCTATTGTTAGCAATTGGAAGGCGAGAGTGCTAGCACTCCGCCGGCGGAGTTGCTTGATCGGGGCCGCCGCCCGCTTCGGCGGGTCGCCATCCGCGATCTTCGAAACAAATCCACTCAAATCCCGCGGGCGAGGTCCAACCTGTCCGCGCGCGAAGGAGAAGCGAAGCAATGGCAGCAACATCTGTAGCGACCACCTTTATCCCGCTCCATGACCGCATCCTTGTCCGCCGTCTGGAAGAGACCGAAACCATCCGCGGCGGCATCATCATTCCCGACAGTGCCAAGGAGAAGCCCCAGGAGGGCGAAGTCATCTCAGTTGGCAAGGGCAAGTCCAACGACGAAGGCAAGGTCTTCCCGCTTGACGTCAAGGCCGGCGACCGCGTGCTCTTCGGCAAGTACTCCGGCACCGAGATCAAGATCGACGGTGAAGAGTACCTGATCATGCGCGAGGAAGAGGTTCTCGGCATTATCAGGAAGTAGCTTTCAGTGGTCAGTGAATCGTGGTCAGTGGGTTGGAGCGAAAATCCTGGCGTCACTGAACATTGATTCCTGATCCCCCGCGAAACGCAACCGCCTCGGCAACATCTGAACACTGATCCATGATCTTTGATCACTGTTCACTGACAACCAGTTTCAGAGAACTACGAACTTAGGAGACTTTCAATGGCAAAGCAAATTCTGCACGGTGAGGACTCCCGTCAGGCGATTCTGCGCGGCGTCAATACGCTGGCGGACGCTGTGAAGGCGACGCTCGGTCCCAAGGGCCGCAACGTCGTGATCGAGAAGAAATTCGGTTCGCCCACCATCACCAAGGACGGCGTGACGGTGGCCAAGGAGATTGACCTCAAGGATCCGCTTGAGAACGTAGGCGCGCAGTTGGTGCGCGAGGTTGCCTCCAAGACCAGCGACGTGGCCGGCGACGGCACCACTACCGCGACCGTTCTGGCGCAGTCCATCTTCCGTGAAGGTGTTAGGACCGTAGCGGCCGGCGCCAACCCCACCGCGCTGAAGCGCGGTATCGAGAAGGCCGTGATCACGGTCGTCGGCGTTCGCGACAAGGACGGCAAGTGGGTCGAGGGCGGAGCTCTGGGCAAGCTCTCCAAGCCGGTGAACGAGGGATCGGTGGCGCAGGTCGGAGCCATTTCCGCCAACGGCGACCAGGAGATCGGCGACATCATCGCGCATGCGGTCAAGGTTGTGGGCAAGGACGGCGTCATCACCATTGAAGAATCGAAGACCATGCACACCGGTCTGGAGACCGTTGACGGCATGCAGTTCGACCGCGGCTACCTGAGCCCCTACTTCGTCACCGACGCCGAGCGCCTTGAAGCCGTGCTCGATGATCCCTACATCCTGATCTACGAAAAGAAGATCAGCGCGATGAAGGATCTGCTGCCCCTGCTGGAGCAGGTTGCGCGCGGCGGCAAGCCCCTCCTGATCATTGCCGAGGACGTTGAGGGCGAGGCGCTGGCCACCCTGGTTGTCAACAAGCTGCGCGGCACGCTGAATGTTGCGGCCGTCAAGGCTCCCGGTTTTGGCGATCGCCGCAAGGCCATCCTGGGCGACATCGCCATCCTGACCGGCGGCAAGGCCATCACCGAGGACCTGGGCATCAAGCTGGAAGGCATCAAGCTTGAGGACCTGGGCCGCGCCAAGCGCGTCACCATCGACAAGGACAACACCACCATCGTTGACGGTGCAGGCAAGCCCAGCGAGATCGAAGGCCGCGTCAAGGAAATCCGTTCGCAGATCGAGAAGACCACCTCCGACTACGATCGTGAGAAGCTCCAGGAGCGGCTGGCCAAGCTGGTCGGCGGCGTGGCCATCATCAAGGTGGGCGCGGCGACTGAGACCGAGCTGAAGGAGAAGAAGGCTCGCGTTGAGGATGCGCTGCATGCCACCCGCGCGGCTGTCGAGGAGGGTATCGTCCCCGGCGGCGGCGTGGCCCTGGTTCGCGCCATTCCGGCGGTCGATGCGCTGATCGGTGCGCTCGCGGGCGACGAGAAGACCGGCGCGCAGATCGTTCGCCGCGCTCTCGAAGAGCCGTTGCGCCAGATCATCGCTAACGCGGGCGAAGAGGGCGCCGTGGTGGTTTCCAAGGTGCTCGAGTCCAAGGAGCCCCACTTTGGCTACAACGCCCAGAGCAGCAGCTTTGAGGATCTGGTAAAGGCCGGCGTCATCGACCCCACCAAGGTCACCCGCACCGCCCTGCAGAACGCGGCCTCCATCGCGGCGCTGCTGCTGACCACGGAAGCCCTGGTCTGCGAGATTCCCGAACCCAAGGCTCCGGCCCCGGCCGGCGGCCACGGCGGCGGCATGGAAGGCATGTACTAAGGCAGGGAACAGGGATCAGGGATCAATGAACTGGTTCCTTGATCGGCTGATTCCGAATTCCAGGTAGCTTCACGATAAAGGCCTCCAGCTTCGGCTGGGGGCCTTTACTCCTTGTAGGGCGGTTGGATCTGGGCTCAATGGCAGGCACAAATCACTCGACATTCAGATTCGCGGATCAGGGGAGCGGTCTTCGTTCTGCGGCGAGACTCGTCGGGAGTTGGATTCGCGATGCTCCTTTACAAGGCTTTTCAGGAAGCATTCTCATCTGCCTTGAAGTCGCTATGATTCTCACGATCGCGGGACTCGTTCACGGCCTTCAAGCTGATCCATCCTTCGTGAGAGTGAGATTTACTCTATACACTACAATGCTGTTGCTCTTTGCTTCCGCCATTGGATTTCTTTTCCTCGCGATTGAACGCTACTTCAATGTGATTGATAAGACCCAAGAGTACGGTATTCTCAGGGTGCTCGGCGCATCCTCAGACTACTTCTTCAAGATCCTGCTCTGCGAGACACTCGTGATCGCCGTGCCGGGCGCTGTGGCTGGAATTGTTCTGTCGTTTTGGATCCGGTTGGGTGTCGGACTGGTTTACCCAAAGTTTCTGCGCATGGATGTTCTTATCTTGTGGTGGCCGATCGCGCTCGGCATCGCAGCAATGGAATCCATGATCGGAGGAGCCATTGGTATCCGGAAGGCCGTCCGGGACGGGGTGATCCAGGCACTTTCGTACGAGAAATAGCCTGGCAAGTCACTTCGCTCGGCGAATCGCCTGAGCAGCCGCCATTCGTGCTCCCGGTAGATAGCCAGCAACTCTTCAGCAGCGGACTTGGAAAGTTCCCCGGCCCGCCGCCGATGGGGATGAGTTACCCCATCGTCTCGATCCGCCAGTGGCAGGATTCGATTGTAGATGGTGGCGGCAAAGCGCTGTACACCAGGCAGGATTGGACTTTAGCAGGTGGCAGAATTGAACGTAGCCAATACATGTGGTCCAGCTTCGGATGAAGCGTTCTTCTCGATTTACATACCAAGGTATTATAGGTATATTACTATCGAGGCGTAAACTTCCATGCGAATTTCGGACCGAACATTTTTGCTCGCCGATCGAATCTGGATCGCGGTTGCTTCACTCCATCAAACGTTTCCTCTTCGCGAAGATTTCACGAAGGACGAAATCCGCCAAAAGATGCGCGAAATGGGACTCATGGAGGGAGTAAAACTTACGTCAGTCGCCGCGCACTTAAAGGAGCACTTGGTGGCCAATGTTCCTCCGTCTACGGGGAAATATCGGATGCTATATGAAACACCATCTGGAGGCCTCCGTCTCTTTCTGACCGGAGATAGAGTCGATCCAGGGCGCGAATCGAGGCGTCCTGCAAAGCAGTGCCCGAAAAAAGAGGAAATTCCATTGGAATATTTGCCATTTCTTGACTGGTACGCGCGATGGTGCGAACGGCATATTGAAAACCCCCGGCCTGTGAACTACGAGGACGACCCGCTCATTCGCTTGATTGGCTCGGGCAAGCACATCTGGGCTGACGAACACGCCGACGAGTATGTGGAGAATCTGCGGAGGGAAGACATTTGAGCAAGGTATTTTTTGATACGAATGTCTTCATCTACATGTTCGAGGGTCTGGAGCCCAACCGTAGCCGCATGCTCGAAATCCGCAAACGGATGCTGGATCGCGGAGACCGCATTGTGACCTCTGCCATGACGCTTGGGGAGGTGCTCGTCAAGCCAACCAGGCTCGGCCAGACTTCGCTGATTGAGCAATATGATCGCGCCATCCGGTCCACCGCGCAGGTTGTCAACTTCGACGCAGCGGTGGTCTGGCGCTATGCGTCGCTTCGCGCCACACACACGCTGCGCAACGCGGATGCGATCCAACTCGCATGTGCCGCGCACTTCGGTGTGGACCTGTTCATCACCAATGACAAGCAACTGCATAAGCTCGATGTCCCGGGCATCGGATTTATCGCGCCTTTGGACAAGGTTCCACTTTGAACGGATCAATGCTCGTGGGTCTTCATCGCAGAGAGAACAAAGGCCTCCAGCTTCGGCTGGGGGCCTTTCTTTTGGGGTGAATAAACCTGGCAAACTGGCTCAGAGGTTTCTCGCGAGCCAGTTTGATCCCAAGAGCCAGATGTCGATCCCTATTCCGGCCGAGACCGGAACCAGCGTCATCGCGCGATCGCAGCTATATTCGACGGCGTCATTCGATTTGCATTGGGGACGGCCTGCGGGCGCGGCGGCCTCAGCCAACCAGCAGCGAGCCACGAGCTCGGAATCGAAAACTCCGACCACCCGCAATCAAGGCAGACGTGGATGTCAGGAGAAGGCGTCATCGGTGGATGACTCAACGTGCGCGTAATGGTGCGGTAAAGCCGAACCTCCGCGGGGACGATCGAGACGGAGCTCGACTGGCACTTCGAACAAATCATAAAAGCACCTCAGAGAATAAGAACGCCAAGAGAACCAGACCACAATCGACCAAATGCAACAGTTCCAGGGTATAAAGATAACTTTAACTCGCTCCCCCATACTTTCGCAGACGGAATTGCACGAAGTTGCAATGATTTGCAGAGAAACATTACTAAAGTATGCACTTTATTTTGGTAATGTAAAGGTTATTTTCACAATGTTAATCGAACGGCCTGTGGTCATGCCGTGCAGCTTTGCCAGAACTGCCAGGGGCGCCGGAGATGGGACGGCATTCATTCTGCCCCGCGCCAAGGGTGGCGCGGGCAAATGTGCTATTTGGCTGAGCGGGGCGAGGAAAGAGTGCCGGCAAGGGTTAGATCAATGTCGACAACTTTGGCCACTTTCAGGAAAAGGATGCTTGGATCTTTGAGGCCCCACTTGACGTAGGGGATCGTGAAACTTCCGGTCGCGGTGAGGTTCGAGCCCTCGATGTGAATGTGCATGGGAAGGGTCAGGTTGTGTGACGCGCCGCGCAGGGTAAAGATGCCGGAGACCTGAATCGTGGAGTCACCGGTGGACGCCAGTGTTCCCTGATAGCTTTTGGGCAGGAATGTAATGTCAGGGAATTGGTCCGTCTGGAGCACGTTGTTGTCCATGTTGTGATCGCGGCTCTTGTTGCCGCTTCTGCCGCTACCCGCCTCGACAATGATGATTCCGGAGATCGCGCCTGGAGCGGAGGAAAACTGAACCGACCCACTATGCACGTGAAAAACTCCCTTGACGTGGTGTGTATTGCCGCTCAGAAAGAATGAGATCTTGCTGGCATTCGGATTGATGGCAAAGGTTTCGCGCTGTGCCCGCGCGGCGGGCGGCAGAGACAGGGAAGATGCGAGGAGGAGTGCAAGGGCGAAGTGCTTCATGATGATTCTCCTGAGTGCGGCGGCATTGCGCCGCCTGGGCCTGGTTTCGCTCTGACTTGCTACAACCATAGAATGATGGATGCGGCGTCATTGCCAGACAGATATTAGTGGCCGGGCCTGACGCTTCCGTGAATGGCTCGCTTGACGATCTGCATCTTTTATTTTCAAGCCTTGATCTGGCTTCTTCACAAAGTCATGGGAGCGCACGATTTAAGACTGGCAAATCCAGCGGAAATGACAAACGCCCCACGAGGGAAAGATACACGAGAGGGCTGGAAACAGCGTGCAATTGGAGTTTTCGGGGAGTTGGATGAGACGCGGCAACCGGCAGTGAACCGATCGTGTTACGCCGTGAAACCGTGATAAATAATGGACAAACGCTGGAGCCAAAAAGCAGCGTCTTTGGCCGTCATGCAGATCGATTTGAGGATCCTCGCCTTTTCAGCATGAAGTGCCTTCTGCACATGGGGCATCGCCAGGGAAAGTACCCGAACAGGGGATAGATACTTTCCTGAAAGAACCCTTCTCGCGGCAGCCTGCGCATATCGCCAGATCTGCAATTCGGGCAACGCAGCTCAGACCGCTCCCGTTCAGCACGCAACGAAACGGCAGACGACATTTCTCCCCTTCCCAATCTCACCCCGCGATTGGAATTCAATGTATGATTGTCTCTTTTTGATCCCCAGCCGGCGAACACGGTCTTCCCGTTGTATTTGATGGCCCATACATCGCAAAATCCAAACCAGAGGTCATCATAACGGATTCAAGGTCGTTTAATAAACCCGAAAAGTTGTAGAAGTCCCGCCCCCGCCAGTGCTTACGGAAGAGTTACCGCAGATAGAATATGCGTGATCGCATTTTCAACAATGATATAACTTGAAGCCGGTATGTCTCGTCGCCGCGACTATCAGCGAGCCAGTGGCCTTACACAACGCCGGGGAAATCGCGGCATCTCTGAAAAATGCCATAAGAAGCGTCCTTCTTCACCAGTACGGAACTTTCCAATTTCCATGTCGCTGGTTATCTCATCAATGAGAGCTTGTAACTTATAAAGTCATCCAGTTTCCGGGATAACCGTGCCTTGAAACCGATGTCTTCAACCCGACCCGGCCGCAGGGAATCGGCGACCTGGCAGGATTTCACAAGGGTTTGCTTATCCTGGAGACGCTGTAGCCGCAAGCTAGAAGCCGTTAAACTCTCGCAGGGCAAGCTCCGCAACCGCCTTGGCAAGCGTGACCGAATCGTTCAATGATTCGGGCCGCTCAAGCCGGATGCCGAGTTTGTCTGCATGTTGGCGAAAGAGAATATCCACGTCATAGAGGATTTCGACGTGATCGCACAGGAATCCGATGGGCTGAAGAACGAGGTCCTTGACCCCCTCAGCGGCAATGGCACTGAGCGTTTCTTCGACCGTGGGTCCGATCCACGGCCCGCCGCTCGCGCCCTGGCTTTGGAAGGCAAACCACCAGCGAGGAATTTCCGGCACGCGCGCGGCAACCAGCGAGGCGGTACGCTTGGCGTCCTCGGCATAGGGATCAGCGCCCTGGCCGGGCCAAAGGCGCGGTCCCGCAGCGTCGCTGGGCTGCGTCTGCACGGTGCGGCAGGGCACGCTGTGGGCGGTAAAGAGAACCGGGACGGGCGCGCCGGTTGCAACACTCAGACGCGCGAGGGCGGGACGCAACCGCTCGGCAAAAGCCTCTGCCAGGAGCGGATGCTGCGCCCAGCTTTCGACAAAGCCGACGCGCAGGCCACCCGCCTCGGCCTCCACGGCGCGGCGATAGAGTCCCACGCTGGTGCGCGAGTTCTGCGGAGCCATGCAGATGACGGCGGCTTCTTCAACGCCGTCGGCGCGCATCTGGCGGACCACCTCGGGGATGTACGGGCGCCAGTTTCTCATGCCCACATAGACCGGAACCGGGCTGCCTCCAGCAGCCAGCTGATGTTCGACTCGGCGGGCCTGCTGCAACGTAATTTCCGTGAGCGGGCTGCGGCCGATGGCGGCGTAGCGGTGCTGAATCTCTTCAATGACGGACTGTGGCAACGGTCGCCCACTGACCACGTTGCGCAGATACTCGGGGACCTGCTCGACGGTCTCCGGCGTACCGTGAGCCAGCAGCAGGACGGCCTGTTTAGCCACGCGCGGCCTCCGTGTCGGTTTCCAGACGAAATTCATGGACCATGCGCACGACTGCCTGCACGTTTTCCACCGGCGTGCCGGGAACGATGCCATGCCCCAGGTTGAAGATGTGGCCGGGACGGCCCCCGGCGGCGCGAAGGATCTCCTTGACGCGGAGTTCCAGTACCTCAACAGGCGCAAACAGCGTGATGGGATCGAGGTTGCCCTGCACGGCGCAGCCGTGGCCTACGGCTCGCCATCCTTCATCGAGCGGCTGATGCCAGTCAAGCCCGATGACGTCGGCGCCGGTCGAAGCCATTTCTGCCAGCAAGCCCGCCGTCTCCACGCCAAAGTAGATGACCGGCACGCCCATCTCCTGCACGGCGCGTATCAGGCGCTTCGAGGCCTCAAGCGCATAATCCCTGTAGTCGGACAGGCCCAGCGAGCCGACCCAGCTGTCGAAGATCTGGATAACATCGGCGCCGGCCTGGACCTGCAGACGGCAGTACTCCGTGAGCACGGTGATGAGCTTGTCTAAAAGCCCGCGCCACGCGGCGGGGTCGCTATACATCATCTGTTTGGTGTAAATAAAATTCCTTGATCCACCGCCCTCGATCATGTAGCTGGCCAGCGTGTAGGGCGCGCCACAAAAGCCGATAATGCCCAGCCGCTCGCGGAAGTGCGCCGCCACGTTCTCAATGGCGCGGGCCACGTAAGCCAGGTCAGCAGCGCGATCTGTGCGCAGCGCGCGCACATCCTCAGCCGTGCGCACGGGATGATGCACCACCGGCCCCTCGCCCGCCTGAAACTCGAAGTCGAGCCCCATCGGCTCCAGGGGCAGCAGCAGGTCGGCGAAGATGATGGCGGCGTCCACGCCCAGCTTTTCCGCAGCGGTAATGGTCACTTCAGCGGCCAGTTCGGGCTGTTTGCATATCTCCACCAGCGTGTGGTGCTTGCGGACGTCGCGGTATTCCTGCATATAGCGGCCTGCCTGGCGCAGGAACCACACCGGGGTGCGGTCAACTGGGCGGCGCAGGCAGGCGCGAAGAAAGCGGCTGCCGTCGAGGATGGTTTCGGGCGCGGCTTCGCCCCCGGCCAAGTCTTGCCTGATTCGTTCCATATAGAGTTGATTTTACCGGGCCGGAACGGGCCGCATCTATGGCTGAGTACGCATCACGCCCTGGCGTCCTGCTACGCAAAATGGAACCGGAGGAATGCAGGCCGCCCCTGGCGATCGCTGTTCCGTCAGTCAGCGTCACTTGCGATCACCAAAGTGGTAGATCAGCGCGGCTTTGACCTCGATGACTGAGTACCGGCGGCCCGTCTGATACACCGCAGCATTACGAGCGTCGCCAAGACCGCCGTAGCCGTAATCCACCATCGGCACCAGGCCAAGCCTTCCCTTCAGCGGAAGCTCGTAGCCGCCGCCAGCGAGCCAGCTAAGGCCGTGGCCGCCGGTTTCGTTTGGCCGATCGTTTGTGTATATGGAAACCCCAACGCCTCCGCGCAAGAACAATCCCTTCCTGTGAATCGGCAGCACGTCGACGATTCCCATGATGTCGCTGATGCTTTCACCGGCTGTGGGATCGTTGAAATTGAAAACCTGCAGGAGCCAGCCATCCACCATGACTCCGATGCGAGCACGGTCGCGGAATTGGCGGCCACCGGCGAAACCGAGAGCAAGGGTTTCCCTGCGATGGCTTTGGTTTTGATCAGATGACAGCTTGAGAAATCCATCCCCGGCTTCCGCCCAGAGCCACCACGGAGGATACTGCTGGGCTTGCGCGGATGTGAGCAGAAGCACACCCATGAGGAATCCAACGACCATCGCCAGGCGTTGCATGGACGAGGCCTCCGTTCTGAATTCCGTGAGCCGTCGAGCAGTGAAGATCATACCACTGATTCGAATTGCAAGTATCCCCCCGATTCCCCAGTTAAGCCGGAGGTTTCAGGCTCATCGCTCCCCCCAAAGAAATGTGACTGAATAAGGAAGTTGCTGATAAGCCGGTGACAGAAACTTAATACCCAAGACTGCGCTGTCATCTTTCGACTTTGGTCGCCAAGGCGACCTTCGCTCAGATGACAGGTGGGATTCGCTCTCTTGGCGTGAATGCTGGTCTGCAAGTGTGAGATGGCCCTGCCGGCGGCGAATGTTTAGCAAAGATAACACTGGTCTCGACAGGCGCTCCCAAAAACGTTTCCTGCGCTCCGCTGCACAGGTAAACTAGCAATATGGCGGAGATTCAGCGCAGAAAGACACCCACGGTCAAGATTGGAAATGTTCGCGTAGGCTGGGAGGTCCCGGTGGTCGTGCAATCCATGACGAACACCGATACAGCCGACGTGGCGGGCACCATTGAGCAGGTGGCGGCTCTGGCATTGGCAGGCTCAGAGATCGTTCGCGTCACCGTGAACAACGAAGACGCCGCGGCGGCCGTTCCGCACATCGTGGAGGGCCTCGACAAACGCGGGATTCGTGTGCCCATCGTGGGCGACTTCCACTACAACGGGCACATTCTGCTCAAGAAGTATCCGGAGGCGGCGCGTGCGCTCGCCAAGTACCGCATCAACCCCGGCAATGTCTCCATCGGCCGCAAGGACGACGACAACTTCCGCACCATGGTGGAGTGCGCCGTCGAGAACCAGAAGCCGGTGCGCATCGGCGTCAACTGGGGTTCGCTGGACCAGTCGATGCTGGCGCGCATGATGGACGAGAACAGCAAAAAGGCCGAACCCTCGCCAGCACGCGAGGTGATGATTGAGGCAATGATCG
>JAJZVZ010000220.1 GCA_021846945.1 Acidobacteriota bacterium | reverse complement strand
GAACCGCGCCGGTCATCGTATGGATCTTTGGCGGAGGTCTGGTCAGAGGCCGCGCGTCAGAGCCAATCTATGACGGTACGCACTTCGCCCAACACGGCGTCGTCTTCGTTTCAATCAATTACCGGCTCGGTTCGTTGGGCTGGCTGGCGCTGCCGGCGCTCAGTGCGGAGTCGTCGCACCACGTCTCCGGCAATTATGGTCTGCTGGATCAGATCGAGGCCCTGAAATGGGTCAAGAAAAACATCTCCGCCTTCGGCGGCAATCCTGCCAATGTGACCATCGATGGTGAGTCCGCAGGCGGCGTGAGCATGGCTCTCTTGATGGTGAGTCCGCAAGCGCGCGGCCTGTTTCAGAAGGTGATAGGCGAGAGCCTCGGCATCCAATCCGTTCCGGAGTTGAAGCAGCGGAACCATGGGCTGCACTCCGCGGAAGAGAACGGACTGGCCTTCGAAAGGGCGCTGGGCGCTCCAGACCTCAAGGCGTTGCGGGCGATCGACGCAAAAACGCTGACCGAACATGCCGGCTTTCGCGGCGGGCCCAATGTCGATGGTTGGGTGTTGCCGGACCAGATCGTCAGCATCTTCGATCGCCGGCAAGAGGCGCCGACGCCTGTCTTGATGGGCTTCAACCGCAATGAGCTCTACCCGGTGCTGATGTGGTTCTTCCCTCGCCATGTGCCGGACTCGAGCGCCGTCTACGACGCGGAGATCCGGAAACGTTACGGCGATCTCGCTCCGGAGTTCCTGCGCCTCTACCCGTCCAGCGATATCCGGAGCAGCACCATAGCGGCCGTCCGCGACGCCGTCTTCGGCTGGAGCGCCATGCGCATCGTCCGTGACCAGGCGCTGGCGGGAGTGCCTTCCTACCTCTATTTCTTCGATCACTCCTATCCCGCGGCGCAAGCGCGGGGCTTCCGCGCCTTCCATGGCAGCGAGCTTCCTTATGTCTTCGGCCATGTCGGCAAGGGCGCGGTGCTGCCGCCCAATTGGCCGTTGCCCGACGGCCCCCAGGAGACGGCTCTTTCCGATGCGATGATCTCCTATTGGACGTCCTTTGCGCGTACTGGATCTCCCAAGGCGCCAGGGCAGCCGGACTGGCCAACCTATGCCCCCAACCAGAGCTATATGGACTTCGAGGAGACGCCCCGGCCATCCACCCGCCTGATGCCGGGAATGTTCCGGCTTCAGGAAGACATCGTCCGCCGCGCAAGGCAGGCTGGAGACCAGCCCTGGGTGGGCAACGTCGGCCCCGGAAACTAAAGCCTCTTTCGTGCCGTCCTGCCTGATAGGGAGGATGCTCCAAGCCCCTGTCGCGGACTATTCACACAGCGTCCAGGCTATTGGATTATTTCGAGCGCGGCGGCTTCTCGCCTTGATATCGAGGTTCGCTCGGCTCCCCGCCGGCGATCGGCAACGGAGGGGAATCGCCTCTCCTGCTCCGTCACACCGCCGGACGTGCTCGTCCGCCTCCGGCGGTTCGGCGATGTGCGATAGGAGAGAGGTTGTCGCGGTAGGGCGGAACGCACTATGCCGAAGGAGCCAACGGACCAGAATGACATGGGAACGCTTTAGGCGAAGCGTCAACCATTACATTCCACGCTCACGGGAATTGCATCCTTACCCGTACGGGCAATTCAGAGCGTAACACCATCCCTCTGGGCAGAATCCAAAGCGTAGCTCCTCTCGTGAGGACCTGTGCGGGGCGCGAACCGGAAGGCTCGTCCCTGCGCGACCCCTCCACCCGCTCCTCTACTCTATGGAGAGCGTTTGACCTGCGACCAGTGTCACCGGGCTGGCAAACTCCAACGTGACACTCGTATCGGTCTTATTCATGCGAACGGAGAGAATCTTGCCATCAAGGCGCGCGAACTGTGCAGGCATCGTTAAACTTAGCACACGGAAGCCTAGTGATCCCTCAACGCATTCGATCTCCAACCGCTGCTCAACTCGGCTGATGGTCCCAAATCCGCTCGCCATTGCCCACGGTGCGCGGAAATTTCCGTCTATCGCGGGTGTCAGCTTCAGCGCTTGCCTGGGCATATCCGGCTTGAACCCGGAAGCCGCCAGCAACGTGGCCCAACTGCTCATGGCGCGCGAGTAATGGCCTCCGCATTCGATGTGGTTCCACGGCTGCCCCGCGCGCAGATAGCGGCGGTGGATCGCTTCCACGATACGCGCACCCTGATCGTAGCGGCCGTGATCAATCAGCAGAGACGCAAAGGCAAATTCGATTCCCGACCACACTCCACCGGCCTGTCCGTTGGCCACCGCGAGCAAACCCAGCCCTCCGCGCGGCGCCGTAGCGTTGCGCAGTCCGCTCTCGGGGCTGAAGTTGTAGCGCATCACCGCATCGAGCGCGCGGTTGAGATTCTCACGCGAGGTGGTCGTTGCCAAGCCGATCAGATGCGAGAACCATTCGCCGGAGGCTTGGTCTGTCATGCACACCTCATCGCGAGCTTTGCCGTCTACCCACAGGCTGTAGTATTCCCCGTTGAACAGCAACGTATCATAAGCAGCCGAGGCCTTGCTGAGCAGCGCGCTCCAACGGCTGGCTTCGGCTCCGTGACTCGAATTCTGGGCGAGATGGATAGCCGCGCGCAAGGCGCCGATCCAGAGAGAGGCAATGTATGACGGCGTTCCGCGCATACCCCATGCATCGTAGGTTTGAAGCCCGGTGCCGCGGTCAGGCAATCCATCTCCATCCGTGTCCAGTGACTCAGTAAAGGCCATGGCGCGGACAACGTGCGGCCACATGTCTGCCATGTACTGCTTATCGCCCGTCCAAAGATAGTCACGGCACACCATCATCACGAATTGGGGATTCATATCCACGCGCGCAAAACCGTTGTCCACCTGACGAAGCGTGTGCTTAAAGTTGTGCGGCACTTGTCCCTGCTCGTTCTGATACGCGATGATGCGTTTCATTTGCGAAAGCTTTAACTCCGGGAAGAGCGCCACAATCGGGAAGCTTCCGTCGTAGTCGACGTCGGTGGTGGACAGGCCACAACAGCCCAAGCCCTCCCATATGGCATAGCCGCCATCGCGCGTCCACCAGGTGTTGAAAACGAGCGTGGAAAGCTGGCTAGACCACGCAAAGGCTAGCGCATCGCCACAGCTTGTATCGGTGAGCACATGCGCAAATTTCTCGGTTGCCGCGCGGTGCCGCGGATACTCGGTACACAAAAAGCGGTTCACCTCGGCCGCATCTTTGTACCAGTTCGAATACATGTGTCCCATCTCTTGCCCATCCGCGCTTAAGTGATGGGGGAAATGCCAGCTCAGCGTGAAGCGGACCTCTTCTTTCTGGCCCGGCGCCAGTCTCACGCTCGATGCCAATGCTCCCGTTCCCCAACTCAGCCTAGGCGCGCCGGCATCGTCTAGCAGGTTCTTGCGCACCTCGCGCAGCAACTCACGCGCATCCTTGTCGTTGAACGTTGGGTTGGCCGCACGCGCATCGGCAAACACACGCGCGATTGCCGCGTCGCCGCAAAGCCGTTCCACAGCCTGGGCAAGCGCGGCCCCACTGAGTGTATCTATCGCCGTATCCTCAGGTAGGCGGTAACTCGGATCCCTCTCCGCACTAGTGTCCGGCAGGCGGCCTGCTTTCCAAAACTCCTGCAAGACACTCAGAACCATGAAATCGACGCGATCCGTCTTCCAGCGCAGATAGCCGGGCGCTATATACTCACGGAAGGTACCGTTTATCCATGAATGTTCTCCCCCGGTGACAGAAAAGCAAAGGCTGCCAATTCCCGAGGGAAAGTCTGACTGCGCCTGCGTCTCCATCAGCAGCCGAGTCACACCGCTCTCCTGCGTGAGCGCGTTGCTCAGATTCCGTAAGGGGAGCGCCGAAGCCAATGGGTTGTCCAGGAATCCAGCCAACGAAACATCCACCATTTCGTTGGATGTGTTTTCAAGCGTGAAGACCACGTGAAAGCCCGGCGTGGCAGAGTCACGCGCCTGGCCAGGAATGAACGGGGAAAACACCTGCGCGGAAGCATTCACCGGCACTGTCGGATCGTTGTAACGCAGGCCAGTCATTGGAAACATGGCAAAATAATCAATGGACTCGATATCTTGCGCAAAAGGCAGCGAGTAGACTTCGTACTCGTCCTGCCGCAAGTAGAGCCGGCGCAAAGCCGGCGCGTTCGACGATGCCGTACGGGTGCGCATCAGGAAGCGCAGATACTGCGGTCCGGGCGGTGGCGGCGCGGTGGTCGAGCGAACGTTCTGCCCCCACGGTCCCGCGTTGAAGATTTGCCACTCGTAGAAACATCCGTCGGCGCGAATCTCCACAAAGCCTGTACCGATGCCTCCGAGTGGTATGCCTGAACCCATAGGCATGGTAGCCGGAATCGACACCGAAGCCCCTGGTGCGTGTGCGTCTCCTACCCCAGGCTGCACCAAATCCGCAGAATTGCGTTGAATGGAAACCCGATAGGGTGCGGCTATCGAACTGCGCGAAGCCAGAACAGTTCCTCCTGCCGATGCTGCCGTAGTAAGGAACTTGCGGCGCGAGAAGCTCATAGACAATCTCCTGTGTCAACTGAGCCGGCACGCTGAGCATCCCAGGCGCCTGCGCAGGATCGGTCAGGAACGGGCTAGGAAACAAGTGGAGCGAAGCCGTCCCATGCAAACTTACCGGCACAGTTCATCTGGATTGAACTGCCCCGATGGTGATTCGCAGTTGCCGGCTCGCACTAAAACAACAAGACTGAGGTTCCCACATTTGGAGGGAACCTCAGTCTGGAATTATGGTACATCCAAGTCGACTCTTTTAGAAGGTCAGCCTAAGCGCGCCCTCCATAATACGCGGTTGTATATTCCCGATGCCTGTGATCTGTCCAAAGTTTGAGTCTCCAGGGTTGGAATCGGGCTGCCCGAAGCTGGGATGATTAAGCGCGTTGTAAGCCTCCCAGCGAAACTGAAGTGCATATCTGTTGGCTATCATAAAATTTTTGAGGATCGCAGCATCTAAGTCTTCAATAGGAGCTTCCTGGATGAAGAATTTCGGGGTATCGCCTGGGGTGCCGGGAGCATTGTTGGTAAACGCATTAGGATTGAAATATTGATTGACCCAATGCCGTTCGCCTCCCTGGCGGATATCCTCGGGCACGCCGGGAACGAAGTCGGCACGATCCTGACCAATGTCGAATCCGGAGTTGTTGTTACCCTCGCCGCCGTTGATCGTGAAAGGAGGTCCCGACTCCTCGGTAAGCAAGCCCGTAAACTCCCATCCATTCACCAGGTTCCTGACAACGGGCGGTGCATTGTGCCAATTAGGGAGGTCATAGAGCAAGTTGGATGTCCAAATGAAGGGATAGTTCAGGCTCGACGGGCCGTAGTCATGGCGAATATCGTATGGGTCGCTGACACTGGATTCGAAGGATGGGTCTCCCGATCCTCCAACATCGAACGTTCTCGAGTAGGTAAAGTTGGAATGGAATTCGATGCCGTGGCTCATGCGCTTATCAATGCTTATCTCCAGCGCATCATATTTTCCGGTTGCCCCATCCTGCACCTGAAGGATCGAGTTGAAATTGGGGTAGGTTGTGCGGGCGTCGCCGGCAGAATAATGCCCTGGGTTTTGTTCCACTGTGGTTGCCATATGGTATGACATGCTGCCGACATAGCCAATGTGCAATTCCCAGTTCGAAGCGAGCTGGTCGTCAATCGAAAGATTCCAGCCATTCGTTAATCCTATTTTGAGGTTCGGAATGAAGACCCCGGCCAATGTGACTGGAGTCAAGAACGTAACGTTGGATGGCGGAACCTGTGAAGGAGTAGCAAATGGCGGGAACGGGCTCTTACCACCGGTGGCGGCAAAAGAGGACCACGGATTATCGAAGGAGAAAGGAACTGTAGCTGTGGCTGTCGGGTTAAAGAATGGGGCAAACGGCGCCGTGTTGAATGCTTCACGATAGAAGGCATCTTCCATCGGCATCGTAAACATGCCATAGCCGGAGCGAATGGACCATTTTGGCAATGGCTGCCACGCAACGCTAATGCGCGGCATGTAGTAACCGTAAGAGTTGTTAAAGAGGCCCGGCCCAATTCCCTTGTCACCAGGAAAGACCATGCCCAAAGGCGCATTGGGGAAGCGTGTGCTTTGCTGGCCAGGGACGAAATCTACCCCGCGGCCTGCTTGAATCGTTGGCGGGATGAAAGGCTCCCAGCGAATGCCGGCAACCACAGTCAGATTCGGCTTTAACTGCACCTGATCCTGGGCGTAGTACCCTTGCATCCATCCGTTCGTAGTTCCGACAAGTCCGGCGCCTTGGCTGTAGCTACTCATATAGCCAAGCAGGAAGTCCGCAAGCGGGTTCCCGGTGAATTGGGCATTGAAGTTCGGCTGGAAAAGCTGGGATGAGCCTTCGTCGTTATACATGAAGCGCCGGAATAGATCGAGCCCTGCGATGATGGTCTGTCTGCCAACCGTCTTGGTCACAGTCTCGGTCAGCCAGACATATCGGCGGTGTGTATCTTCAGGACCATCCCCGAATAGAGAGAAGCCCGCGCCCCCACCATATATTGAATTACCATCGAAAGCGGACAAACTGTTGATATAGCAGGTATCAGGCGGATCTTGAACGTTAATGAATTTGGACATGCAAACCGGGTTCCCATTTGCATCTTTTTCGACGAACCCTGTCTTCAGGTCCAATTCCTGCCATGAAAGGGTAAGACTGTTGAGCAACGAAGGCGAGACAGTCCAGGTATGTCCAGCCGCCATACTGAGATAGTCTCCGTTAATTCCGGTTACACCGGCCAAAAGATTACCGGGCAGGTTAGTGCCGTCCTGGGTATAGCGATAAAAGAAGCTGCGGACATAGAGCCTCTGGTTATTGGTGAAGTTGTAGTCGATACGTGAAGTATTCTCGT
>JAJZVZ010000219.1 GCA_021846945.1 Acidobacteriota bacterium | reverse complement strand
GAAGTCGCTGAAGGCTACGTTGAAGCTGGGGATGGCCGGGGATCGCCGCTCAAGTACACTTGATGCAATGGATCACTAGTTGCATCCTGTGCTGGGGATGGCCGGGGATCGCCGCTCAAGTACACTGTTCACTTCCTGCTGCACAACGATCTCTGAGCTGGGGATGGCCGGGGATCGCCGCTCAAGTACACTTATAGTGTTATCTCCCGTTGTAGAATCATGCTGGGGATGGCCGGGGATCGCCGCTCAAGTACACTTGGCTGTGAAGCTAGTTGACTAATACATGCGCTGGGGATGGCCGGGGATCGCCGCTCAAGTACACTTGGTAGCGTTACTTCGGGGTGCATTCCATTGCTGGGGATGGCCGGGGATCGCCGCTCAAGTACACTCCGTCTACCAGAATTACCTCGATCAATTGCGCTGGGGATGGCCGGGGATCGCCGCTCAAGTACACTTTGATTTTATCCGTATAGCGGATATCGCATGCTGGGGATGGCCGGGGATCGCCGCTCAAGTACACTACTGTTGGATAGGCTGCGCCGTCGCCCTGCTGGGGATGGCCGGGGATCGCCGCTCAAGTACACTAAGCCGCGCGGAACTTAATGCAAGGAATCGAGTTCCGCGCGGCCTCATCGTCAAAAAAGCAGGATTTGTTCCGGGACTTCCTCCGGCTCACGCGGTTTTTTCCCATAAAACACCTCCATTCGCCCAAACTGATGATCGGTGACTGCGATCAGCCGGACTTGCCCCAGCGGAGGAATCACCTGCCGAATCGTGCGCCGGTGCGCCTCGGCTGCCTCCTCGCTGGGGATGAACCGCGCGTAGACGGAGAACTGAAGCATCATGAAGCCATCCTTTAGCAGCGCCCGGCGAAAGCGAACATAGTTGCGCTTATTCTCGGCGGTCTCCACGGGAAGGTCGAACATGGCGAGCAGCCACATGCAACGGTAGGCCGAGAGGTTCACTCGTCTGGGCATGGTTCGAGCGTCTCGGGCAACTCCAGGCGTGCGGCTTGCCCCATAAGGGCCGACGCCAGCGAAGAGGCTGCGCGCGCTGCAATGTCAGGAAAGGCGCGCTGCTGTCTCTTGCACCAATATCGCATGGTTGCGCCTTGGATGAGCCATTTTTTTGCGGCGGAGTCGAGGGGCGCAGAAGGATCGTGCTCACGCACCCACAGGGCCACTCGCCGGTCGATCAGCGGCCGGAAGGGTTCCATCAAGTCGGCGGCAAGACAAAATGGATCGTAACGGTTGTGGTGGTGCAGCCCCATCGATGGGTGTAGGCCTGTAGCGCAAACGGCCCGCGCCACAGTGGCGCGCAAAACCGTATAGCCATAGTCCAGGTGCCGGTTCTGGTCCTGGCTCTCCGCGGTCTGCTCAGAACCGCGCCGGAAGCTCTTGTCACCAAAGAGCAGTCCCCAATAGCGGCGCGCCGCCTGCGCCTCAAAGTTCCCCGGATCGCCGGAGCGAACCCGGCGCGCCATCGGCGCCAGTCCACCATCTGAGCCGTACAATTCCTGCAATAGACTCGCCTGTGCGCGGATTTTGGCCTGGACAATCTGCGTCCACAGCTGCTTGCGCCGGACGGGCGAGAGAGACGCCTGTGCGGCGATGCGCTCGGACTGCCAGGTATTGGCCTGCAAGGTCAGGCTCATGGCCGCCGGGCGGTATTGGCCGTCAATGGTCACCACGATGGCGCCAGCCTCAGCCAGACGCGAGAAGACCGCTTGGGTGAGCGTGACCTGCGGGTGGGCCAGCAAAAGAGCTGTGATGTCGATTACCGGCGTGATGAACGGTAAGAAGCCCTCGCGCTCGATCACCAATTGGGAAGCGCGCACGCTCAACCGGGCAGGATTAGCGATTTCTACGATGTTGTCGCTCATGGCTAATCGCTGGCTGCGTGCATCCGTCCCAAGGAATCGATAACGACCTTAGTCGCGCCGAGCCTTCGCAAGGCGTCGGCCCTCGGTGACCACCATTCCTCGGCTTTCTTGATATCGGCAATGATGCGTGCATCGTTGATCTGCACAAGACTAAGCTGGCCGTTCGTTGCGATTGTCCTCAAGCGCCAGACGGAGGGATTGCAAAGATCCTCTTTGTGATTGCAGCCTTTATGAAGCAGCACCGTGTCGCCGCCCATCATAGAGAATTTGAAACGATAAGCGTCGCCGTCTGGATGCCGTATTGCGATCAGCGGCTCATGCAACTTACCTTTGCGGATTTCTTCCTGACGTCGCATTGCCTCGTATAGAGAAGCGGGGACGGACTCCCAACGGGTTTCTTTCTCTTTCTCATCCATTAACGCGAATATCGCCACATGATGGTTGCTGGAAAGCGCAACATAACGCTCACGTGCGGAGCCCTTGGCGATAGCCTCAACTTCGAGAGGCTTTCGAATGCGAACCCGCTTGATGGGGACGAATTTTCCGGATTTCGTTGCTAGCGACGGCCAATGCTCGATGCCCTCCTTGGGATTGCACTTTTTCAGGTCGCCGCCCAATTCCTCCGCCTTAGCGCGCACCGCCTCGCGCGCAGCCGAATCGACAATGCTCTCGATCTCCTTCACGGCCAGGCCTGTGACGGGCTTGCGCACATGCACGACCTGCTTGCCGTTGACCCGTCTGGGCACGCCGTAGTTGGTCTCATCGTGCAATCCGCCGGTGAGCCTATGGTCGGGCCGGTGAGAAACGAGCAGGTTGTCGATGGCCGGGCGGATGCTTGGGATGAAGTCCTTCCAAGGCTGCTGCAAGCCCCGGAAGGCGCGGCCGCTGCGCGTCCCAGCGGGAGCCATTTCAGCGGTTCGATTCATGGCCTGAATGGTCCCCTGCCGGGTTAAGGCAATCACGATGGCGTCAATGGCGTGGTGGCGGTGATCAATGCGCGGCTTTCCTTTGGCTTGGCTGTTGGCCGAGGGTACGGCTTCGCGAAGAATCTCCTCGAGCTTCCAAACTCTTCGCAGTGCGGCCGTGACCATGCCCGAGGATGCGAAGACCATCTGGCGATTGGAGCCGTCCTCTTGAGGAATTTTGTCTCCGCCGTAGAGCGTGGCGACCAATTGCATGGCTAGGCGGCTGGCATACCGCGTGTCGTTCAGTTGGCGGCTGGAGAAGCCCTCGATTTCGTCAAGCGTGCGCATCTCAAAACGGCGCATCTTGCCGGGGCTTTCTATCTTCCACGCTTTCACTCTGCCAACGATCTGGCCGTAGGTGGCGGGATCGGCCCCGTAGGCTTCAAAGGGCGTCTGATTGCCTTTGCGGTTGCGGTTTTCTTCGTGGTAGCAGAGCGTCTTGTTCTGGAAAGAATCGTCTGGAACGCGGCTCAGTGGAAGAATGTGCTCTACGTCAAACTGAGGAGCCTCGCCGAAGAGGGAAGCAAACTCGATGGATCGGCCAGTGTAAGGGCAGATTCCGCCGCACTCCTCCCAAAGGAGCGCCTTTTCGATGTCGGCGCGCGAGGGATGGTCGAATGCGGGACCAAGTTCTTTCAGCAGCTTCTCTTTGGCGGCTGTCCGGTCCCTTTCCCGTTTACGGACGATTTCCGTAGTTTTGGCACGCTCCAGACGGCTTTTCTTCAGGTCGCGGGCCAGCTCGATACGCACCTCGGCGGGTTTGCCGTATTCGCGCACCATGGCGTTGACGACCTTGCGCAGCTCTGTCAGCGCACGTTCGATGGCCGGGTTGCGGAGCGTCGGTAGCGCCTCGCGGACGGGCGGGATGCGGTCCAGCGGCTCCTCAAGATGAGGCCGGTATTCGGGGATCTCCTGACGGGCAGCCACGAACCGCTTGCCCAAAAGCATATGCGGGAGCAGCCTGCGGATTGCCTTGCGCGAGAGCTGGCAGTATCCCTTGGGCGCCGTTTGCTCGGCCAATTCGGACGCGGTCGAGTCGTCCAGTCCCCAGTGCTCGACAAAGCGGCGGCGCAGGCTTTCCTCTTTTTCGATGGTGCGCCACTCGTCCACGGCCAGGCGTTTCTGCTCCTCGTCCATCTCCTCCCAGCGGCTGCCAAACGCCTTGCGCATGATCTTGTTGACGAGGTTCCCTCTCAGCTTGGTTTCTCCGCCGCGCTGAAGGTTGAAGCCGACGTTTTTCTCGAGACCAAGATGTTTACGGATGGCGACGAAGGTCTGATCGCCTTCTGTGTCCAATAGTTCGTAGACACTCAAACGCTGGGGGGCCGTGAGGGGAGTTCCGAGGATCTGGCCGGGGTAGACGATTTCCAGGTCGTTCACTTTTTGCAGCAGGCGGAATCGTTGCGCCTCCAGCGTCGCCCAGGAGGCGCGCCGTTCGTCCGGCTCCAGTTCGCAGTGGCCGATCAGGTTGGCCTGCTCCCGGATGGGCCGCTGATAAAAAAGAATCGTGGCTATCTCCCGGCGAAGTTCCTCGGTCAGAACAGTGGGGTGAAAAGGGCGTTGCCGCTCCCAAATCTTCTCGTACTCTTCCTCGAACATCCTGCGATGCGTCCAACGGCGGCGAACCTTTTGCGTGTGAGGATCGAGCGTCGCAAAATACGCACCTAACGTTTCGGCTCCGGCGGCTTTCATCTCTGCCCAAAGCTGCGCGATGCCGGCCTTTACTTTGCTCTGTTCCTCTTCTTTCTTGCCTTTTTGGGCGACGCGCCGGTTGGATAGGAATCCGCGGCGTTGGCTCAGGTGGTAGAAGGTTCGCCCTAACTCGAACGGTTCTAGCGGGCCGCTCAAGGCCGCCCTCCGCAGGGTGTAAAGCGGAAGCTCGGTGAAATTCGTGCCAGCAGGCGCATCCGGCGATAGCCACTTGGCGGCAAGGTTGTGGTCGAGTAAATTCAGAATCTCATGCCGCTGGATGGAAAGGTCGGGAGAGGCGCCGTTGTAGGGCGGAAGCAGTCCGCGTTGTTGCAGCAGCTTGAAAAGCTGTTTTTGCCGCCCTGCGCGGCGGCGGAGCTGGCGGCGCGTCAATCGAAAGGTGCGCCGGGCTACTGCGTTGGATTCATCCTGGCCCTTTTCAATGTTGCCCTCGACAGCGGGCTCAAAAATCCTGACGCCTGCTCGCAGCAGCCCTATTGGTTCGTCTGCGTCGTTGAGCCGGATCATGGCCCAGCCAACGGATGCCGAACCGAGATCGATCCCGAGCGAATACTTTGCTTTCTCAGCAAGAGTGCATTTCATAGTAGCTTTCTTGACAATCAAGATCGGTGCGGCTATGAATTATAGCAGTGTACTTGAGCGGCGATTGCCCTGCTATTTCTCAGTAAGCTTTCGTCGTGCGGTATCGGTTTCTCCGTAACCGCTGAACGCCCCGGAAACGGGGCGTTCTTATGTTCCAGTCAGCTCAAGTGGAATCCTGCCTG
Organism: Acidobacteriota bacterium; assembly: GCA_021846945.1. Lineage (GTDB taxonomy): Bacteria > Acidobacteriota > Terriglobia > Terriglobales > Acidobacteriaceae > Telmatobacter. The sequence goes on along the minus strand of JAJZVZ010000219.1, from coordinate 1,601 downwards.
GCAAGCCCTGAATCTGGCCTGTGATAAATCGCAGTCCGCGCGCTACGGTGCAACTGGTGCAAGCCTGCGCTATCCTTCAATGCGGCAGCATCCTGCTATGTCCCGGGGCGCAGGGGATTTGCGCCGGATGCGAGAGAGGATATGGGCTGCCACTATTCCACGCGGGACTTTTTTCGGCAGATGCCGAGCCAGCTGCTGGTACGCTACTTTGCGGCGCGCGGCGTGCTGGCCGGGGTTTACTTAGCCGCGCTGGCGGAAACCCAGATCGAACCGCTGTTTGCTGCGTGGCTGGAGTTGGCAAGAGAAAGGCGCAAGGCCTCTTGGCGTGATCGAAAGAGCGCAGCTCTACGGTCCACGAAGCTCGATCACGCACTTTCGCCTCTCGGCAATGGATTCTGCATCCCGCAGGACCGGGCATCCATTTGCAACCTCGAAACCTTTCGATTCCTCGCAGAGGATTGAGGGTGGGGACTCTGCCAGTATGGGGATACGTAAAGCGCAGGTGCTACGAAGGCAGGGTGGCGGAGCTTTCGAGTTCAGCCGGGGATGCGGACTGAAGCTCCGCCACGACGCGACAATGGCCGAACTCGCCGCGCGCTGACCCTGGGGTTCGTTGAGCGCTCACCACGGCTGGAGCTCCATGGATGCAACGGCGCAGGGCTCCAAGGGAGGGGCCGGAACGCTCTACAGGCTGAGGACGCGGCTGATGGAGAAGCCGTCATACCCTTTGCTGCCTACGCTTTGCACGGCCGCAGAGGAGAGCCGGGGATCGTCGGCGAGCATCTGCAGGAACTCGCGAACGCCCTGGACGTTGGGATCGCTGCTGGAGGCGTCGATGACCTTGCCTTCGCGGATGACGTTGTCGGCCAGGATGAGCGTGCCGGGACGGCAGAGGGGCAGGAATGCGGCAAGGTAGTGCGGATAGCCGGGTTTGTCGGCGTCCAGGAAGACCATGTCAAAGGGCTCGAAATTAAAGGACGCGCGGCGCTCGGCCTGAAGCTGGAGGAGATAGTCGAGAGCGGGGCCGAGTCGAAGGGTGACGGCGTGGGAGAGGCCGGCGCGGGCGATGTTGGCCAGGGCTACCTCGGCGTGCCTGGGTTCGAGTTCCAGAGTGATGAGTCGGCCTCCCGTGGGAAGGGCGCGGGCGAGGTGGATGGTGCTGTAACCACCCAGGGCCCCAATCTCCAGGATGCGCCGGGCGGACTGGGCCTGGGCCATGATCTGCAGAAGCTTGCCTTGCAGGGGCGAGACGCTGATGGCGGGCAGACCGGCGGCGTTGCTCGCATCCAGCGCCTGCTGGAGCAACGGGTCGGGAGAGAGGAGCAACTTGTCGAGATAGCTATCGACGGCGGCCCATAGCTCTTCCGGATTGTCTGCGATCTGGCTGGATGGCATGGCGGGCCCTCGAAGAATCTTTACAGGGTGAAGAGCAGAGCCTGGAAGATGCTCATGATGGGCAGGAAGAAGAGCATGATGACGTAGTAACCCAGGAAGAAGAAGGCCAGCATCAGGACGAAGCTCATCTCCTGGTAGATCCTGGCGGCGTTGTAGGGGAGATAGTGGAGCAGGATCTTGCCTCCGTCCAGGAAGGGCAGGGGAAC
>JAJZVZ010000218.1 GCA_021846945.1 Acidobacteriota bacterium | reverse complement strand
TGACGGTTGAGCAGAATGTCTTTCTACGCAAGGTCGCGCGCAAAACCTGGGCGTTTTTCGAAACTTTCTCCAGCGCGGAAGATCACTGGTTGCCGCCGGATAACTACCAGGAGTATCGCGGTACCGCGGTAGCGCATCGCACCTCGCCCACAAACATGGGACTTGCGCTGCTCGCGAATCTGTCCGCTTATGACTTCGGATACATTCCGGCCGGAGCGCTCGTCGAACGCACCGCCAATGTATTCGACACCATACAGAAGTTGGCGCGGCATCGTGGCCACTTCTACAATTGGTACGATACGCAGACACTGAAACCCCTGCATCCTGCCTACATTTCGTCGGTGGATAGCGGCAATCTCGCAGGCCATCTGTTGACATTGCGCTCGGGACTGAACGCTCTTTCAGATCAAAAGATCCTAGGGACCCAGATATTCGACGGTTTAAAAGATACTCTGGGCATTCTCGTTGACGCCGTTGCAGAAAAGCAAACGCCAGGTCCTCTTGTCCGCATTCAAAATGACCTGGAGGCGGCGTGCAACAGCCGCCCGGCCACGCTCGCGCAGCTGAGACTCATATTTGACCATCTGGCAGCACACGCGGACGAATTTTCCGGAAGCATCGGTTCTACCCGTGATACTGATGCGAGGTGGTGGGCACAAACGCTGTCCCGGCAGTGTCACGCAATCCTCGACGAACTAACATTCTTGACTCCATGGCTGTTACTGCCGGTCACGCCTGACCGGCTCCGCAACTTGCCAGGGATCAGCGAAATCCCGACGCTGCGCGGACTATCCGCACTTGATGTCGAGATGGCGCCAATCATAGAGCTGCTCGACACGGATGCAACACCCGTGGAGCGCGCGTGGCTAGATGATCTTCGACGTCAGGTCACACAGGCCAGCGGCCGCGCCCACGCGCGAATGGCGGCAATCGAGCGCCTGGCACTGGAATCCGCCGAATTTGCTCGTATGGAGTACGACTTTCTGTACGACAAGTCGCGCCACCTGCTGGCCATCGGGTACAACGTAGATACACACCGCCCCGACGACAGTTACTACGATCTGCTGGCTTCCGAGGCCAGATTCAGCACTTTCGTGGCGATTGCTCAGGGACAGCTGCCCCAGGAAAGCTGGTTTGCGCTCGGGCGCCGGCTCACGACCGCCGGCGGCCGTCCTGTTTTGCTCTCGTGGAGCGGTTCCATGTTTGAGTACCTGATGCCGCTTCTCGTCATGCCGACCTATGAAAACACGCTGCTCGACCAGACCTATAAGGGGGCAGTGGAACGCCAGATCGAGTACGCAAGACAGCGCGACGTTCCGTGGGGCATGTCCGAGTCCGGCTACAACATGGTCGACGTTCACCTCAACTACCAGTACCGTGCGTTCGGAGTTCCCGGCCTGGGACTCAAACGTGGCCTTTCCGAAGAGATGGTCATTGCGCCGTATGCATCGATGCTCGCGCTGATGGTGGCACCCGCGGAAGCGTGTTTGAACCTGCAGCGGCTCGCCGCCTTGGGTTTGACAGGAAGATTCGGATTTTACGAAGCAATCGACTACACATCCTCACGTCAACGACGCGGGGAGTCGAGCGCGGTTGTTTTGTCTTTCATGGCACACCACCAAGGGATGAGCCTTCTCTCGCTAGCCTATATCCTGCTGGACTGTCCGATGCAGAAACGGTTCGAGTCGGACCCGCTGTTCCAGGCAACCATGCTGTTGCTACAGGAGCGCATTCCAAAAGCCACAGAGCTCCATACGCAGACCGTTGAGCTTCCTGGCATCCGCATGAGATCCAGCGTTGCAGAGACGCCAATCCGTGTTTTCCACAGTCCTGATACGCCGAATCCGGCGGTGCAGTTGCTGTCGAATGGTCGATACCACGTCATGGTCACGAACGCGGGCGGCGGGTACAGCCGCTGGAAAGACCTCGCCGTGACGCGCTGGCGTGAGGATCGCAGCTGTGACAACTGGGGCATATTCTGTTATCTGCGCGACGTGGAAACCGGCAAGTTTTGGTCAACTTCCCATCAGCCAACGCTCAAGCAGCCAGAGAGTTACGAAGCAATTTTTTCCGAGGGACGGGCGGAATTTCGCCGCCGTGACCACGATTTCGACATCCACACGGAGATTGTAGTTTCTCCGGAAGATGACATCGAATTACGCCGTGTCCACGTCACCAACGGATCTCAAACACGCAAAGCTGTCGATGTCACGAGCTATGCAGAAGTGGTTCTTGCCTCGCCGGCCGCAGATGCGCTGCATCCGGCATTTTCAAATCTTTTTGTTCAAACTGAAATTATCGGCCCGCAGCAAGCGATCCTCTGCACGCGCCGGCCACGATCCGTCGACGAGCCGACGCCATGGATGTTTCATCTGATGGCCGTACATGGCGGGAGCGTCGGCGAATTCTCCTATGAGACCGATCGCATGCAGTTTATTGGCCGTGGAAACACCACTGCCGGTCCACAGGCACTGCGCGATTCCGCAGCGCTTTCAGGAAGCCAGGGTTCTGTGCTCGACCCGATCGTCTCGATCCGCTGTCGCATTTTTCTAGATCCGCAACAAACGGCAACGGTCGACATGGTTTTTGGCATCGGCGAGACTCGTGACGCTGCCATAAGCCTGATCGGAAAATATCATGATCGGCCACTCGCAGATCGGGTCTTCGATCTGGCATGGACACACAGCCAGGTGGTACTGCAGCAGATCAATGCCACCGAGGCGGACGCGCAACTCTATGGACATTTGGCCAGCTCTGTCATCTACGCCAATGCATCACTACGCGCCGAACCTGGCGTTCTCCTTAGAAACCGCCGCGGACAATCTGGTCTCTGGGTCTACGCGATTTCCGGAGATTTGCCGATTGTTCTGCTGCAGATCGGAGACCAGGCCAATATCGATCTGGTCCGCCAGATGGTGCAGGCCCACGCTTACTGGCGCCTGAAGGGACTGGCCGTGGACCTGATGATATGGAACGAAGATCGAGCCGGGTACCGACAACTACTTCAAGAACAAATCATGGGGTTAATTTCTGCGGGCGTCGAGGCACATGTGATTGACCGTCCCGGCGGAATTTTCGTGCGGCCCGCCGAACAGATATCGAGCGAAGACCGCGTTCTTCTGCAATCGGTGGCGCGCGCCATCATCACCGACAGACGCGGGACGCTGGCTGAACAAATTAACCGTCACCGCCCGGCAGAATTGCGCGTGCCTCGCTTCAGGCCGACCCGGATTCAGCGCGCCGAGATCCCCGCGGCCGTCGCGCCGCCGGGGCGCGATCTGATCCTGTTCAACGGACTCGGGGGATTCACCCATGACGGACGCGAATACGTCATTATGACTTCGCCTGGACATCTGACACCGGCGCCCTGGGCAAATGTGCTGGCGAACCCGCACTTTGGCACGGTCATCTCGGAGAGCGGTCTGGCTTACAGCTGGAGCGAGAATTCACACGAATTTCGCCTCACGCCCTGGTACAACGACCCGGTAAGCGATGCCAGCGGAGAAGCCTTCTACCTGCGTGACGAGGACAGCGGCCACTTCTGGTCTCCCACTCCACTGCCCAGCACTTCAGAAGAGCCTTATGTCACCCGGCACGGTTTCGGTTATAGCGTTTTCGAGCACAAGGAAAGGGGAATTCGCTCGGAGCTGTGGGTATATGTGGCCCTAGATGCCGCGGTGAAATTTGCCGTGCTGAAGATACGAAACGACACTGAGCGATCCTGCCGACTCTCCGCCACGGGCTACGTGGAATGGGTGCTGGGAGATTTACGGCCGAAATCCGCCATGCACATCATCACCGAGATTGATCCAGGCAGCGGCGCTCTGTTCGCGCGCAATCCGTACAACACGGAATTCTCCGGGCGGACGGCGTTTTTCGATCTGGATGATGTTACCAGGACTCTGACCGGCGACCGCACTGAATTCCTTGGACGCAACGGAACGCTCAACAATCCGGCTGCAATGACCCGCTCGCGACTTTCCGGCAGGGTGGGAGCGGCGCTGGATCCCTGCGCCGCGCTCCAGGTCCCGTTCGAACTGTCCCCAGGGCAGGAGCGCGAAATCCGGTTCATGCTCGGCATGGGCCAAGACGTCGATGACGCCAGCCAGCTGGTACGTCGCTTCCGCGGAGCGGCGTCGGCGCGGAGCACCCTGGAAACGGTGTGGCAGTACTGGAAGCACACGCTCGGCACCGTGCAGGTAGAGACTCCGGACGAGTCTCTCAATGTCCTGACTAACGGCTGGCTTCTGTACCAGACGCTCGCCTGCCGTCTCTGGGCGCGCAGCGGATATTATCAGTCGGGAGGCGCCTTTGGTTTTCGCGATCAGTTGCAGGACACCATGGCGCTGGTCCACGCGGAACCGCAACGGCTGCGCGAGCAGCTGATGCTGTGCGCAAGCCGTCAGTTTGTGGAAGGAGATGTCCAGCATTGGTGGCATCCCCCATCGGGTCGGGGCGTGCGCACCCACTGTTCGGACGATTACCTGTGGCTGCCGCTGGCAACATGCCGCTATGTGCTGACTACCGGGGACACCGGAGTTCTGGATGAACCGGCCTCTCTTCTGGAAGGCCGACCCGTCAACGCAGGCGAGGACTCGTATTATGATCTGCCCGGCCGGTCTGAAACAGCCATTAGCCTCTACGAACATTGCGTACGTGCCATCCTGATGGCCCTGAGATTTGGCGAGCACGGTCTGCCGTTCATCGGCTCAGGTGACTGGAACGACGGCATGAACCTCGTCGGCATACATGGTAAAGGCGAAAGCGTGTGGTTGGGATTTTTCCTTTATGACGTGCTTTCGCAGTTTACGCTGGTCGCAAACCTGCGCGGTGATTCAGCCTTCGCCGCACGCTGTGAAGAGGCGAAGGTTCGTCTGAAAAATAATATTGAGCAGCACGGCTGGGACGGTGAATGGTACCGACGTGCCTACTTCGACGACGGAACGCCGCTGGGATCGGCAACCAACACCGAGTGTCGAATCGATTCCATTTCGCAGAGCTGGGCGGTTCTATCCAGAGCGGGCGATGTCCGGCACGCACACCTTGCCATGGATTCGGTGGACAAACACCTAATGCACCGCGAACAGGCACTGATCCAACTTCTGGACCCGCCATTCGACACATCGACATCGAACCCTGGCTATATCAAGGGATACGTCCCGGGCGTACGCGAGAATGGCGGACAGTACACACATGCGGCGATCTGGGCAGCCATGGCGTTCGCAGCATTGGGCGACAACCAGCGTGCGTGGGAGCTGATGACCATGATCAACCCGGTGAACCACGCGCGAACTGCGCAGGAAACTGCGATCTACAAGGTGGAACCATACGTCGTCGCCGCCGATGTCTACGCGCTCGCACCGCACACCGGTCGCGGCGGCTGGACCTGGTACACCGGTTCGGCCGGATGGATGTATCGGCTGATTGTGGAATCGCTCCTGGGTTTTAGGCTGGACGTGGATAAACTGCATTGCACACCGCACCTTCCGTCGGACTGGAAAGCCTTCAAGATGCACTACCGATATAGGGAAACGTCCTACCATATCGTCGTATCGCAAACACGCGCCACCGATGGTGAACAAATCCCCAGGATGCGCATAACACAAGATGGCATTGAACAAGTCGACGATGCCATTCGGCTGATTGACGATCATCAGGAACACTCGGTCGAAATCAACATGGTGATCCATATAAGTTAAGCTCCGGCTCAATGCTCCAGCATTCCCGGGAATCGGAACCAAGTCTTTCAGACCTGCGCACCTTCAGTGCCTACCGATTCGAGCACGCGGCATATGCATTTTTTCCAGGAAGCATGTCCGTTTTGTGTTCGCTAGCGCACGGAACCAGTAAAATATTATGGATAGCATCATGATCCTGATAGGGATATAAACGGCGAAAGTCGCCATCGTACCGGTGGACGTTTTGCTAGGGGCTGTATTGCAATTTTCTGACCCGTCCCCGGAATATAGATGGCCAGCACGATCCTCACTCTCGCCCTCAGGATGAGTCATTTCTCCTTTCGGCATGAGCGATACTGAAGTCTTCACAATACCCGCTGGCTGAATGCCACAGTTTCAGCGGAACCTGTGCACCCCGGCTCCAGGGGGGACTGTTTTCAGTGATCTAATCGGTTCAATTGTGAAAGGAGTCTGCGATGAAAAGCTCGTTGAGGAATAGAAGTTGGGTGGCAATTGCCGTGTTGCTGATTGGTCTGTCCGGTTGTGCCGCAACGTCTACGCGGCAGAGCACCGGTGAGTACATTGATGACGCGTCAATCACAACTAAAGTGAAGTCCGAGCTGATCGCCGACAAGGACGTGAGTAGCTTTGATATTCATGTGAAAACCATCAGCGGAGTGGTGTATCTGACCGGGTCCGCTCATACCAGACAGGAAGCCGACAAAGCGGCCAAGATTGCAAATGACGTTGCTGGGGTGAAGGCGGTCAAAAACAACATCCAGATTAAGTAGCGAAATACGCAGGCGCGAACAGGTTGCCGCAGCCGCCTGCGGAGCACGACTGATTTCTGTCGCGGCATATACGTCAAGAATGGAGACGGTCATGCTCTATTATGCTGCTGTGTTCTTTTTAATTGCTATCATCGCCGCCGTATTCGGTTTCAGCGGTATCGCCGCTGGAGCAGCCGGGATTGGAAAATTTCTATTTTTCGTATTCGTCGTGATCTTTCTCATCAGTCTCATCGTAGGGATCGGCAGCCATAGACGTCGCTCGTGATTTGCACCGGATCCCGCCGCGAAGGATCAATACATGACCATCGCCCTCAGCGCCTCTCCTCCTGCAGCCCCAGACATGACCGCCATTCCCGTCTACAGAAGAAATGCCAGTTACCGGGCACCGGCGCTGTGGTCGACCGGAAACCAAGTCTCGCTTACGGCAATTGATCCCCCACCCCCGATCTCCCGCCACTTTTGACCTGCATCAATGCGGCGGCTGGCGTCGGCGATTAAATGAACGGACCTTGCCGGTGGCGGTGAACC
>JAJZVZ010000038.1 GCA_021846945.1 Acidobacteriota bacterium | reverse complement strand
CGCACGGCAGACCACGCCAAAGAGCATAAGAATGTGCCCGCCACGCTCTGAAACGCCGGATTCGCCTTCATTGAAAGTCCTATACTTGCTAGGAACAAAAATGGGGTCGCATCGCGGCCCCGAATTTTGCAGCAAAACCATGATATGCGCTGATGTGCCCTTGGCAGCATCTCTGGTTTTGTACTAGGAACGACCATGACAATCAGCCGACGCAAGTTTCTCGCCACTGCAGCCTGTGCAGTGGTTGCAAGCCGCCTTGGAGCACAGAGCCAGACGGAAGCCCAGGTCACGCTCACCCTTCCCGCTGAAGCTGCTGGCGCGCATATGCCAGCCGACTTCGTTGGCCTATCTTACGAGATCCAGCAGCTTGAGGATCCCAGCTTCTTCTCGGCGAGAAACGACGGCCTGATCCGCGAATTGAGGGATCTGTCGCCGCATGGGGTATTGCGCCTGGGGGGCAATACCAGCGAATTTGGCTGGTGGAAGCCAACCCCCGACTCCCCCGAGCCCACACACCCGACAACCCGCGATGTGGCGGGCGAGCCGAAGCCTCGGTACTATCCCGTGTCCGCGGAGGCAGTGCGCAACCTGGCCGAATTTCTAAAAGCAACCGGGTGGACCTGCCTGTACGGGATCGGGATGGGCACCAATACGCCCGAGCGCGCCGCCAATGAAGGCGAGTTTGTGGCAAAGACGCTGGGATCGAGCCTGCAATATTTCCAGATCGGTAATGAGGTGGACCTGTTCGGGCGCCACCTGCGCGATCCGAAGACATGGTCCGCGAAGACCTACCTGGATGAGTGGCTCACGCTGGCGCGCGCCGTCGCGGCTCGCGTGCCGGGAGCGAAGTTCGGGATGCCGGATGTAGCCTCGCGTGTGGAGTGGCTGACGGAGATCGCCGAGTTGTGGCCTTCGATTGAGATTCCGCCTGACGTAACTACGCTGACGCACCACTACTACTTCGGCGGACCGGCAACCAACCCCGAGGTCAACATCCCCAACCTGCTGAAGCCGGCAACCATGGCCAGGGTGCAGCGGACCGCGGATATTGCGACGGCCGCCGCCGATAAGATGCACGCCCGCGTGCGCATGACGGAAGGCAATACATGCTATCGCGGCGGCAAGCCCGGGCTGTCAGACGTGTTCGCGGCGGCGCTCTGGGCTGCCGACTACTCGTTGCTGCTGGCCAGCAACAACTATTCGGGGATCAATCTGCATGGCGGAACAGGCCAGTCGGTTGCAAACTCGGTTGGCGGTTTTCTGCCTGGCGACGTAATGCTCAAAAACGAGGGAGAAACTCCGGAGCAAATCGCCTCGCATCCGCACCCGTTCTACACACCGATCGCCACCTTTGGCTCGGAGTACAGGATGGAGCCGGTCGGCTATGGGTTGAAGTTTGCGGGGGCGTTCAGCAGCAGCACCTTCCTCAAAGCCGATCTCACTTCACAGATTCAGGCCACCGGCGTCGATGCCACCGCTTACGCCGTGAAGCTCGACAACGGGGAAACCTCCGTCATCATCCTGAACAAGGACGCGCAAAAGGATCTCACTTTGAGCGTGGACTTTGGAACCGGCAAGACGGGAGAAGTAGAGATGGAGACGTTGCATGCGCCCGCGCTCGACAGCCGCGAGGCACATATCACACGGCGCTCCCGGATCGGCCGTCTCAAGGACGGCAAGTACACAGTGAGCGCGCCTCATGCGACCGGCCTGCGACTGACGCTGCGAGCTTGACGAGGCTTCTTCGGAAAGCCCGGCCGCGCCGCTGCCTGCTTGAGCAGCGGCGCGGCTTTTTGCTTACCGGTGCTTGATGAAGGTGCCTCTCTGCAACTCACTCATGGCCTCGTGCAGTTCGGCCTGCGTGTTCATCACGATGGGCCCGTACCACGCCACCGGCTCTTCCAGAGGCTTGCCGGAGACGAGCAGGAAGCGGATACCCTCGGGACCGGCCTGAACCACGATCTCGTCACCGCGGTCGAAGAGCACCAGCGAGTGGTTTCTGGCATCATAGACCGGTTCAGCGCTGGGATTCACGGCCGACTCGGTCAGCACGGCCTGCGGCGCCGAAGCGTCGCGGAAGCTTCCCGCGCCGGCGAAGACGTAGGCGAAGGCGTTGCGCGTGATCTCCACCTGGATGCGGCGGCGCTGGTTGGGCGGCACCGAAATGTCCACGTAGCTGGGGTCGGCGGCTACGCCCTCGACCGGCCCGGTTTTGCCCCAGAAAGTACCGCAGATGATGCGCGCGCTGGTCCCGTCGTCCTCGGTGACCTCCGGGATGGCGCTGGACGGAATGTCCTGGTAACGCGGGTCGGTCATCTTCAGCACGGCGGGCAGGTTGGCCCACAGTTGGAAGCCGTGCATGCGCCCGTTCTGGTCGCCCTTGGGCATCTCCTGGTGCAGAATGCCGCTGCCCGCGGTCATCCATTGCACATCGCCTGCGGTCATGCGGCCTTTGTTGCCGAGGCTATCGCCATGCTGCACCTCGCCGGCCAGCACGTAGGTGATGGTTTCGATGCCCCGGTGGGGATGCCAGGGAAATCCGGCCAGGTAGTCGGCGGGGTTCTCGTTGCGGAAGTCATCGAGCAGCAGGAACGGGTCGAACTCCCTGGTTTTCCCAAAACCGAAGGCGCGCTGGAGCTTGACGCCGGCGCCTTCGATGGTGGGCTTGGTTTCAAAGATCTGTTTAACGGGACGAAGCGACATGGTTGACCTCCTCTGCCCTTCAGTCAATTCGATGCGGCGGCCGAATATTCGTTGCAACAGGTAATTTGCGGCAGCGCTACGTGAGGGAGATTTCCAGCGCTCGCTGCCCTGCTCTTACGCCTTGATGAACTGTACATCAAGCGTAATGGCGACGTCTTCGCCTACCAGCACGCCGCCGGTTTCGAGGGCCGCATTCCAGCTTAGCCCGAAATCCTTGCGGTTAATTCTGGCGGTGGCGGAGAGCCCAACGCGGAAATTGCCCCAGGGATCCTTGCTGGGCGCGCTGGGGCCTTCCACGGCGAAGGTCACGGCTTGGGTCACGCCGTGCAGGGTCAGGTCACCGGTCACGGACAGTTCGCCGTCGCCGGTGCGCTTCACCGCCGTGGACTTGAACGTGAATATGGGAAACTTTTCGGCGTCGAAGAAATCAGCGCTCTTCAGGTGTCCGTCGCGCTGTGCGTCGCCTGTGTTCAGGCTGTCAAGCGGAATTGAGGCCTCCACGCTCGATCGGGTTACGTCGGCTTCGTCCAGTTTCAGCGAGCCGCTCAGGTTGCTGAACTTGCCTTTCACATTCGAGATCATCATGTGCTTGACCTTGAATTCGGCGGCGGAGTGGGCGGGGTCAAGGTTCCATGTGGTAACGGCGGCAGGGGTGGCGGAAGATGTGCTCATGAAGATTTGCTCCTTTCAACTGGTTGGATGCAACAGGAATATATTCGTTGCAACAACTATTTTACTCGCCGCGCGTCCGGGCGGCTAGCTCTCGTCTCAAAATCGGAAAACCGGCTCACGCGCGCCGGGCAGCAGGCAGGCGACTCAACGCTCCCCTTGCCCCAGCAGCCTGAAGTAAAACGCATTGTTGCCGGTGCGCAGGTCTTTGCCGTAGGAAAAGATGATGCCGCTGCTGAAGATGCGCAGCCTGACTTCGGCGCCGGTGTCGAAGAGCCACTGATGCGAGCCGAGTTGCGTGCCCGGATCGGTGATCTTGCCAATGTCGAGCAGTGGGCCGAGTTGCACGTTCATCAGGCCGTTGCCGTAGATGTTCTTGTCCGTCTGCCAGTTTTCGAGAAAGTAGTCGCGGCCCAGCGGAGCGCTGCCCTTGCGGCCGTCGCGCGTGCCGATGTGGGCACGCATGGGCAAATCATTGTCGCGCTCCAGGCCGAGGATATAAAGCTCGTCAAGAGGTGCCTGGCCGAAGATCTTGCCGGCGCGGAACTGCTGCGTGGTTTCGTAATCGCCGCCCTCCGCCCGTGGGAACCAGTGCCATTTCATCGAGCCCGCCAGCTTCTCGAAGGATTCCGGCTGCCGCGACCACAAGCGCCCCGCCTGCGTTGAGGCAGCGGCGTCCACGGTAAAGCGGCGCTCGGGCACGCGCCATAGGGTGTCCCCGATTTGCGCCTCCTGTTTGAGCTGGTAGCCCGTGGCCAGTATCTGCGGAGTGAGAACTACGCCCGGCGCCACGCTGCGGAAGTTGCGGTGAGAAGCCTCCGCGCCGGCCGACCAGTTCCAGCGCGCGCTTGCATAGGAGGCAAGATCAAAGGCCAGCATCTCGTGACGCATGTTGAAGGAGGCCAGCACCGGCGCCGGTCCCGCAAATCCATTCCGGATCGCCCAGTTCTCGTCACGCAGATCCGTCACATACTCCCATCGATATTTGGCGCTGCCCTCGAAGGGGCCGGAAAGATCGGCGAAAATGCGCCGCTTCTGCGCATCCCAGCGATACATGGATGTGAAATTGATCGCATGCCCGCGCAGGTTGTACAAGCCGGGATTGACCTCCTGAAACGGCAGGCCACGCAGAAACAGGAATAGCCCCTGCCATTTGCTGTCTCCGTAACTGTCAAGCTCGTTGTTGCGAAAGAGAAGATCGAACTTGCCATCGCTGCGCGCCTGTAAATCGAAGTGATATTGCGGAAAGATGCCCAGACCGCGCAGGCGCACCTCAGTGTCGAGATACTGCGGCAACAGCAATGTGCTGGCGGGGGAAAAAGCGAAGGCGCGATCCAGCAGGACGGGGGAAACGCGCGGCTCGGGGTCGTTGCGCACCGCGACGATGGCCGGTTTCCCCACGCGGTTCCAGTACTTCAGCGATGCCGGAAGATTGTCCTCAAGATAGTAGACCGTTCCCAGAAAGTCATTCGTGTAGGCGTCCTTCGGGGAAAGCTTGACCGCGCGGCGCAAGTGGTGCGCGGCCTGCGGATACTTCTTTTGCTCGAAGGCAATTCCGGCCAGCTCGACCGGAAATCTCGGATCGCGCGGAGCCAGGCGGCGTCCGGCCTCAAGCGCCTTTTCGGCCTCTGTCCAGCGCTTGAGCCGCGCCAGCGCCATGCCGTAATAGAAATCCATATCGGCCGTGCGTGACGGCACCGGCCCCAGCATGCGCGTAATCTCATCCCAGTGCTGCCCGTCGGCAAGCTTCTGGATCTGCTGCACGGAAGGCGATGGAGCCGGAGCCGTTTGCGCCGCCAGGCCCAGGCAGCCGCAAAAGAGAAGGGCGGCGATCGTCAAACGCGGCTTCATCCTGGATCCGCAGTCTGCGTCAATGCGAGCTCGTCTTTGGAACAGCAAGCAGGATCCAGTTTCCAGTGGCCTTCCATTCCTTCTCAAAGCTCGATTTATCTTCCTTGAGGAGCTTGCGCTGGGCGGAATCATTGAGCAGAACAAGCTGTCTTTTCTGATCCGCCTGGTCGAGACCCACCACCACCACATAGTGAAGCGAGCGGCTCGATCGCGGTTTGATCGCCACGATCAGAGGCCGTCCTTTCGCCAGCTCGCGCTGGAAGTCAGTCCATTTGCCTGGGAACGCGAAGGCTTGGTACCCGTTCTGCTCGAAATACAGCTCCATGTCGAAGGCGTAGATTCCGTGCGCGGAGCTCGAATACAAAGCCTGAAGGATATGGGCGGGATCGGCATTCGCGCTTGCTGGACGCCCCTGCTGACGCTGCCAGTACTGCATCACCATGGCGATGCTGGCAGCACCGCATCCGTCCCTCGTTTGCTGTACGAAGGGAATGTCGAGCCACAAGTTGCGCGCCTGGGCCGCGCAGAGAGCGGCCCATATTCCGAGCGCCGGTAGCACCGCCCTCAAAAACCTGCGCGGCATCGAGACGGCCTTCAGTGCACGGCAACAATGATCAGGATCAGAGCCGCAATGCACACCAGAATGATCAACAAATCGTGGTTGTCGATACTGCCCGCGGCGAAGTCGGACTGAGCCTTGTTGGCCCTCGCCGCCAGTTGCGCCAGCTCGGTATCGCTAAGCCCGGCAACCGCCTTGTTCACCTGCTGCTGGTTAATATGGGCAGACTCCAATGCCTTCTGCGCCTGCGCAGAGGAAAGGAAGTTTTTCAAGGTATCCATGTCTTGCTGCCTGCTCTGCGACGCATTCACCGTGGCCTGTTGCAGCTCCGAGGGGCTTACAAGATGATCGGCAGCTTGAGCATGGAGATTGTGGGAAAGGGAAAAAGCTATCACGAGAGCGGCAGCCGACAAAATTCGACGCAACTGCCGGGATTTAGAACACATCATTCACTTCCTCCGCTAGAAGTAGAAGTAACTTGCGCTGCAAGGCGCACAGCGAAAAATCGCCTGCGCGACCTTCGCCTGTGGCGTTTTCACCATTGAGGACTTTATGGTTTTCGTCTAGGCTGGCGCCGCAAAAACAGAGCAATCATTTTGCAACTGAGCCAAGCCCGGCACCTTCTGCAAAGGCGCTCTACCTCAACCAAGGCAAGACCATTTTATAACTAACCGCATTAGATGAATGTGGAGAACCCGGAAGTTGTCCCATTTTCTGTACTTTCCATGCAGTTCGCACCGCGTCTTCCACACCAGCGGGCCACCGGGGCAGCCTCCGGCCTTATTCTCAAGAGAGATTTTCCGGTGTCTGATTTTGCCCAAATCGTCAAGCAGCAGGCCGACATTGTAAAGATTGTCGAGGGCTATATCCGTCTGCGCAAGGCGGGAGCGCAGAATTACGCTGGGTTGTGCCCGTTTCACAAGGAAAAATCGCCGTCGTTTTCGGTCCACGCGGTGCGGCAGTTTTACCACTGTTTTGGATGCGGCGTATCCGGCGACGTCTTCAGCTTCGTGGGCAGGATCGAAAACGTCACCTTTCCTGAGGCGGTGCGGATCGTGGCGCAGAAGTGCGGGATTCCGCTGCCCAAGCGGGAGTTCTCCTCGCCAGAGCAGGCTGCTGAAGCGCGGCTCCGCGGCAAACTGCTCGATCTGCACGAGGCGGCCGCGGCATGGTTTGAAGAGCAATTGCGCGGGCCGGAGGGCGCCGTAGCGCGCGAATACCTGGCTGGCCGCGGCCTCACTCCGGAAGGGATCAAAGCCTTCCGCATCGGCTATGCGCCGGACAGCTTCAATGCGTTGCGCGACCGGCTGAGCGGCATGGCCGACCAGGAGACGCTGCGGGCAAGCGGCCTTTTCAGCTCAAAGGAACACGAAGACGGAACGCAGGGCCCCATCTATGACCGCTTCCGCAAGCGCGTCATGTTCCCCATCGCCAACGAGAGCGGACGGGTGATCGCGTTCACTGCGCGGACGCTGGAGAGCGGCGAGAAGGCCGGGCCAAAGTACATCAACTCGCCCGAGACGCCTCTTTACCAGAAGGGCCAGGTGCTCTTCAACCTGGACAAGGCAAAGACGGCGATCCGGCAGGCGGGTTTTGCCCTGCTCGTCGAGGGGCAGATGGACTGCATCTCAGTCTTTCTGCGTGGGATTCAGAACGTGATCGCCACCAGTGGGACGGCCTTCACCGAGCAGCAGGTGGCAATTCTCAGGCGACATACGTCGAATGTCGCGGTAAATTTCGACCCCGACACCGCCGGGGCCAACGCTGCCGAAAAATCCATCGCCCTGCTCACCGAGGAGGGGTTTTCGATCAAGATCGTCACGCTGGAAGACGGACTGGACCCCGACCGCTACATCCGTGAGCGGGGCGTGGAGGCCTATATGGCCGCGGTACGCGCGGCGCGCCGGCAAGCGGATTATCTGATCGAGCGGGCGCGAGTAGCGTTCCCGGGAGCAAGCCCCGAGCAGAAGGTAAAGGCCATGAACTACCTGCTGCCGCATATTCGGAGGATCCCGGAGAAGCTGGCCCGCGACCAGTTTGCCGCAGACGCCGCCCAGAAGCTGGGCATCGACTCGGCGGTGCTGCGCGAGGAGTTGCGCCAGGCGGCGCTCCGGCGACGAGACCACGTAGAGGCGCGGACCACAGCACTGACCGAGGTGGAACGGGTGCTGCTGCGGGCGCTGGCTATTACCGATCCCGAGCAGGAGCAGGCACGGCGACTGGCGGCCCATGCACTGAGCGAGCAACCCTCCTGGTTTGAGCATCTTGGCGCATTCCCGGCGATCCAGGAGCTGGCCGGCCGCCAAGCCAACGACCCCATGGAAGTGGTTACCGACCCAGCCCAGCGGGCGCTGTTGGCCGAGACGTTGCTGCGAGAAACCCGGCCGCCCGAGGAAGCCGAGGTCCAGAGCGCCATCCAGGAACTCCACGAGCGGGCCATTGAAAACCGCCAGCGCGACCTGCGCGCCTTGATCGCCGAAGCCGAGCGGCGCGGCGATTTTGCGGAACTGGCCATGCTGACCCAGCAGAAGCTGGAACTGGACCGGGCGCTGCGGCAATTGCACAGCCAAAGCCGCACCCCGCAGTAGCCTCCCAGCAAAGCGGGAGAACCCGGGCATGATATCGCGCTATCTTGCGTCGAAATCAGCGCTTTGCGCGTCTAATTGTGAGGAGGAGAACGAGCCCGGGATAGGCGGTTTCGCCCGCCATGTTTGGAAGGCGCCCGGAATGATCGCCTACTTTGTCAGTTGCGGGCTGGCCCGCGCGGGACGGAGTATGGTAATCTATTGATCTCTGTGAGGATGTGCGCCCTTTTGCCCCACACATGAGCTGCGGCTCGCGGGCTGACCAGGCGAAACCTGAAGCGCAATCATCCTGTTCCGAGCAACGAATTGAGACCGCTCCTTTTTGCGGGTGAGCGCGGGTTTCTAGCCGCAAGCACGGGAAGATTTCCGGGCAGAGATCGATTTTGCGCATAGAGAACCTGATTCTTACTGCGCGCGCGAGGATGGCAAGGCGATCTTTTGCATGAGCGGCAGCAATAAGGAAGGCTCTGAAAAGCGCGGCACTGAGTCGTAACGCTTCTCGCCGCTGCCTTGAGCAGTGGCCCGATATGAAATCCGGCAGAATCCGGCGTGGCCGGAATTGCCGAAGAGAGTAGGAATCATTTGGCGATTGAACACAAATTTGACGACGAGATTCAGCACCTGATCGAGGTGGGCAAGGAAAAGGGCTATCTGACTTACGGCGACGTGAATGACATGCTGCCGGAGGAGATTGGCACCGCCGACGATCTGGATGATCTGATCACCACCATTGGCACCCAGGGCATCGATCTGCTCGACACACCCAAGTTCCCCGGCGACAAGGAATTCGAGCTGGAAGAGGGCGAGGACGTCGAGCTGGACCTGACCCCTGGGACACTGGAGAAAACCAACGACCCGGTGCGCATGTACCTGCGCGAGATGGGCACCGTGCCGCTGCTGACGCGTGAAGGCGAAGTGGAGATCGCCAAGCGCATCGAGCGCGGCCAAATGCGCGTGCTCAAGGCCATCTCTCGCTCGCCCATCGTGATCCGCGAGATCGTGGCCCTGGGCGAAGACCTGAAGCGCGGCGTGCGCAACGTGAAGGAAGTGGTGATCTTCGACGAGGAGGAGCTGACTGAAGATGTGGTCCTGGCCCGCGTCAAGGTCACGGTTACCCGCATCGATCAGCTCGTCAAGCACCAGAAGAAGATTGCGCAGTTTGAGGAAAAGCTGGCCGCCACGCCCCCCAATGCCAACAAGGCCAAGCTGCGTGAAGCCCGGCATACGCGCTGGCTGATTGCGCGCGAGAAGGTCTATATCTCGCGCATTGTGCGCGAGCTCAAGTACACGCCCATGGAGCGCAAGCGCCTGCTGGACCGGGTCAACAAGACCGTTGACACCATGCGCACGCTGGAGCGGCAGATCCGCTCGCTGGACCAGAAGTATGACGCCTCAAAGAGCGAGGAGCTGAAAAAGGAGTACCGGCGCCAGCAGAAGAATTGCAAGACCGACCTCGAAAAGATCGAGGCTGACGCGGGCGTCTCCATTGCCGAACTGAAGCGCACGCAGCGCGAGATGATCCAGGGCGACATGGATGCGGAGCAGGCCAAGCGCGAGCTGATCGAGGCCAACCTGCGCCTGGTGGTCTCCATCGCCAAGAAGTACACCAACCGCGGATTGCAGTTCCTCGACCTGATCCAGGAAGGCAACATCGGCCTGATGAAGGCCGTGGACAAGTTCGAGTACCGGCGCGGCTACAAGTTCTCGACCTACGCGACGTGGTGGATCCGGCAGGCCATCACTCGCGCCATCGCGGACCAGGCCCGCACCATCCGCATCCCGGTGCACATGATCGAGACCATCAACAAGCTCATTCGCACCAGCCGCCAGCTTGTGCAGGAGCTGGGCCGCGAGCCTTCGAGCGAGGAAATTGCCCGCCGCATGGATATTCCGGTGGCCAAGGTGCGCAAGGTGCTCAAGATCGCGCAGGAGCCCATCTCGCTGGAGACGCCGATTGGCGAAGAGGAAGACTCGCACCTGGGCGACTTCATCGAGGACCGGCAGGCGGTTTCGCCCTCCGAAGCGGTGATCAGCGTGAACCTGAAAGAGTACACCTCGCAGGTACTGCGCACGCTCACGCCGCGCGAGGAGCGCGTGATCAAGATGCGCTTCGGCCTCGAAGACGGCTCCGAGCACACGCTCGAAGAGGTCGGCCAGAGCTTCCAGGTAACACGCGAACGCATCCGCCAGATCGAAGCCAAGGCGCTGCGCAAGCTGCGGCATCCGTCGCGCTCGCGCAAGCTGAAGGCGTTTGTCGAAGGCGTCAAGGAGATGTAATAGCACGGCTGAGCTTCATCCGTAATGAGCCGCGGTCCCGCACGGGCCGCGGTTTTTTGTATCCGCAGAGATCTTTTATGAAGCGCGCTCTGCTCTTTCCCCTTACATCGAAGATCACCCCCCCGGTCAGCTATAATCGCCCTTTACTTCCGCAGAGGCAATCGGCCCCATGCATAGAGGAGCCCTCTGTGTGCGCCGATTTGCCCTGCCGCTGAGAAAGGTGCATTCACCCATGAGAAATTTGTCCCGCCGGGATTTTGGTAAGACTGTAGCCGCGGCTGCCGCGCTTTCCGGAGTGTCATTACCCAGGTTCGCATTTGGCCAGGCGCCGGCAAGCGATCTTGCTTACCCGAAGGGTTTTCTCTGGGGCTGCGCCACGGCCGCTTACCAGGTTGAAGGTGGCGCCAAAGCCGATGGCCGCGGCCCGTCGATCTGGGACACCTTTTCGCACACGCCCGGCAAGACCTACCATGGCGAAACCGGCGACGTGGCCGACGACTCCTATCACCTGTACAAAGAGGACGTGCGTCTGCTCAAGAACCTTGGCGTCGGCGGCTACCGCATGTCGATCTCCTGGTCGCGCGTCTTTCCCAAGGGCACCGGCCAGCCCAATCCGCTGGGCCTGGACTATTACAACCGTGTGGTCGATGAACTGCTCGCCAACAACATTACGCCGTACATCACGCTTTTTCACTGGGATCTGCCCCAGGCGCTGCCCGGCGGCTGGCAATCGCGGGATACATCGAAGGCCTTTGCAGATTATGCGGCCTACATCACCCGGCATCTCTCGGACCGCGTGCACCACTTCATGACCACCAACGAATTCACTTGCTTTACTGACATCGGCTACCGCGACGGCCGCTTTGCGCCGGGACTGCGGTTGCCCGACGGACCGGCGAACCAGGTGCGGCACAACGGCATCCTTGCGCATGGTCTGGGCGTGCAGGCGATCCGCGCCAACGCCAAAGGCCCGGTGCAGGTGGGCCTGGCAGAGAATGCAGTGGTATGTGTGCCGGTCATCGAAACCCGGGAGCACATCGAGGCGGCGCGGCGCGCCACGCATGATTTGAATGCTCCGTTCCTGACCACCGTCCTGGAGGGCAAATATCCGGCCAGCTACCTTGAGCGCGAAGGCGCAAATGCGCCGAAAGTGCAGCCGGGCGACATGGAAGCCATCGGCAGCAGGCTGGATTTCGTCGGCCTGAATGTCTATACGCCCACCTACGTGCGCGCCTCCGATTCAGCGCGCGGCTTCGTGGTTGAGCCGCGCCAGGCCTCGTACCCGCACATGGCTTCGCCGTGGCTCGTCATCGGCCCCGAGTGCATCTACTGGGTGGTGCGCAATGTGAGCAGCATCTGGCATCCACCGGCAATCTACATCACTGAGAATGGCTGCTCCGCCGACGATGTCATCACGCCCGAGGGCCGCATTGAAGACACCGACCGCGTGATGTATCTGCGCAATCACCTCACGCAGTTGCACCGGGCCGCGGCGGAAGGCTATCCGATCAAGGGATATTTTCTCTGGAGCCTGCTCGACAACTTCGAGTGGGCGGATGGCTACAGTAAGCGCTTCGGGATTCATTATGTGGATTTCAAAACCGAGAAGCGCACTCCGAAGCTGAGCGCCGAGTGGTACCGCGAAGTCATCGCGCACAACGCCGTGGTGTAGCAGATTGCAGAGCAAAGGAGCGCAAGGAACGAAATGAGAAAACAACTCATGGCAGCCGTAGCGGCCCTCGCGCTTTCCGCCTCAGCGCATGCCCGTACTTTCCATGTTGCCACCAGCGGCAACGACGCGAATCCAGGCACGACTTCAGCGCCATTCCGCACCATTCAACATGCGGCCGATCTTGCCCAGCCGGACGACACCATCATCGTCCATGCGGGCGTCTACCGCGAGCGCGTCAGCCCGCCGCGCGGCGGCACATCCGGGACGAATCGCATTGTGTATGAGGCCGCGCCGGGCGAAAAGGTGGTGATCACCGGCTCTGAAGAGGTCAGCAACTGGGTGCAGGTTAAAGGAGACGTTTGGAAGACGACGATCCCCAATCGTTTCTTCGGCCGCTTCAATCCATACAGCGACCTCATCCACGGTGACTGGTTCAATCCTCTGGGCCGCCAGCATCATACCGGCGAGGTCTATCTCGACGGCAAATGGTTCACTGAGGCGGCAAACCTTGAGGATGTGATGAAGCCGCCGGCGGGAGATCCGCTCTGGTTCGGCCATGTGGGCGGTTCGACGACCACCATCTGGGCACAGTTCAAGGGCGTCGATCCCAACCGGCATGGGGTTGAGATCAACGTCCGCCAGACGGTGTTCTATCCGAAGAAGACGGGTATCAATTACATCACCGTGCGCGGATTCACTCTGGAGGATGCAGCCACGCCGTGGGCTCCGCCAACCGCCCAGCAGATCGGCGTCATCGGCCCGCATTGGAGTAAAGGCTGGATCATCGAAGACAACGTCGTCCGCAACTCCACTTGCTCCTGCATTTCGCTGGGAAAATACGGAGACCGATGGGACAACACCTCGGCGAACACCGCGCAAGGCTACGTCAAGACCATCCAGCGCGCTCTTGCGGACGGATGGTCAAAGGAGCAGATCGGCCATCACATTGTCCGCGGCAACACCGTCTATAACTGCGGACAGACCGGCATCGTCGGCAGCATGGGCGCCGCTTTCAGCACCATCACGGGCAACACCATCCACGATATCCATACGCGCCGCACGTTCACGGGCGCGGAGATCGCGGGGATCAAATTTCACGGCGCAGTCGATACGCTGATCTCCCGCAATCATATCTATCGCGCGCCGCTGGGCCTTTGGCTCGACTGGATGGCACAGGGCACACGGGTCTCGCGGAATCTTTTCAACGACAACGACCGTGACGTGTTTGTCGAAGTGGATCATGGGCCGTTCCTGTTTTCGAACAATCTCTTCCTTTCGCCGGCCTCGCTGCAAGACCGTTCCCAGGGCGGCGCCTATGCGCAGAACCTGTTCGCCGGGTCCATCAAATTGCTCCCTTACGATAGCCGCCAAACGCCCTTTCTCAAGCCGCACTCCACCGCGATCGCAGGCCTTCATGACAATCCACCCGGCGATAACCGCTACTACAACAATCTTTTCGTGCAACACGCCGATCTGAGCATCTATGACAATGCGCCACTGCCGATGCAAATGGACGGCAATGTCTATCTCGATGGAGCCAGGCCTTCTAAATTCGATCGCCACGCGGTCGTCAAGCCAGGCTTCCAACCTGAGCTCGAGTTAAGCGCAAGAGACAGTCATCTTTATCTGCAATTCAAATTCGAAAAGGCGTGGGCCGATGCGCAACCGCATCCACTTGTCACCAGCGCACTACTTGGAAAGACCGCCATCTCCCATCTTCCCTACGAACACCCCGACGGCACACCCATTCGCATTGATACGGATTACTTTGGGAAGAAAAGGAACCAATCTGATCCGATGCCGGGACCGTTCGAAGATCCCGGTTGGGGAATGTTAAGCCTTAAAGTCTGGTGACGGCCAGCGGCCATGCAGAGCGCGTCTCAGGCAGAAAATGCGCCATTGCTGATCCGTCGCGACTTAAAACTCCGCTAGTTCGGTTTGCGCGCGGTCCAGGTCCTCGGGGACGCCGATGTCCAGAAAGAATCCGTCCACGTGATAGGCGGCGGGAGCAAGCCGGCTGACCTCCGGCGCTAAAAAGTCTGTCTCGAAGGAAAATCTTTCAGGAAGATTTTTAAGCCATGGCAGGCCTTTTTCGAGAATGTAGGCGCCGGCGTTGATCCATCCGGCACCGGAGCGGCCTTTCTCCTGATAGCCTACGATGCGCTTCCCTTCGATGAGCACTCCACCATAGCGGGCGATGTCGGAGTGGTGTGTCACCGCCATCGTCATGCCTGCTGCTTCGGCGTTGTGAAACGCGAGCATGGCCGCATAGTCCGCTTGCAGAAACGTGTCGCCGTTCAGTACGAGAACGGCCTCTTCCGTGGCCTGCGCCAGCGCGGCGCGGACTGCGCCTCCCGTACCAAGCGGAGTCTCTTCGATGACGTAATCGAGGCGCAGGCCATGCCAGGTTTTGCCAAAGTGATCCTGAATCTGCTGGTGCAGATATCCTACTGAAAGCAATACATGCCCGCAGCCGCTGCGCCGGAGCTGGTTCATCAGAATTTCAAGGAACGGCCTGCCCGCAACCGGAGCCATCGGCTTGGGAATGCCCTGGAGCCGCGAAGCGAGCCTTGTTCCGAATCCGCCGGCGAGTACGATAGCTTCCACTCGGGCTACCCTTCACGTGCGGCGCTTACCTCGATGGCCGCGGATCGCTGCGCGCCGAAATAACTCCGCTCGACCAGCATGCAGAAAATGTGTTCGAGGGCCAGGTGCGCCTGCTGAACGTACATGGTCACGCCGGAAGGGATTTGGATGCAATAGTCGCACAGAGGCGGCATTTTGCCGCCTGCTTTGCCGGTGAATCCAATCGTCACAATCCCCATCTCGCGGCTCAGTTCCAGCGCGCGCAGCACATTCGGTGAATCGCCAGAAGTCGAAATGCCCATGAATACGTCTCCCGCCTGCCCCAGCGCTTCGATCTGCCGCGCGAAGACGCGTTCATAGCCGTAATCATTGCCAACCGCCGTCAGAATCGAGGTGTCTGTCGTCAGTGCAACTGCGCGCATGGCGGGACGGTCCTCGACAATCCGGCTCACAAACTCCGCCACCAGGTGCTGCGCGTCAGCGGCACTGCCGCCGTTCCCGGCCACCATCAGCTTGCCTCCGGCCTTGAGCGCCGATGCAGTGGCCTCCGCCGCGCAGACAAGCGTAGCGTGCAGCGCCGCGTCTTTCGCCACTGCCTCAAGAACCGCCATGCCACCGGCCAGATGGTCGCGCACAAGGTTGGTCATGGCACTCTCCATGCTCTTACTCCAGTCGCTGTAAAGTGACAGCCATAAGCCATTCCCCCATTTTGTTGGGCGCGCAGAGCGGCAACTACATTGTCCTTATGGATGGGGTCGGTCAGGAACATCATAAATCCACCGCCGCCGGCTCCGGAGATCCTGGCGCAATACGCGCCCGCCTGCAGTGCGCACGCGTAGAGGCTCTCGATGTGCTCGTTGGTGATGCTGCTGGCCATCCTCTTCTTGGATTCCCAACTGCTGCGAAGCACCTCGTGTAACGAGTGGAAATCACCGCGCAGCAGGCACTCCTTCATGCGGAATGCCTCTTCCTTGATGGAGTGCATCGCTTCCAGAGCCGGCCGATTCCGATCCCGCACATTGCGCGACTGCTCCTGAATGATCTCGGCGGATGTTCGCGCTTTTCCTGTGTAATACAGCAGAAGAGAAGCTTCCAGTTCGGAGACGACCCAATCCTTCACGCGCAAAGGATTCACCAGCACCCGGCCATTCCGGCCGAACTCCATGAAGTTGAAGCCGCCAAAGGCCGCCGCGTATTGATCCTGCTTTCCGCCGGCGAGCCCGGCTTCTTCGCGTTCAATCACGTAAGCCGTATGCGCCAGCTCGTAGTCGCCAAGCGGCAGATTCAACCACTCCACGTAGGCCGCAAGCATCGCAACCACCAGCGTGGACGATGATCCGAGACCCGACCCGGCCGGCACGTCGACGCGTGTGCTCATGCGCAGGCTCAGCGGTTTGCCCTCGTGATAGTGGCGGACGACGTGGTTGTAGACAGCCTTGAACAGATCCAGGCAGCCATCGTTCCTGAGAGCCGATTCGGCGCGGTAGCTGGCGCTTTCGTGCAAATCGGCGGAGGCAAACTCGACCATCCCCGAATCGAGAGGTTCCAGCGCGGCATACGCGTAGTAGTCGATGGTGGCATTTAGAATGGCGCCGCCAAATTCGTCACAATACGGAGAAACATCTGTGCCGCCTCCTGCCAGGCCGAGCCGCAGCGGCGCGCGAGAACGGATGATCATACGCAAAAATCACTCCTGAGACACTGACGAATCATGACGGTGGCCGCACGGATCGAGAGTTACCAACTGACCCAGCCTCCCCAATTGAATGGCCGCGGCTCCAAAAAAGTCAAGATTGCCTCCGCGGCCGCTTATTCCAACGTCGCCAGCGGACGGCTTCGGTCCGTGGACAACGTGGGAACGGCGGCCAGCAGGCTGCGCGTGTAGGCATGCTGCGGCGCAGTGAGCAACTGCGCGGTGGAACCCGTCTCGACCACCTGCCCGTTGCGCATCACAGCCACACGCCCCGCAATCTTTCCCACCACCGCCAGGTCATGCGAGATAAAAAGCATGGCGAGTCCATGTTGCCGCTGCAGGTCGCGCAGCAGTTCCAGCACCTGGGCTTGCACGGTTACATCCAGGGCGGTGGTCGGCTCGTCGGCAATCAAAAGCCGCGGGCGGTTGATGAGCGCCATGGCGATGAGAATGCGCTGCCTCTGGCCGCCGGAAAACTGATGCGGATAATCGCCATAGCGCCGGGCCGCATCGGGAATGGCAACCGCCTCCAGCGCGGCAATCGCCTTCCGCTTCGCTTCCCTGCCCGTCCACGATGGAGAATGCGCGGAGGCCGCCTCAGCCACCTGGTGGCCTATAGACATAACCGGATTCAGCGCTGTCATCGGCTCCTGAAAAATCATGGCAATCTCGCGCCCGCGCAACCGGCGCAGCCCCTCTGCCCGCTGCCGGAGCAGATCAGTGGCGCCGTCTTCTGCCCTGCCACCCTGAGACGCTTCAAGCCCGCCGGCGGCGCTATTGCTGTGCCAGAGAATTCGGCCTGCAACCTGCGCCGCCGGTCCCAGCAGGCCGAGAATTGCCAGCGCCGTCGCGCTCTTGCCTGATCCGGACTCGCCCACCAGCCCCAGCACTTCGTCCTCGCCGATATGCAGGTTGATGCCGCGCACCGCCTCCACCGAGCCAAAGCGAATGCGGAGATCGCGGATGTCGAGAAGTGCGCCCATGCAGCCATCGTAGAGCATCGGAGGCCGAGCAATTGGACGGAAGGAATCAGGCGGCGAGTCGCGCTTGCATTTCTCCCGTTTCTGCGTCAAAATTCTCAACTACGATCTGAGTAATTTTCCTGGCGGATGCTTGGCGAATTTTCCACGTGCCGATCCTTTGTTGCGGCGCGCCGCCGGTAAACCTCTCGATGCCGGAACGGCGGCTGCATCGCAGCGTGGCCGGGCTCGCACGAAGCTGGGCATCCTTACTGGTAGGAGCCATGAAAACGCCGGCATTCGCGGGAGTATCCAAAGGAGATCGACGAGGCCCATCTCAGGGCACAGAAATGACTTAGGGAACAGATCATGCAACCAGCGTGTCCGCTCTGGGGGGCGAAGATTCAGCAACTTGCACGAGTGATCCCACTCGCGGCAGCAGGTGACAGGTATCACTGAGCGGCGCCTCTTTGGGTCCAGAATAGGATTACTGATCCCCGGGGAGCCGCGTGTGGCTGGCGTATTTTCGCGGGCGGTGTCACACTTCCTCCATTACCGGGAGATAGTGCTGGCAAATGAGAGAGGATTTGCCCTGCGCAGTTAAACATCGGGCAGGCGACGACGCGACAAGGCGGCAGAGATAGGTGGAGAAGTCTATGGTGACGGCGTCCGAGTTGAGGGAAGGCATGGCGCTTCGGATTGATGGGCAGATCTATCGGGTCGTCGAAGTGGAAGCCCGGGCCGGCGCGGCCAAGATGGCAGGTACGGTGCGGACGCGGCTCTCAAATGTGCGCAGCGGCCGCATCTGGGACCAGCACTTTCGCCCTCAGGAACGGCTGGAGAACCTGGAGCTTGAGCGGCGCAGGGTGGAGTTTCTTTACGGCAACGGCAACACCTGCACATTTCTGAGACTGGATTCGTTCGAGCAGGTTGAGTTTCCCTCCGAGAGCCTTGGCCTTGCAGAGAAATTTCTTGAGGCCGGGGCGGAAGTGCAAGCCGAATTTTTTGAGGAAGAACCCATCAGTGTGGTGTTGCCTGACACGATCGAGGCTCGGGTCGTCAGCACTGCGCCGCCCACCCGCTCGCAGCAGGATTCGAGCAAGAAGGAAGCCACCCTTGAAAATGGCCTGTCCGTTCAGGTCCCGTTGTTCGTTGCTCCCGGCGAGACAGTCAGTATCGACATGAAAACAGGCAGGTACGTTGAAAGGGTTCGAACGCAGCACAAGAAGAGCGCATAATGGAGGTCCGGGGACAGGGAATGAGTATGGTCGAGTTGCTTGCAGTACCCATGGAGATGCCGGCTGAAACCAACATCATTGTTGGCCAGTCGCACTTCATCAAGACGGTGGAGGATATCTACGAAGCAATCGTGACGACGGCGCCGCAAGCCAGATTTGGCCTGGCCTTCAACGAAAGCTCCGGCGCTTGTCTGATCCGCTCCGAGGGGAACGATCAGGCTTTGCGCGAGACCGCGATCCGGAACGCCCAGGCCATGGCGGCCGGTCATGCCTTCGTCCTGATGCTTCAAAATGCGTACCCCATCAATGTTCTGAATGCGATCCGCAATGTTCCGGAGGTGTGTTCCATCTTCTGCGCAACGGCCAATCCGGTCGAGGTGGTGGTGGCAAAGAGCGAGCAGGGTCAGGGCATACTGGGCGTCATCGACGGCAGCTCTCCCAAAGGCGTTGAGGGAGACGATGACGTTGTATGGCGCCACGATCTGCTGCGCACGATTGGCTACAAACGTTAGTCGAGTCCCGGCTCGCGACCCGGCTGACTTCGCATCTCTGATCGCGATTTGAGGCTGGTTGATGCGCGTGATTGAAGTTACAGCGCCTGTTCGCCTCGCGCTGTAAATGGGGCCGAAGAAGGAGGTAGCTATGCCACTCCCAAGGTTGAAGGAATATCTCGACAGAAACAACATCAAGTACGTTGTCATCTCCCACTCGCCTGCGTACACGGCACAGGGCATTGCCGGGTTGGCCCATATTCCGGGAAAGGAGCTGGCCAAGACAGTGATCGTGAAATTGGACGGTCAGCTGGTCATGGCCGTTCTTCCTGCGACATTTCACGTGGATCTGGAGATGCTGAGAAAGGCAACCAATGCCAGGACTGCCACGCTTGCATCCGAGGAGGAGTTCAAGGGTCGCTTCCCCGAGTGTGAAACCGGGGCAATGCCGCCCTTTGGAAATCTCTATGATCTGCCGGTGTTTGCCGACGAGACCCTGACGAAAGACAAAGAGATTGCGTTCAATGCGGGATCTCACCGGGAGCTGATTCGCATGGCATGGGAGGACTTCAGAATGCTGGCCGATCCCAAGATCATCCGATTTGCCGCGGGGCGGACAGCAAAGGCAGCGTAGTTGACGTTCAAATCGCGCTGAACAGCAACGGCGCGATATCCGGGCCCGGCAAAAGTCAGGCCTTATAGCGGTTTCAGGATTGTTGTACCTCGGAGCCGGCGATCTCACAGGCCGGCGCCGGGAGCTTCGCGAGAGTTGCCGGCGCTACTCATTTTTGCGGGCGTGTAGGGCCTGCAACCGGCACTCCGGATTGAGGCGAACGCCAAATCCCGGCGCGTCGGAAAGCCGCATGCGTCCATTTTCCGGCACCGGCTCATCCAGCAGAAGCGGCGAGAACATGGGAACGACCTTATCCGCCTTCGGCGCCATCATCAGGAACTCAGAGAACGGGCTGTTGTGGCGCGTGATGGTGAAGTGATAGCTGTAAACGCTGGAACCGTGCGGCACGACCAGCGCGCCGTGAGCATCGGCCAGCGCCGAGATTTTGATCAGCTCTGTAATGCCGCCGCACCAGTTGACGTCAGGTTGCAGGATGTCCGCGCAGCCCATCTCAAGAAGCATGCGGAAGCCCCATCGCGTGGCCTCGTGCTCGCCGGTCGTCACCAGCATGCCGCGCGGCACGTTCTTGCGCAGCTCTGCATAGCCCCAATAGTCGTCGGGCGGCAGAGCTTCCTCAATCCACTTCAGGCCGTACTCGGCAGCCGCATGGGCAAAGCGCACGGCATAGTTGACGTCGAGGCTCATCCAGCAGTCGTACATCAGCCAGAAATCCGGTCCTACGTGCGAGCGCATCTCGGCCAGCGGCGCCAGATTTTCTTTCATGCCTTCCGCGCCCTCCGCCGGACCGTGGCGCAGCGGCAGCTTGCCGCCGATGAATCCCATTTTCTGGGCAAGATCGGGCCGCGCTCCGGTGGCGTAGAAGATCAGCTCATCGCGCACAGCGCCGCCAAGAAGCTGGTATACCGGCTCCTGGCGAAGTTTCCCGAGCAGGTCCCACAGCGCCAGATCCACGCAACTGATGGCATTCAGCACCAGGCCCTTGCGGCCATAGAAAAGCGTGGCGAGATACATCTGATCCCAGATGCGCTCGATCTCGCGGGGATCTGCTCCAACGAGAAAGCGCGAGAGGTGGCGCTCGACGATCCACGCCGCCGGTTCGCCACCGGTGCTGACGCCAAAGCCGACCGTACCGTTGTCCGCTTCGATTTCGACGACCAGCGTGCCCAGCACGTTGAGCCCGAAAGACTGCCGGCTGGCGCGATAGGCCGGATACTTGGCCATGGGCGTGGCGATGTGGTCGTCGATCCAATGGCCTGCGGATTGGTCGTGATAATCGGCTCCTCCGCCCTGCGCGTAAAAGGCGCGTACATGTCGAATCTTTATCGCAGACATTCCAAACATCTCTTTCCCGGGCATGCTTCCCGATGATTTCGTCTTATGGATGGTCTTCGTGCGCGTGACGGGTCTTGGTGAGCGCAATCAGGCCCGCATTCAAAACCGTGATCGCGGCCAGCAGATACAGGCCCGCGCTCTGCGAGTGAAAATATTCATCGGTCCACACCTTCAGGTTGGGGGCGAGAAACCCGCCCAGGTTACCGGTTCCGATCAACGCAATGCCGCCGGCTTTGGCGCTGTCGGCCAGGTAGCCCGTAGGGAATGTCCAGAAGAGCGGCTGCACGGCGATGAAGCCCGAGACGGCCAGCGAGAGCGCCAGCAACCCCTCCACCGGCCCTGCCGTTGGAAACGCGAAGCTGGCAATTCCCGCGATTAACAGCGTGAGCGCCGCAAGCCGGCGGTGGTTGCCCCGCCTGTCCGCTGCTTTGGGAATCCAGTACACGGCAACCAGGGCGCAAATCCAGGGAATGGCGGAGACGGAGCCTACTTCAAGGCCAGCGGGCTTGTGGATCAGTGCCGAAATTTCGGCCGGCAGATAGAAGATGGCGCCGTAGACGCTCATCTGGATCAGAAAGTAGATCAGTACAAAGCGCAGGACGTGCGGGTCGAAGAGCATGGGCAACACCTTAGCGGGTCCGATCGTGCGCCGTTCCTGCTCCTCGCGCGCCAATACTTCGATCAGGGCAGTCTTTTCCGCCGGCGGCAGCCATTGGGCATTGGGAGGCCTGTTATCGAGATACCAGAAGGCTGTAATCCCCAGGACCAATGCGATGAGCCCTTCCACCAGGAACATCCACTGCCAGCCCTGAAGCCCCGCCCGCGAATGAATCTCCAGAAGCAGGCCGGAAAGCGGGCCGCCGAGAGCGAGCGAGATGGGCACGCCCAGATAGAACAGGCCCACGATTTGGCCGCGCACGCGATTGGGAAACCAGTAGGTGAGATAGAGAATCGTGCCCGGAAAGAAGCCCGCTTCAGTGATGCCCAGCAGCAGGCGTAGCAGATAAAACGAGGTAGGCCCGGTGACAAACATTGTCGACATCGACACCACGCCCCAGGTCACCAGCAGCAGCGATATCCAGACCTTGGCCCCGATCTTATGGAGGATCAAATTGCTGGGAAATCCGCAGAGTGAGTAGCTGATGAAGAACAAGCCCGCGCCCATGGCATACGCGCTCTCTGAAATGCCCACCGAGCTTTGCAATGCCTGCTTGGCGAAGCCGACGTTGGCGCGGTCGAGAAACGAAACTACGTAGAGCAGCATTAAATAGGGCGCCAGCCGCCACATCGTGCGCGAAATGACGTGGTCCAGAACGCCCGGCGCGGCATCGCTATGATCGGTCACCATAGCATCGCCTTCGGCGGCTGCGATTGAGGGCCGGATCCGGGTTGTCGAGGTCTCATGCATTGCTGCTTTCGTCTGAAGATGCACACGGCGATCCGCTGACGCTGCCGGCTTCGCCGCTGAAATTTACCTGCCGGGCCGACTCAAATGCTCCGATACTTATAGCGCGCGCTGATCCGCTCTTCTCGGCTTCCATCGATAGGCGGCGATCGAGTTCTTCCAGAAGTATTTTTCTCTAGCTCCGTCGCTTTTTCCCGCTATGTACGCGCGGACAATCGCAAAGGTCTGCGCGTAGGTGGCTACATGATCGCTGTTCGGCCAATCGCTGCCGAAAAGAACATGGTCTTCTCCAAAAACGTCCCAGATTGCATCCAGCTTTGCCCGGTAGTAAGCGGGATCGGTGATCAATTTTCCGTTCGTGCGCACGGGAATCTCCGAGAGCTTCACATAGACCCGCGGGCTCTGCGCCAGGCGGTGAAGATTCGCCCAATACTCTCGCTGCTTGGACTTCTCTGCGGGAAGGGTCGCATTGGGAAGGTGATCGACGACGATGCGCAGATCGGGAACCCGCTCGGTGACGCGAAGAACGGCGGCGATCAGGCGCGGATCGGGATTCGCGCTGTCCATCACCAGGCCGGCCTCCGCCAGTGCCTTCAGGCCATCGACAAAACCGGGCTTGTCGATATCAACGTACAGGTCGCGATTCCAGAGATTGCCATAGCGGATTCCCAGGAAGAGCGGATTGGCATGCAGACGGTCGAGATCCTTCCGATATGAAGGCGAACCGGGAATTAGATCACCGACCATGCCGACCATGATGGGATTTCGGCCCACCACATTCAGCAGCCAGTCGTTGTCGCTGGCCAGCGAACTGCACTCGATGGCAATGGCGCCCACAATTCCAAGAGGTGCAGAGAGAGCGGCATAACGCGGGGGCAGCGAGGGCTTGTAGATCACATCCCCTTTTTCCGGCCAGGGAACGCCGCCGGGACGGGTAGGGTCGAAGAGATGGATATGTGTATCGATGACCGGCATGGAGCGCATCTGCGCTCCCGCAAGCTGCCGAAAGGCCGGTGCTCCGGCGCTCATCGCCGCAAGTTTTAGAAGATCACGCCGCCGCATGGGGAACTCCGCTGTACTGCGCGGGCCATGGACGGCCACCGCGCACAACCCACTATACACAGTCCCATCCTTGATGCTGTCAACCGGCAAATTCCAGCGGAGGCGATGGCCGACACTGACTCCGTTGCAAAGAGCGCTGTGGGATGGCAGGTGCGCGTTAATTTATCCGTCGAAGCGGTAGGCGCTGATGGCCGCGCCCATAGGCTCGTCGTTGAAGATGCGCTTGCCGGGCGAGTCACCGCCCGCGCCCGCCGCCACCAGCAGGGGAATCAGGTGTTCCTCGCGCGGATGCGCATAGGCGGCGAAAGGCGCCTGGCGCCAATGCGTAAGCAGCATGTCGCGCTCCGGCGTGGGCGACTCTACGGCGCGTGTCAGCCACACATCAAAGGCCCGGGCGCGCTCCACTGTCTCCGGATGGAGGTAGCCGCGCAGGTTATGGAAGCTCATGCCGCTGGCGACAAGCAGCACGCCCTCGTCGCGCAGCGAAGCCAGCGCGCGGCCGGCCGCAAGATGCTGCGCGGGATCAAGGCTCGCCGACAGCGACAGAGTGACTACCGGAATCTTCGCCTCAGGGAATGCCACCTTGAGCGGCACAAAGACACCGTGATCGTAGCCGCGGTCCGCGCTCAGGCTCGATTGCAGTCCCGCATCGCTCAGCATCCGGGCCACGTGCGCGGCCAACTCCGGATCGCCGGGCGCGGGCCAGGTCAGGCGATAGGTGTGGTCGGGGAAGCCGGAGTAGTCGAAGATCAATTGAGGCTCGGGCGCGGCACTGGCCGTGAAAGCAGGCTCCTCCCAGTGACCGCTCACCACGGCGAGGGCCTTGGGCGGAGCCGGCAAGGTTGCCGCCAGACCTTCAAGAAAGCGCCGGGTTGCATCCCATGTGTCCGCCGGTCCCCACGTCCAATCCATAAAGAAGCATGGCCCGCCGCCGTGAGGGAGAAAGATTGTGGGCTGGCGTGCCGAATTTGATGCCATGGTTTCAACCTCCGCGTGGATATGCCGGAATCTTGTTCGCCCAAATAAATAGTCGTTCAAACAACTATTCTATAGATGAATGGCGGACGGGATTGATTCAGGCAATCTGTGCCGGCGGATGGGCGCGTATCCCGCACCGCTGTTCCGCTGCCAATAAGGCGCAGGTCCGGTTGCTAATCGACGGCATAGACCGCGTAGACGCTGGCCGAACGCGTTACCTTCTGAGGTTCGATGGCTAACGGCGGCGACGGCTCGCCCGGACGAGCCATGGCAAGTGCGCGCATTTCCATCGGCCTTGGGAACGCTGGCCGGGAAAGCTGGTTGCTGGCGTAGATTAGCGCACCCAACTGCACGCCCATGGCCTTAGCCAACACCGCGGCATTTCTCTTGGCGCGCGTAGCGGCCTTCTCGAGCGCCTGTTCTTCAAGGGCGCTCTCGTCCTTCACAGTCCAGTCGATGGCTCCGCTGCTGTTTGCGCCCGCGGTTACGGCATCATCCAGAATCTCCGCGGCGCGCTTCGGCGAGGTCCGTACCGTCCATTGCTGGGTCAGCTTGAACTTGTGGGATTTGGGTTCGGTGTAGTCGCGCTGCAGATACTGCGATTCGCTGCGGATGTCGGTCTCGGCAATACCGGCCTGTTTCAGCGCTCCAATAATCGCATTCGAGATGCGCGCGCCGTTGGCGTAGGCAGTTTGCGGGTCGGAGGGCTGCGTCTCAAAGCCGATGTGCACAATGGCGAGGTCCGGCTCGGCGCTGACGCTCTCGTCGGCCGTGACGGTCAGTGTGCGATTGCTGGAGTCGACCTTCAACTCCGGCTGCGTGGCCTGCTGCGCAGAGACTGAAAGCGCGGTAGCGAAGACCGCCGGCATTGCGAAAACGCGGAGGTAATTCATCTGAGTGCTCCTATCCTGCCTCGACATTCGACGAAAAGGCTTGACGCTGCACCAACCATGGGAATGATTGTCCCCAAAAATCGCGCGCGTGTCAGCTTGCAGATGAAATTACTGCGCCTTTTGGTATTTCGCCCTGAACCGGCGCAGCTTTTCGAGTGTGGCCGCAGCCTGGCCGGAGTCGATGGCCTCGGCACCCATCGCCACGCCCTGCTTCAGATCTTCGGCCACGCCTGCAGCCACCAATGCTCCGGCGGCATTCAGCAGCACAATGTCACGCCGCGCGCCGGGGATGCCGGTCAGCACGTCGTAGAGCAAGGCCGTGTTGGTCTCTACGTCGCCGCCAATGAAATGGTCGAGCGTGGTGCGTGGCAGGCCGGCCATCTCCGGCGTGACGCGGGCCGCCTTCAAGGTGAATTCGCCGGTCTCTGTTTCCTCCACGCGGGCAACGACAGACTCGCCGGTGGTGGTCAGTTCGTCGATGCCATCGCTGCCGTGCACGACAAAGGCCCGCCTGGCTCCCAACTCCGCGAGCGTGCGCCCCACCAGCAGAACCTTGCTGGGCGCCAGCACGCCGATGACCTGGGTGCGCGCACCGGCCGGATTGGTGAGCGGGCCGCAGAGGTTGAAGATGGTGCGAAATCCAAGTGCCTTTCTGAGCGGGCCCACCGCTTTCATGGCGGGGTGATAATGCGGCGCAAAGAGAAACATAAATCCAGTCTCGCGCAGGCAGGCGACAGCCAACTCCGGTTCCAGGGCGATGGGCACACCCAGCGCCTCAAGCACATCGGCCGAGCCGCAACGCGAGGTAACGGCGCGGTTGCCGTGCTTGGCCACCTTGGCGCCGGCTGCCGCCGCCACCAGCGCTGCGCCGGAAGAGATGTTGAAAGTCAGCGGACCACCTCCGCCGGTGCCGACCACATCGACGAGTTCTTCGCGCTCTTCATCGGCCAAGGGAACCGGCGTGACGCGCGCGCGCATCACCTCAACGAAGCCGGCCAGCTCGGGCGCCTGCTCACCGCGCGTGGCCATCACCGCCAGCAGCGCCGCTGTTTCCACCTCCGGCACTTCACCGGAAAGAATCTCCTTGAGGGCGGACGCCGCCTGTTCGCGGGTCAGGGCCGCGCCATCTTCGGCCAGCGGTTTTAAAAACTCCTTCAATGACGCCATATCTTTCCATGGTAACGGCACGCGCGGTTGGTTTGCCGCTCCATCGGCCAGCAAGATACTATTCAGGAGTACCGCTGGCTCAGTCTTGCGGGCCTGGATTTGATCTGCCTGGCTCCAAATTCTTTTGACAGCAGCGGATGGGGCGGTTCCTACCAACTATGAAAATTCACGAATATCAGGCAAAAGAAATTCTGGCGAAGTACGGCGTTCCTGTGCCCAAGGGCGAGGTGGCCAACACTCCGGAAGAAGCCGCTGCAGTGGCCCGCAAATTGTTTGCCGAGGGAGCGTCGGGGGTTGTTGTGAAGGCGCAGATTCACGCCGGAGGCCGCGGCAAGGGCGGCGGCGTGAAGGTGGCCCGCACGCGCGAAGAGGCGGAAACGCACGTCAAGAACATTCTTGGCATGCAACTGGTGACCCACCAGACCGGTCCTCAGGGGCAAAAGGTGCGGCGGTTGCTCGTTGAAGAAACGGCAGCCATTGACCGCGAGCTTTATCTCGGCATCGTGCTTGACCGCGCTGTCGGCAAGCTGGTTTTCATGGCTTCGCAGGCGGGCGGCATGGAGATCGAAGAAGTGGCGGCGAAGACTCCCGAGGCCATCTTCAAGGAGACCATCGATCCCGCCGTCGGCTTCGGCGCATGGCAGGCGCGCAAGCTGGCGTTCGCGCTGGGTCTTAAAGCCGCACAGATCAACCAGGCGGTATCGTTCTTCCAGAGTCTTTACAAAGCATTCGTCGAAACCGATGCTTCGCTGGTCGAAATCAATCCTTTCATCACCACCAAGGACGGCAAGCTCTTCGCCCTCGACGCCAAGATCAACTTTGACGACAACGCGCTCTTCCGCCACGCCGACATCAAGGCGCTGCGCGATGTGGACGAAGAGGCTCCGCTTGAGGTCGAAGCCAGCAAGTACGCGCTCAACTACATCAAGCTCGACGGCTCCATCGCCTGCATGGTGAACGGCGCGGGTCTGGCGATGGCGACCATGGACATCATCCAGTACGCGGGCGGCAGCCCCGCCAACTTCCTTGACGTGGGCGGCGGCGCAACCCAGGAGCAGATCGAGCATGCGTTCGAGATCCTGCTCTCCGACTCGCACGTGAAGGCGATCTTCATCAACATCTTCGGCGGCATTCTGCGCGTGGACCGGCTGGCTACAGGCGTTGTCGCCGCGGCGCAGAACCTCAAGGTGAAAGTGCCCATTGTGCTTCGGCTTGAAGGCACCAATGTTGAGGAAGGACGCAAGATTCTCAAGGAGTCGGGCTTGAACTTCCAGGTGGGCGCAACGATGAAGGAAGCAGCAGAATTGGTCGTCGCCGCAGCGGCAGGAGTGAGGGCATAAGATGGCGGTACTGGTTACAAAGGAAACTCGACTCATCGTTCAGGGTCTTACCGGCAAGGAAGGCACCTTCCACGCCAAAGGCTGCGCCGAATACGGAACCAATGTCGTTGGCGGCGTCACGCCTGGCAAAGGCGGCACGACGCATGAGGGTTGGCCGGTCTTCAATACCGTCTCCGATGCCGTAGAGAAAACCGGCGCGAATGCGACGATGATCTTCGTTCCACCGCCGTTCGCGGCGGACGCGATTCTGGAGGCCGAAGACGCCGGAATTCCGCTGATCGTCTGCATCACCGAGGGTATTCCCACGCTCGACATGGTGAAGGTGTGGGCCAGGCTCAAAACCTCGAAGTCGCGGCTCATCGGCCCCAACTGCCCCGGCGTCATCTCGCCCGGCAAGGCCAAGATCGGCATCATGCCCGGCCATATCCACAAAGAAGGCTCGGTGGGCATCGTCTCACGCTCAGGCACGCTCACCTATGAAGCCGTGCATCAGTTGACGCAGCGCGGCATCGGCCAATCGACGGCCATCGGTATCGGCGGCGATCCGATCATCGGCACCACGCACATCGACGCGCTGCGCCTGCTCAATGACGACCCGCAGACCGAAGCCATCGTTATGATCGGCGAGATTGGCGGCTCGGCCGAAGAAGCCGCGGCAGCGTTCGTCAAGCAGAACGTGAAGAAGCCTGTGGTTGGCTTTATCGCCGGGCAAACCGCGCCTCCGGGCCGCCGCATGGGCCACGCCGGCGCCATCATCAGCGGAGGCCAGGGCTCCGCGGCCGACAAGATGAAGGCCATGACCGCCGCGGGAATTCACGTGGTTGTCTCGCCCGCGGAGATTGGCGATATGCTGGCAAACGTGATCGGCAAGGCGTAAAGACAGCTATCAGCCGCCGGATTCGCGGCTTAATGAAAGAGTATCGATCTGAAGGGTAGCGCGGATCGGCGGTCCTGGCGGCGTCCGCGCCGCCAGAATTGTTTTGAACCTGCTCCAGCAGGGCAGAACTTCCAAAATCGGCATTCCCGGCAAACGCATGCTAGCGCCCGGGACCTTGACGGCCAGACTCACTGACCCCGAGTTGCCAGAAACAGAGAAACTTGAAAACGCGTTTCTCCCGCCGGGTCATTGCGGGGCGGGCAGTCTGCGCTTCTGGCGTGGTATTCTTACCAGTTCCTGACAACAGGTGTCCGGTTGCCAATTAAATCTGCAATGCCTTTGCTTACTCGGCATTGGTTCAAGAGGATCTTATGAAACGTCTGTGTATTCTAGCGTCGTTCATCTTTGCCGCTGCCTGCCTTTTGCAGGCGCCCGCAGTTGCGCAGGCCGTCGATACGACGGTTTGCAACATACTTGCCAATCCTCAATCGTTCGACGGAAAGGTGGTTCGCATTAAAGGCACGGTGGTGGCTGGTTTCGACCAGTTCATCGTCAAGGGCGACAAGTGCGGCCAGCCAGTCGACGGAATCTGGCTTGCCTACCCGCAGGGATCCAAGGCGAAAGCGGGTCCGGTTGCCCTTCTGGAGTTGCAACCGGCGCGCAACTTCTCCGGCAAATTCCAGACGGAGCAGCGGCAGCCGGTAAAGCTGGAAAAGGATAAGAGCTTTAAGCAGTTTGATTCTCTGCTCGCCCAGCCTCACGTCAAGGGCGCCGGATTGTGCCTGGGATGCACCCGTTATGAAGTGACAGCCACCCTGGTGGGCCGTTTGGATGGCGTGAAGGACGCTTCGCTACAGCGCGATGCCGCCGGCAAGATCATCGGCTTCGGCGGCTTCGGCAATCTGAATGCCTACCCGGCGCGGCTGGTCCTGCAATCGGTTTCTGACGTTACCTCAAAGGAAATTGACTACTCTAAAGCCGATGCCCTCAGCAAGGGCGAAGCGAAGCTCTTTTCAGGCAACGGAGACCTCTACGATCCGATCATCGCCGCACAAAAGTCGGTCGCCCGCCTGGGAAGCTCTCAGGCCGGAATTCAGGGCCAGAAAGATATGGCCGAGTTCGGCAAACCCGGAGAGCACACCGGGGTTACCCTCTCCTACGGAACCATCAACGAGGCAACCCCGAAGGGAGACGCGCAGGGCACGCACGATTCCCCGGATGGCGTTCTTTTCAACTGCATCCTGAACCTCAGCCGCCTGGAGGGGGATGCCGAGGTGAGGGCGATCGTTCATTTGGGGCAACACGTAGCCGACCTGCGCCATCCCGCGAAGCCAGATCAAATTGCCGATCTATATTTCCTGGAATATAACGCGTGGACAATGACGACCGCAGATGCCATGGCGAACGGCGACAAGTTCCTGACGTTGCCGGGCGGCTACCTGATTTGGAACTCGAGCTGGTCTGCCGCCGACCGCGTCAAGAACGTGGACGACACAATCAAGGATTTTCTCGCCAATGAAATGATGCTCAGCCGGTAATCAGCCGCCGGCCGGTCCCTGGCGTCGGCCGGCCTGCTTCAGCCATTTTCCCGGTCAGCCTCCGCAGGCATCGTTTTTCATTGCCCGGCATCTCTATCCGCGCGCCAGCG
Organism: Acidobacteriota bacterium; assembly: GCA_021846945.1. Taxonomy (GTDB): domain Bacteria; phylum Acidobacteriota; class Terriglobia; order Terriglobales; family Acidobacteriaceae; genus Telmatobacter. Next base: position 3,436 of record JAJZVZ010000038.1, on the reverse strand, counting down.
GGCAATGCGAGTATCCTGAAGTCAGCACTATGACTTCCTCCCAGGAAAAAGGAAACATGGCAGAAATAGCCATTGAGGCCACTGAGGTACCCGCGCAATTGCCTAATATGCGCGTGGCAGTTTTGGGCGCCGGCAAGATGGGCGGCATCCTGCTCCAGGCATTCTTAAAAGAGAACCTGTTCTCCCCCGACCGGATTCATGCCACCGTAGGCCACGCTGAGCGCGCGCTCGCCCTCAGCACGCAGTGGGGCGTGGACGTCGGCACCGATAACCTTGCGGCGGTCCGGCAGGCCGACCTGATTCTGGTCGGTGTCAAGCCCTTCCAGGTGCCCGATCTTATTGCCGAAATCCGCCCCGCGCTCACGCGGGAAAAGGCAATCGTCTCATTCGCGGCTTCGGTCAAGACCCGCGCCATTGAAGAAGCCGCCGGCATGGAAATCGCCGTGATCCGCGCCATGCCGAACACCCCGTCCGCGCTGGGAGCGGGCGTAGCGGCTCTCTGCCGCGGGCGCTTTGTCAGCGACGAAAAGATGGATCTGGCGCACCGCATCTTCGAGACCGTTGGCCGCACCGTAGTTGTGGACGAGAAGCATATGGACGCCGTAACCGGGCTGTCCGGCTCAGGCCCGGCCTATGTCTACATCATCATCGAAGCGCTGGCCGAGGCAGGCGTGAAAGTGGGCCTGCCCCGCGACATCGCCACGCTGCTGGCCGCGCAAACCGCCTACGGCTCCGCCAAGATGGTGCTGGAGACCGGCTATCATCCGGCCCTGCTGAAGGACGCCGTGACCACCCCCGCCGGCTGCACTATTGACGGCATTCTGGAGTTGGAGGAAGGCGGGCTGCGCGTCGCCCTGATCAAGGCCGTGATGCGCGCCACCGAGCGCGCCAAGCAACTGGCCGCGGGATGACGAACCGGGCCAGGGATCATAAAAGAGCGATAGTGAGAGGATGGGGAGCTTGCTTTCCCATCCTCTTGCTGCAGAAAGGCAGAAGTAAACTGAAGGCCGGGAGCAAGTGCGAATCAATCAGGTGATACCATGATCACGCTCAGCAAGGAGAGGCGATGAACATTCATGAAGGAGCAAGAAGAATGCAACGCGCAGGGCAGTGGATGGTCTTGATCCCGATTTCCGCGCTTGTCCTGCTGGTTCTTGTAACGGTGGGCATAACCACCTTCCATTCTGGAACGCTCTTTCCGTGGGGCATCCTGATTCCAGCATGCATTCCGCTGGTCATGCTCGGCGCGATACTCTGGATCGCCGGCTGGATTGTGGATGGCTTTGCCAGAGATGCCCAGAAAATCGCTCATTGACAGCAGCATCCTCAAGCCGCCCGGCCCAAGCTCACCCATGCAACGTCCAACCTGGCTGCCCAAATACATCCCGGAACTTGACGGCCTGCGCGGCCTGGCGATTCTCGCTGTCATCCTCTACCACTGCAACCCGCGTCTGAAGGGCACCTGGATTTACTACGCCACATTGTGGGGTTGGGCGGGGGTCATCATCTTCTTTGTGCTGAGCGGATTTCTGATCACGTCGATTCTGCTCACCACCCGCGACAAGCCGCATTACTTCCACAACTTCCATGCGCGCCGCATCTTGCGCATCTGGCCGGTCTACGCACTGGTACTGATCGTGGTGTATCTTGAGGCTCCGTGGTTCATCGGCCCGCCCGTTTGGCAGGCGATTCGAACCGCGCCGTGGCTGGCCTACATCTTTTTTGTCCAGAATCTCTTTCATCTGACGCTGCCGCCCGCTCTTGGCCCCACCTGGGCACTGGCCATCGAGGAGCAGTATTACTTTGTGTGGGCGCCGCTGGTGCGCTTCCTGCGCCGGCCCTGGATGCTGGCCTTGGTTTTGGCCGCCACGCTGGTCGCCTCGCCGCTGTTGCGCCGCGCCAATCTGCCCTGGATCACGCCGACGCACACGCTCATTCACCTTGACGGCCTGGCCTGGGGCAGTCTGCTGGCGCTGGCCTTGCACACGCTGCCACTCACCCGCCGTGTCTGGCTCTGGATGGGCCTTGGCGGCCTGGTCGCCGGTATTTGGGCCACCGCAACCATTGCCGGCGGCACCGCCTTCCTTGACTCCGCGTTGGCTGTCGCCTTCGCCGGAGCCATGCTTGCCACCATCACCTCCAGCGGCGCACGCAACCCGCTTTGCGCCGCGCTGCGCAGCGGTCCGCTGGCCTTTTATGGCCGCATCAGCTACGGCCTCTACATGATTCACATCTCGGTCTTCATCTTCTTCGGCTGGTTCGACCTGCGCATGGACCGCTACGGCATCGCCGGCAACCTGGCCGTCGTAGCCTTCCGTCTGGCCGTATCAACCGCGGTTGCCACCGCGCTCTGGTATGGCTTCGAGTCTCAAATTCTCAAGCTCAAGCGCTATTTTTGAGCACAACCCGCCTGCCGGGCGCATTATGGAATTGAGCGGAGACGGGTCTCAAATGCTTCCCCAATCGTCTCCTTGAAAAGGGGAATCCTGTCATGCTTTCCATCCGCTCGCTTACCGGCCTCGCCGCTGCCGGTTTGATGGCTTCTGCGCCCCTGTCCGTTGGAATGGGCCAGGCGCCACCGGCACAGCCCGGGCAGCCCGCCGCTGCTCAGTCTGCCCCTGCCGCTTCAGGCCAGCCCGCGCCCCTGGTGCGCGCCAACGCCAACCTGGTTCTGGTGGATGTGGTCGTTACCGACCACGGCAACCCGGTCTACAACCTCGACCGCAGCCGCTTTCATGTCATCGAAGACGGCCACGAGCAGCAGATCAGCGCATTCGACGAGCACAAACCCACGGCCCTGCCTGCGGCTCCCGTGAAGCCCGGTGAGCTGCCGCCGAACACCTACACCAACGTCCCTGTATATCCAGACACCGGCACCGTCAATGTCCTCCTGCTTGACGCCTTGAACACGCCCATGGTCAACCAGGCCGATGTGCGCCACCAGATGATCGAATACATGGGCAAGATCAAGCCCGGCACTTCACTCGCCATCTTCACCCTCTCCTCGCAATTGCGGCTGATTGAAGGCTTCACCACCGACGTCGGCGCACTGACCCGGGCGCTCCAGAGCAAGAGGGCCAACGCGCAGGCTTCCGTCATTCTCGACTCCAAGACTGAATCGGCCCAGCAGACCCTCGAAGACACTCTGGCCAGCATGGCGGACCCCTCGCACATGCCCAGCCCGGAAGCGGTCAGCGCAATCCAGCAGTTCGAAGCCGATCTGACCTCCTTTCAGCTTGACCAGCGCGTTCACATCACCATGGACGCCATGCAGCAGTTGGCCCGTTATCTCAGCGCCATCCCCGGCCGCAAAAATCTGATCTGGTTTTCGGGATCGTTTCCCATCACCGTCGATCCCAACGGCGATCAGCCTGAGCCCTTCCTGAATGTGCGCAACTACTCCGACCTGATGCGGAGAACCAGTGAACTGCTCACC
>JAJZVZ010000217.1 GCA_021846945.1 Acidobacteriota bacterium | reverse complement strand
CTGCGGCAGCGCGCACGAGCATCTTCGAGCAGATGTCCGAGGAGCACATCGCCTATATGCTGAGCAAGATTCCCCGAGGGCGATTCCTTGAATTGCAGGAGGTGAGCGCCATGGTTGCATGGCTGGTCTCTGAGGAGAACTCTTTTACAACGGCATCCGTCTTTGACCTGAGCGGTGGCCGGGCGACCTATTGAAGAGCACAGGAAGGCGCCTCCCGGAGCGGAACCTGAGTCTAGACTGCGAGCCACGCGAGAAGGAAGCGGAGACGGAGGCGGTCTACCCAAATGAAAGAGGAATCTACCTGGGTAGTGGCCTGCGGATGCCGGAACCCGTGGAAGGACATCAAGCAAGGTGAGGGCGCCGCGTGACAAGAGCGGACAAGGGGACCAGTGTAGGGCAGTGGCCGATCGTCCGGCGCTCATTTCTTAGGCTGAATTCCGCAGAAGCAGCTCCGGACGAAGTTTTTTGTTGGCGTTGGAGGTGTGTTTTCCAGGATTGGCGAGGCGGAGAGCGTTTGTTTTCAGAGGCGGATTTTCTGAGGCGTCGTTGCGGGCCGGGGAAGTGGCGTGTAGTGAAGACTTACCCTCTTGCGCGGGCCTGGCCGATGGGCGAGATTGGCCTCATGTGTGTGCGGCGCTGCTATCGAGTCAAGGACGGCAAGCGGCACGCCTATTGGGCCTTGGTGGAGAGCTATCGCACGGCGCGTGGTCCACGGCTGTTCCGGGACATTTCTTGGGTCGGCTGCCAGTTCAATTCTCGCGCCAATGGGCAGTCCAAGCGCGGCCGGCAATGCGGCTGCCGGTAACGGAATTACGCCACATGAAGCAAAGCTCAACAGGCTCTCCGGCTCGTAGTATGCCAGAATCGCAGCGACGAATCGAGTAGGCTCGGACTGGTAAATGCGTGCGCGGTGATGGAGCGCCCGGCGGGACGGCCGGGGTCGTGTCCGTGCAACAGTGGAAGTCCCTCCTCATTGATTTCGTCGACGATGGACGGTGGATCATTTCCGCCGATTGGCTCATCATCTGGGAGATAACTGTCGGTCCATATAACGGCGGTTGCTAGACGGCGAGGGTTATTCGCGTTCGGCATTCCGCCCAGAGTTCGTTCGACCCATGCGGCTGCGTCTGGAGTTTCATCCATCAAGGAGGCCATATTGGTTTTTTCTCGGATACCTTCTCCATTATCGGTCTTCCAAGTATCGAATCCCAGCCAGGCGCCGACAACTTGCCACTATGTTTGACCGACCGCTGCATCACGCCGAAGTCACTGTCATCGAAGGTTCCAGCTACCGCGTGCGCGAGGGCGAGCGGAAGGCCACCGCCCGGCACAGGGGAAAGAACGGAACCATCCAGCTCCCGCTGTTGCTTCTGTGACCACGGTTGTCACCCTTTATATGGATATGCCCGACACACCCATGCGCATCAGCGCCTCCCCTCCGCCTTTGACCGCGAAGACTTATCAAATTTGATAAATGGTAAGCAGGACAAGCGTCCGGCCATGGCTTGGAGTGTTGATCTTTCGTTTATTGCACCGGCCGCAGACTGCTCTCCGCAACGGCCTTCGCCCTTCGCATGCAGCCCTATGAAGTAACCGCAATCGACGACAGTCGGAACGCCGCTTCGGTCAGGATGTCGTGCGATCTTGTGTGCGGCATCCTGATTCATGCAAGACAGGAGGATCTTTCTGGGAGATTGATTCATCGTCTGCTCCAAGCGAACCTGCACATCTCCGTGCTGCTGTAGCCCGCGCGGGCGACCTCGCGCCCGCCCGCTACGCCGACATGGCTTCTAGGGCCGCAATACCTCGATGAAGCATATCCACGGGGCTCTCAATGTTCTCTGCGCACGGGAGCATGGACCACGGAACGCGGCCTGAGCGAGATCGTTCTTTCAGGCAGCCAGTTTCAGCTTAGGATGAAGGCCAAGCCGCAAAGCGATGGTGAGCAGCATATCGAGCGAGAAGTCTTTCCACTCGCCGCGCTTGATCTTCGAGACGCGCGGCTGCGAGATACCAAGCTCTTTAGCAGCCACCGCCTGTGTCCAGCCTTTGGCCGCGATTCGTTTCTCGATACGGATCATGACCTCGGCGCGCATCTTGAGAATGGCCGCTTCGTCTTCATCAAAGCCGAGGTCAAGAAAGATGTTGCTGCTGCCTTTGGTGATTCGGTTGTCGTTCCAACGCGCATCGGTCTTCTTCATTGGTCATTCTCCAATCAGCTTGTATCGCCGTTTCGCAAGCTCCATGTCGCCCTGGTTCGTCTTCTGAGTTTTCTTCTCGAAGGCGTGAAACACATAAATCGCGTTCACAAACTTCGCAACGCAAATCACGCGCCAGGCTCCATTGAGGGGAACCCGGATCTCATAGACGCCTTCGCCCACGCCCTTCAATGGTTTGAAGTCAACCGGCATCAGCCCGTTCTGCACCCGGAGAAGCTCCTCGCCAAGCGCTTTGCGGACCGCTGCTGGAAACTCCCGCAGATCGTCCCGGCTGCCGCCAATGAACAAAATGGGCTTCGTTCCCAACTGAGCAATTATTTCAATACTTGTCTAAAACAGGTAGGCGTTCACATGACAAAAGTCGCGGTGGTGGTCAAAGAGTTGTGGCAGACCGGCCTGGAGGCCGGTCTGGAAGGAAGAGCGAGGAGAGATGGAAGTGGCGGGCGGAGGTGGCCATCAGGATCCTTGGGTGATTGATGGAGGTGAAGCTTCAGCGAGTGTATGAGGAAACTACTCCGCGCCAGCCGAGGAGACGAGCAGGAATCTTCGGTTCTGCGCAAAGCATCACGGTGCGTGGGCGATCAGAAATGATGGCCAGGCACGTGGAGGCGCAGGCTCCGCTGGCGCTGGTTTGGTGATTTCTGTCAATTCGGGACGCCCTGCAAGGATGCGGATGAGGCGAAAACGAGCACTCAGCGAGATTTTCGGGCGGTAGTGAGAGCGAGGATCTGCTTCCCATCCGGATTGAACTGGATGCACGGGCCTCCACCGGTCCTATAGAATGTTCTTGGCATGAACCAGGCCTCTAGCGCCGCTCCACCAGAGACCAGCTCGAAGTGTATCCGCGCCGTGCTCTTTGACTATGGCATGGTACTCAGCCAGTCTCCACAGGACATGGACTGGAGACGCCTTCAGCTCGCACTGGATCCCAAGGGGGAGTCTTCTGCAGAGGAGTTTTCCGCGGCTTACTGGAAGTACCGCGATGCCTATGACCGGGGGATCTTGAAGGGACCCGCCTACTGGGAAAAGGTCGCAAGCGAGTTTGGCAGAACTCTGGACCCTCCCACGCTCCAAGCGCTGATCGAGGCAGACCTCACCGCCTGGTCGCGACCCAACACTCCGATGATGGACTGGGCGGTACGGTTGCAGCGAGCAGGCATCAAGACCGGGATCCTCTCCAACATGGGTGATGCCATGGAGGAGGGCATAAGAAAGCGACTCCCCGAGATCGACAACTTCTCCCACCACACTTTTTCCCACCGCCTACACCTCGCCAAACCCGATTCGGCCATCTACCTCCACTCCATTCATGGACTCGGTGAAACTCCCAGCCATATTCTTTTCATCGACGACCGGGCGGAGAATATCGACGCTGCGCGACAAATGGGAACTTCCGCCATCCAGTACTCAGGGCAGACGGCGTTCGCACACGAGATGAAGCATATGGGACTCGGTTGGTTGCTTACGTTGTGTGCGCCTTATGACGACATGTCATCTTGCCACAGTCGCTCAAGCACTTGAGCTTGAAGTTCTTCACCCAAAAGGCGGCGGGATGAAACCCGGAAGACAAAGTTGAAACCACGCGGGGATTACTCGGCTGGAGTTCGCATCGCCCATCTTTGTCCCGCAGGATCCGAGGACGAATGTGTCAGAATCTCAGTAGCCAATGATCAGCCGGCACAAGTCGACCTTCAATGCCAGCTTCCGTTCCAACGCCTTCGGGTGGCGCGGATCGCAGCTTGCCTGTCAGCGTCTGAAGGGGGCCGTGACGGAGATACGGAAAGCTGCGAAGACGGATCCCGTGGCTGCCGCTGATAGCGCAGTCTGGCTGATGGAGCGAATCTGGCCCGCGTTTCAGCGGATCGACACCTCATCGGGCGCTTTGGGCGCAGCCGTCTGCTGGGCGCTGGAGCAGTTGGCGCCGCTCGTCATCGCGGCCCCTGCGGATCGCAACACCCGAGACGCATGGCTGGACCGGCTCCGGGAGGCAATCGAAGTCGACGGCGTTGAGTATCTCTCTCCGGTTGGCGATCACTGGGGCGAATTGTGCGGTTCGGCCGAGGTGGCTTCGCTGTGGGCCGACCGGTTTCTCAGCCGTGTGCGCATGGCATGGTCCGATCCGCGGCCGGGGTGCTATGTGCGTGGAAGCAACATCTGTCTCTCCAGCCTTTTGGCCGCGGGCCGGCATCAGGAACTGCTGGATGTGCTGGCTCTACGCCGGTTCCCCTCATGGTTTGACCGCCGCTTCGGCGTAAAGGCGCTGGTCTCGCAGGGGCGCGTCGATGAGGCTCTGGCGTATGCCGAGGCTTCGCGCGGACTCAATCAGCCGGATAGCGCCATCGATGCTGCCTGCGAAGAGATTCTGCTCGCTGCTGGCCGCACCAGGCAGGCCTACGAGCGGTACGCCCTGACGGCGAATCAGTCCACCACCGGCCTGGCCACCTTTCGGGCGATTCAGAGAAAATATCCGGAGCGCGCCTCACGCGAGGTGCTTGCCGATCTGGCCGCCGCCAGCGGTGAGCCTGGCCGATGGTTTGCCGCCGCCAAAGACGCCGGACTCCTTGATCTGGCCCTGGAGTTCGCCCGTTCTGGCCGCACCGATCCTCGCACCTTGAGCCGTGCCTCGCGCGATCTGCTGGACAAGGACCCCAACTTCAGCCTCCAAGCCGGACGCTGGGCCATCCAACGTATCCTTCAGGGCGACGGCTACGAGATCACAGTCCTGGATGCGATCGACGCGTGCCGCCACTTGCTGGCGGCCGCGCAGGTTCTTGGTGTTGCCTCTCAGGTCCGCACCGAGCTCTTTGCGTTTGCGGAAGACCACCCCGGCGAACTCAGCTCGATCCTTATCCGGCAACTGTCGGCCGATGCAATGGGCCACTGAAGATGGGCAATCATGGAAATCATCAAATCCGAGATGGACGGGCCAGACAGAAGCGCCCGCAATTCTTCGGGAAAGAGCGGCAATATCCACTCGAAGCTCATCGAACCAACGCCCGATCCTTGTTCGCCACCCTCCGTGTCATAGGTGGGCGCATCTATGGTCCGGCATGCTACACGCAGTTGCGCATCAAGGAAACGGGACGCATATACGGACCATCCGGCTACACACAGTTTTATGTCAAAGATGGGGTGCAAATTTATGGTCCCAACAACTCTATACCTTGGACTGCCTGAAAATCGTATCGCTATCGGCGCGTTGATAAGCGCGCTTTTAGAGAATCACCGAAGCAAGTTCTCGTCCTCTTCTTATCAATCTTTCGACATCCGTCTGTATCACCGACTCCTTTGGATGGGCACAATTGTTGCCGATGGTAAATAGCCCATCCATCTCCGATTTTTGAATGGGCGTCGCCACGGACGCCTTTAAGAGAGTCGTGAGCAAGTCTTGTGTGTCTGCTTTTTTCTTGGTTGGCGGATTCTTCACAACCGTTAATCCGTATGAATCAACGACCGTCCAGAGGTGCCTCTCAAGGGCTACTCTTGCGACAACGCCTCCAGCCCTGAGAAGCGCTTCATCACCGCCAGATGAGTTGACAAGTTCCGAGGCTCGCTCGAACTCATCTGCTGAAACGGCGAAACTCAACTGCGTTTTCAGGGGGAGTTCCCGCGATTCTATCTCTTCTACGAGGGCAATAAGCAACGCGCGGGCGGCCCCAAGCGCGCTCTCAAACTCCGCGTGCATCATCTCGTCCCCCACGACGAAGTCGCTGCCGGTTATCACGTCCTTCATGACCTGAACGTAGAGAGCGTCAAATTCATTGAGACTGGAGGACTTCTGTTGAACCAACATCTCTCTTGCGCCGCGATACCAGCGTTGGCCCTTAGTGTTCAATTCGGGTTGCGCAGCTTCGTTCGCGCCTTGCTTCTTTGCAAGGATCGCGACCTCATTAGCAATCGTTTCCAACCCCTGAATTCTTTGTTCGATTTGCAGCAGCTTGAGTTTCATGTGGAAAAGGGTAACAGACTTCCGTTACATATCCCGTGTAGCCACCAGTGCGCCCGTCGGAACGTGTCAACGATTTTGAGACAGGTATGTTTTGAATTTAGAGTCGAAGGTCTTCTCTTGACGGGTTTGGAGAGGGCGGGTTGATCCAGACCGCGGTAGGCTGGGGCGGATGTTTTGGTGAAGATTTGACGAAGCGTTCTGGATGGCGGGCGAAGGCGTTGTGGAGCACCTGCTGGCGCTGCTGGATGACCTGGCCGGCCAGGCCGTAATGCAGCATCTCCGGGGCCAGCAGGGCGATGCCGCTGTGGTGATGCTCGCGGTTGTACCAGGGGAAGAACTGCCGGCAGAAGGCGCGCGCATCTTCGATTGATCCGAAGCGGTCCGGGAACCCAGGCCGGTACTTGACCACCCCGCGGACGAAAACCTATCCGCGGGGACCCCGGTACTTGAGCGTCTTGAACTGGCTTTCGGAGTAAGGGTTGTCGTCGGAGACATGCGGGCGGCTGTGAGTCTTGGTCACGCCCAAATCGGCCATCAGCAGCGCCACCGGCTTGGAGGTCATCGAGGTTCCGCGATCCGCGTGGATGGTCAGCGCCCCCGGCTGGATCTCTTGATGGGCGCAGGTCTCGGCGATCAGCCGCCGAGCCATCTCGGCGGACTCGCGGTGGGCCACCATCCAGCCGACCGCGCAGCGGCTGAAGATGTCCAGGATGACGTAGAGGTAGAAGTAGGTCCATTTGACCGGGCCCAGCAACTTGGTGATGTCCCAGCTCCAGACCTGATTGGGGCCGGTGGCCAGCAGTTCCGGCTTCTTGTACTGGGGGTGGCGGAGTTGGTTGCGGCGCTCCTTCAGTTCTCCGTTTTCAGCCAGGATGCGGTGCATGGTGCGGATCGAGCAGAGATAGACGCCCTCGTCGAGCAAGGTGGCATAGACCTCGGCTGGCGCCTTGTCGCGGAAGCGCTCGGAG
>JAJZVZ010000216.1 GCA_021846945.1 Acidobacteriota bacterium | reverse complement strand
CGCCGCCAGAGGCGCGCCAGGAAGAAGCCGGCGATGCCGAGGATGAGCAGCGCGCCGGAGAAGCGGCCAACCCAGTCCAGCAGGCTGGGATCGCGCTTCAGCATATCGCCAAAGAACCGGCCCCCGGCCAGTAGCCCCCCTATCCACAGCACGGAGCCCATGCCGTCATAAAGCAGAAATGCGCCGAAGCCCATGCCGTTTTGCCCGGCCACCGGCGGGGCCAGCGTGGCCAGACCGGGCACGAACTTTGAAAACAAAAGGGTGACGCCGTGGCGGCGGCCAAATGAATCCTGGGTGCGGCGGACGCATGTGCTGGGCTCCAGCGACAGCCTGCACAAGCCGCGGAGCACATGATGCCCAAATCGACGCCCAATCCAGAACCAGGCGCTATCGGCGAGAATGCATCCTGCGAGTCCTGCCAGCAGGGCGGCGGCAAAGCTGATCTCGTGCTGGGCGGAGAGCGCGCCGGCAGCCAGCAGCACGGGCGTGGCGGGTAGAGGCAATCCCAACTGTTCCGCCAGGACCCAGGAGAAGAGCAGCAGGTATCCGTACATCAGTAAGATTTGCGTCGGTAAGGCCATTAGAGACGTCCAATTCCGGCTCGCGGAGCCATGCCTCCCGGCTTCTCCTGACGCGGTCTACGGGCTTTGCCCTGGGAGGTCTTGCCCTATCGGATGATGCTGCCGCAAATTCGTTTCAGACAAAAATGATCCAACCGGAATTGCGGCTGAAAAAGGCCGCTTACAGGCGGCCGATTCATACGGCAAAAAGCCGGGGCCTTTAGTTCGAAGCCCCCGCGCCGGCGGCCGCCGCCGGGGGCTTGGCTTCCTGCGCGGCCTTGGGAGCAAAGTAGTTGTGGTCCCACAGATTCTTATAGAACTCACCGGTAAGCTCCGCCGCGCGCGGCCCAAAGGTCGGCCTTCCACCTTCCAGCAGGAACACCGTAACCAGCCTCCCCTGCGGCGCGTCAGCGAACGATGCGAACCAGCCGAAGCGCGTGCCCTCGTTGGAGCAGGTGCCGGTCTTGCCGAAGACCGGGAACTCCTGGAAGTTAGTGCGCAGGCGGCGAGCTGTCCCATAGTCCACGGCGCCGGCCATGCCGTCCTGCATCTGGGGTATCCACCTGGCAATGTCCAATACCCGCTTTACCCTGGGCGTAAAGTCAGCCGCCTCTTCCGGCGTGGTGGGATGCTGAAGGTAATAGAGCGTGCCGCCGTTGGCGAGCGCGGCCACGTACGCTCCCAGTTGGAGCGGCGTCAATGAGACGCCCTGGCCAAAGCTGCACATGCGGCCTACGCCGCCCTCGGAGGTGGGAATGGGCTCGTCGGGATACTCACCCAACTGCTCGCCCGCGATGTGATAGCCGGCCAGTTCGCCGAGCCCGAACTCCGTGGCATAGTGGTGCACGCGCTCAAAGCCCAACTCCCGGCCAAGTTCCTCGAAGTAGAGGTTGTTGCTGTGGGCCAGCGCCTGGGTCATGTTCATGCGGAAGTTCCCGGGAAGCCTGACCATCGTATCCCGGGTAACCAGCCCTTCGGAGAGCGCCGCCATAGCGACGGTCAGCTTGATCGTGGAGCAAGGTTCCGCGCCCGGCGAAAGAGCCAGCTTCTGGTTGACCATGGCCAGGATGCGCCCATTGTGCGGATCGATGACCACGGCGGTGCCGTTCATGTTGCCCATGGCGTCGATGGCCGCCTGCCGGACCACCGGGTCCTCGCCGCCGGTAACATCATCGGCGAAGATATCCCCTTTGGCATAGGAGCTGGCCGTAAAGCGCTCGTAATAGCGGTGTCGGCGGGTGTGGAGAGCCACGCGGCGGGCGCTGGCGCGCGTCCTGCTTCTCGCGGCAGTCCTCGCCGTCGCCGTGCGCACGGTTCGATGCGTGGCCCGGGCATGAGTTGTCGTGGTGCGGGCCGTGGTACGGGTCGTGGACGCATGCGTCCGCGCGTGCGCTATCTTGGACCTGGCAGCCGCATTATGCGAGCGTGCGGTGGTGTGATGGCGACGAGCTGTTGTGTGGCGCGATTGCGCCGGCTTGGACTGCGTTGTCCCGGTTTGGCTGGATGCTTGCGGGTTGCCTGCCGCAGTCGCGCCAAAGGCGTTGCTGCCGGAGATGATGATGGCCAATCCTAGCAACCAAAGGCAAAACAGCTTCATCGGGAAACGTCCTCTCAACTGTACATCTCGTGCTGTACGTCTGCCCTAAGCGGCGTACTTGCTCTTCATTGGCCCTTCCGCCGGCTTCGTGCTCTCAAGCGGATTCGCCTCAATTCGAGCCGGCAACTGCGCGACGGCCTGCCCGTCCCGGCAGTTGTGATCTACCCGGCGATCCATTGACGGACCGCCTTTTCCCATCGACTCGATTCATATATTTTATCGGCTTCTCAGGCCCGATTCAACGTCTCAGCCCCGATTTCAAGAAGATTTCGGCAGGACATTAAAACTGCACCCGGCGCAGGAAAGCGGGAACATCCAGATCCCGATGCAACTCACTGCCGGACTCCGGGAAGAGCGACGGCGCCGGCTTGGGTGCGGGCTCTTCCGCGGCGGCCGGCCCACGGGCTCCAGTGCTCACACCAGAGGCATAATCCCGCGGCAGCGGTGTGTAAGCCGCTTCCTGAGAGAGATCCGCCTGAGGCGCGGCAGCGCATTCCGGGTCTTCTTCAGCAGCCGGCGCCGCAGCAACAGTAACGGTTGTGGCCACCGCTGGAGTTGAGGCCGAAAAGAAAAATGCCTTGTCCGCGTCGGCAGCCTCTTTCTCTTCCTCATCCTCACTCATGAAGCGCACCGGCGCCGGCGGCTCAGGCTCCCGGGCGGGCTCGCGCAGCCAGTGATCCGCCGAGACGATCGGCACGGAGACCACCGGCGCCTCCTCTACATTCAACATGCGGGCACGCCGCTCCGGCATCTGATCGCGGAAACCAGTGGCAATGACGGTGATCTTCACCTCTTCGCCCATCTTCTCGTCGAGCACCGCGCCGAAGATGATGTTGGCGTCTTCATGCGCCGCCGACTGGATGAGCGACGAAGCCTCATTGACCTCAGAGAGCTTCAGGGAGCTGGAGCCGGTGATGTTGATGAGGATGCCGCGCGCGCCGTCGATGGCGCCGGCCTCGAGCAGCGGCGAGGCCATCGCCGCCTGCGCCGCCTCTACAGCGCGGCTAGCGCCCGAGCGGACGGCTGTTCCCATCACCGCGTGGCCCATGCCGGCCATGGTCGTCTTCACGTCGGCAAAGTCGCGGTTGATGATGCCGGGAATGGTGATGATGTCGCTGATGCCCTGCACGCCCTGGCGCAGCACGTCGTCGGCAATGCGGAAACTCTCGAAGAAGCCGGCGTCCTTGGCCACCGCCAGCAGCTTTTCGTTGGGGATCACGATCATCGTGTCGACGCTTTCAAGCAGCTCCTTCAGGCCGCGCTCGGCCTGCTGCAGTCGACGCTTGCCCTCGAAGGCAAAGGGCCGCGTGATGACGGCGACAGTGAGAATGCCCATCTCGCTGGCGAGCGAGGCGATGACCGGCGCGGCGCCAGTACCTGTTCCGCCGCCCAGGCCGGCGGTGACAAAGACCATATCGGCGCCTTCCAGGGCCTCGATAATCTTTTCTGAGTCCTCGAGCGCGGCGCGGCGGCCCACATCGGGATTGGCGCCGGCGCCCAGGCCGGAGGTGAGCCGGACGCCAAGCTGCAGCTTCACCGGAGCCTGCGACAGCTTGAGCGCCTGCACATCGGTGTTGGCGGCGATAAACTCCACGCCCTCCATCCGCGCCTGGATCATGCGGTTCACCGCGTTGCCACCACCGCCGCCGACGCCGATGACTTTGATGCGCGCCCCCTGCACGGCCTGGTCGTGATACTGAATCCGCATTTCTCCGGCTTCGCTCATCTCTTCTGGTTTCATAAGGCTCCCGTCTCCTGGTGTATCGCTACTTCTCCCCGTTCTAGAAACTGGCTGCGAAGATGGCGCGCAGCTTGGCGCGCAGGCTGTTGTTTTCCGCCGCACGGCTGACGCGGGTACGGTGGGCATACAGAATCATTCCAATGGCAGTGGCAAAACTGGGATGCGCCAGCTCGCCGGGCATCTGCGAGAGACGCACCGGCAACCCCGTACGCGCAGGAACCCGCAACTGGCTCTCGGTTACATCCAGCATACCGGGCAGCAGTGCCCCGCCGCCGGTCAGCACGCAGCCCGCGCCGAGCGCATCGAGCACGCCGCCGTGGCGCAGGCTTTCGCGCACAAAATAGAGCAATTCGCGGGCGCGCGGCTCCAGAATCTCCGCGATCAGGCGTAAACGCAACATCTGGGGCTGAGGATTAGTGATCTCAATCTCCGCATCCTGTGGCACAGCCGTGACCACGGCATGCCCATACTGACGCTTCAGTTCCTCGGCCTGGGCCACGGGTACCTGCAGGCCCACCGCCAGATCGTTGGTAAAGTGCGCTCCGCCGATGGGCACTGATGCCGTGTAGGCCACCGCACCCTCAAAGAAAACCGCGAGGTCGCTGGAATGCGCGCCGATATCGAGCAGGCAGACGCCAAGTTCGCGCTCATCGGCGGAGAGCGTGCTCTCGGCCGCGGCAAGCGACTCCAGCACCGCCTCTGTGACCTCAAGCCCGGCGCGGTTGGCGCAGGTCACCGTGCTTTGCAGGGCGCTTCCGGAGCAGGTGGCGATGTGCAGATCCACCTCAAGCCGCGCGCCCACCATGCCCACGGGATCGAAGATGCCCGGCTGGTCGTCAAGGATGAACTGCCGGGGCAACAGGTGCAGAATCTCGCGGTCCGGCGGCCACTGCACCGCCCGCGCGCGATCCACGGCCACGCGCACGTCTTCGCCGGTGATTTCGCGCATGCGGTTGCCCAGCTCAAATCCGCCGTTGGTGTTCAGCCCGCGGATATGCGGCCCACCGACGCCCACCACGCACCCGTCGATATTGGCGCGGGCCACACGCTCGGCCTGCTCGCTGGCCGCGCGCACCGCCCTGGCGGCGGGCGCAAGCTCGGCAATCATCCCTTTGCGCATGCCGGCTGACTCCACCATCCCGTAGCCGCGATAGCGCAGCGCGCCTTCATTCAAGTCAGTGACCAGCACGCGCGTCCATGCGCTGCCAATGTCAAGGACTACGATCAGGTTGTCCTGTTTCTGGCTCATCGCGCTCAGTGGCTCGCTGCCGGCGCCGCCGGCTGGGTAGTGGAGGACAATGTCCGCCCGTTGTTCTTTTCCGCGGGGACCCGCTTCCCGGCGCGCCTTCTGCTCTTCCGCGCCGCACGCTCTCTCCGCATCCTGTCTCTCGCCCGCGCCTCCTTCGATCCGGCATAGGCCAGCAGGCTTGCCCGTGGAGCCGATCTTCCGCTCTGGGCGGCCCTGGCAGACGCCTTGGCCGGCTTCGCGCCGGCCTTGCTTGCGGGTACGGCAGCCACCGGCTTGGCAACACTGGCGCCGGTTGCAGGCGCGGCTCCCGCGGGCGGCTGCGCGGCGCCCTTATCCGGAGCCATTTCCAGCACCACCTGGTGGTCGTAGCGCAGGTCCACCGCCGCCAGATGCGGATACTGCCGCTTCCACTCCGCGATGTGCGCCTGGAAGCGCTGATAACGCTCAAGAAAATGATCCTGGCCAAAGTGCGCAAGGATGTCGCTTCCCTGCTCCGGAATGAGCACGCGGGCATCTTCAGGATCGGTCAGGTCGATCTCTGAAATCTGCTGGGAATAGTGTTGATTGTTGGCATCAAGGTCGCTCATGAGCCGCTGATATACGGCCATACGCTCCCTGCGCGATGCCGCGGTGTCGCGCGCGTCGATGCCCGTGAGCACCGGGAAAGAATAGTGATGCTTCGCCATGGCCACCGGCGGCATCGACAGCAGCACACCGTCGGCATCCACCAGGCCGATCTGCTGGCCCTCGCGCACGAACGCCACGGGCTTGCGCTCGACGACCGCCACCCGGATCTGGTCCGGCAGGATGCGCATCACCGTGGCCCGCTCGATCCAGGGAATCTCCTCGAGTTGCTTACGGCGCTCCGCAAGCGGAACGAAAAAGATGTTACGCCCGATGTCTTCACCAAAGACCGAGAGTATCTCCGGACGGTTCACTTCCGTCAGCCCGGTCGCCTGGATGCTGCTGGTTCCGGCGATGCGGAAGCGCGCATCGCGCTCCAGGCAGGTTTTGAAGATCAGACCGGCAGTGGTCAAACCGCCGAAAACGATCAATGCACAGAACGCGAGAAAGATGCGCCCCGCCTTGCTCGCCGGCCGCCACCAGGGATTGCGCGGCTGCTCGTAGCGTTGCCAGCTTGGACGCAAAGGATCATCGCCGTCGGGGTCCGGCATCTCCAGCGGCATGCCTGGCCCGCCGCGTCTGCCCGCTGTGACAGGGCGAAAGCCCCCCACCGGAGACACGTCCGGCTGCACGCGCCGGAAGCGAGGCTCCGCGGTCACTTCTTCCTCCCACAACGAGGGCCGGGTTCTGGTGTTGCCTTGATTCGTCACGCCTGAGCAAGGTCGTGAGAGTCGCCAGATTTCACTATAGCCCGGAGCTTCACGCGGGTTTTCCGCAGCAACGAAAGGGGGAATCCGCAGGGTTACGGGGGCGGGAACAGAAATCAGAGATTCGGAGTCAGAGGGCAGAGATCAGTTCGTTATCGCGGTATACAAGAACTGGAATAAGAGGAGAAGAATTGCGCGGAGCCGGTGGGATCGTGGGAACGGCAGACTCGCCCAACGATTTCCGGTCCTGTTACGTCCATAATTACGACTTAGCAATCGGGAGTTGACTTTCGCACTCCGCTGGAGCACCGTATCCCATTGCAAGGCGGGCGCAAGTTTTTCTGAACCTCTAAAACCGGCGTTTCAAATGTCCTCTGCGGCCCGCCAGGGGTGTACGTATGCGATTTGCCCGGGGCTTCTTTTTCATCGCTTCGATGTTGTTCCTTCTATCTACTTCGCTGGCCGCGCCGCAGGCGCGCGCCCAAAACGTGTCACAACCGCCGCCAACCCAATCGCACGATCACTCCGATCAGCGGGCGGCACCCTCCCTGACCGATCTGCTTCGAGCGTATAGGCTGGCATTTCATCTTTACGCCAAAGAAGATGGACCAGCCCCGCATGCGACTCTGTCCAGCGGAACATCGCGCGACACTCTCCGGGCACATTTCAAT
>JAJZVZ010000215.1 GCA_021846945.1 Acidobacteriota bacterium | reverse complement strand
GGCCGCCCGAGACGTTTTTTGGATGTGGCGAACTTCGCGCAAGGAGAGTAGTTGCTGATGCAGGTTTGAAAGCGAAACCGGACAATCCACCTGCCGGTCTGGACAATCAGTATCCAAAACTAGCCGGCGAGCGTCGGTTTCGCGGCAAGTCTCGGTTGCGGTACGCTCCCCTACGTGAGTTGCGTTCCATTCAGTAGCGATGGATGTGGACCGTGTTAGAGTGCCGGACGGGATGCACCCGACGGCCGGAGGCATCAAAGAGGCGAATGAAAATGTGGATCGCTAAATTGTGGTCATGCTCTTAAAAATAATACCAATACACCATGACGTCGAAGTGTGAAGTGCGGGGTTTCGATGCAAAGCTACGATTACATCATTGTCGGAGCCGGATCTGCCGGGTGCGTGCTCGCCGCTCGACTTTCTGAGGATCCAGACGTAACGGTGTTGCTGATCGAAGCGGGCGGCTCGGATAAGGGGTGGGTGGTCTCCATGCCGTTGGCGTGGTTTCGTGCCATGTCCACACCAGCAATCGGCTGGGGCTATATGACCGAATCGGAGCCGACGGCCAACAACAGAGAGATTCCGGAACCCCGCGGCAAGCTTTTGGGTGGATGCTCGTCCATCAACGGCATGATGTATTCGAGAGGTTCTCCTGCTGATTATGACCAGTGGGCGTCAATGGGACTTCCAGGCTGGGGCTTTTCAGACGTTCTGCCATATTTTCGCAGGTCTGAGGCTAACTGGCGCGGCGCGTCGGCGTATCATGGTGGAGATGGACCGTGGGTTGTCGCGCGGCATGCGAACGACGAGTTCATCTATCCACGTTTAGCGGCGACCGCCGAGGCAATGGGTTTCAAAATACTGGATGATTTCCACGGTCCCCAGCAGGACGGCTTTTGTGCACCAGATTTCACCGTGAAGGGTGGCCGCCGCGGCAGTACGTCGTCGTCGTTCCTGCGTCCAGCGCTCCGTAGGCGCAATCTGACCGTGAAAACACGGACGCTGACAGCACGAGTTATCGTAGATGGCGTTCGGGCGAAAGGCGTCGAATATTTGCGACACGGTCAGGTGGAACGGGTGTTCGCCGAACGCGAGGTGATCCTGTGTGGTGGTGCGTTCAATTCGCCGCAATTGCTCATGTTGTCCGGTATCGGTCCGGCTGACGAACTACGCGAGGCCGGTGTGGTGCCAGTACACGATCTTCCAGGGGTTGGTAAGAATCTACAAGACCACGCTTCGGTTGCGTCGCTTTGGGAAGCGAGTGGCAGGTTTACGTTTGATTCGCAGCTCAGGCTTGACCGGATGGCGCTTTCGGTTTTGCGGTGGGTGCTGTCCGGAACGGGTGTTGTCGCTGACTTGCCTGTTGGGATTCAGGGGTTCGTGCGAAGCCGCGGAGGGTTGGATCGGCCGGATCTGCAGACTCTCATCAGCCCGGTGGCGATGGACGCAAAAATCTGGTTCCCCGGGTGGCGCAAGCCCCGCGGCCATGTATTTTCAGTTTCGAATGTGTTGCTCCATCCTGAGAGTCGAGGCTGGGTCAAGCTACGGTCCGCCGATCCCACGGAAAAGCCGCGTATCCGCTTGAACCTACTGCAGGCGGAACCCGACCGGCAGGCGTTCCGGCGATTTATCCGCTTCACGCGCGACTTCTTCGCTACTCGTCCGGCGGCATCCCTTGTGCTGAGGGAATCTCAGACGACCGGAGCGCCCCGGACGGAATCTGAAATTGATCATTTCGTCCGGTCAACCGTGCGCACTGCGATGCATCCCACCAGTAGCTGCGCGATGGGGGCTGGGCCGGACGCCGTTCTAGACGCTACCATGAAGGTGCGTGGGCTTGAATGTCTGCGAGTGGTGGATTGTTCGTCGATGCCGTTGATTGTAGGTGGCAATACGGCCGCCCCTGCAGTCATGCTCGCGGAGAAGGCCGCTGACCTGATCAGGCAACGGGCGCCCGCAGAGTTGACGAGTTGAAGCGAGAAGGCAGGGGTCATGAATTCGAACGATTCTTTGGCGTTGATATACGAACACGCCTTCGACATCCGCATCAATTTCGACAGGCGCTGGGTTATCACTCCATTTCCGGGTGGTTACAGCCACGGATACACCGCTGTTGGGGCAGATTGCCCTGTTACAGGCCCGCTGCTCAATGGGCGGCTGGTAGATCACAGCGGCGCGGACTGGCCGATGGTGCGCTCGGATGGGGTGGTTGAACTCAATGCGCACTACATGATTGAGGCCGACGATGGGGCGTTGATCTATATCCGCAATCTGGGTTACGTACATGGCACCTCGCGCGTGCACGACCAGCGCGCGGACGGTGGGCCCACTTCACGGCCTTATTTTCGATGTACGCCCTATTTTCGGGCTCCCGACGGGCCGCATGGCTGGCTCAACCGCACCGTTATCGTCGGTGTCGGCGTGCGCAAGCCGAGGTTGCAGCCGGAAGATCCGCCGGACCATTCGCTGTTTCGCTATTATGCCATCCGTTGAGCACGCCAGCGAGGGGACTTAGATGACGAATGTGCCTTATTCTTTGGCGAATCTCGAACGCATTCAGTCGGAATTGAGAACGTCGCCGCGCCTATTGTATATCGATGGCGACTTTCGTGCGGCTGCGACCGGTGAGACCTTGGCGGTGATCAACCCGGCGACTGAACAGGTATTTGCCGAGGTGGCGGCCGGCGGCGTTGTGGATATCGATATGGCTGTTAACGCCGCGCGGCGAGCATTCGATGATGGACGATGGAGTGGGCAGTCTCCAGCGCAGCGCTCTCGAATGTTACTGAAGCTGGCAGATCTGATGGAAGCTCAGGCCGAGGACCTGGCGCTTATTGAAAGCCTAGACAATGGCATGAGTTTCATGGTGGCCAAGCACGGGGGCGTCATGGGAGCGGCCGCGCAACTGCGTTATTTTGCCGGGAGTGCGAGCAATCTCAATGGTGAGACCATCCGGCCTGCGACCTGGCCGGGTGAGTGGCATGCATTTACAACACGGGAACCGGTCGGTGTAGTCGGTGCGATTACGCCCTGGAATTTTCCACTCGCAATGGCGGTGGCGAAGCTGGCGCCGGCGCTAGCGGCTGGCTGCACGGTGGTGCTGAAGCCGGCGGAGCAAACTCCGCTCACCGCGTTGAAATTGGGCGAGTTGGTAGCCGCGGCGGGCATTCCTTCAGGAGTGGTCAACATCGTACCAGGTCTCGGTGCCGTGGCTGGCGCTGCGCTGGTCAATCATCCGTTGGTGAACAAAATTTCGTTTACCGGTTCGACGGCGGTCGGCCAGACGATTGTGCGGGAGGTCAGCACGACACTGAAAAGAGTTGCATTGGAACTTGGCGGCAAGTCACCGACGATAATCTTCCCGGATGCTGACCTGGGCCGAGCAATCCCGGCGGCAGCCATGTCCATTTTTGGCAACTGTGGGCAGGTTTGCGCTGCCGGATCACGCCTGTTCGCGCACGAGCGCATTTTCAATCAGGTGTGCGAGGGTGTGGTGGCGCGGGCGCGCAGCCTGCGCATCGGAGATGGCCTTGAGCCGGGAGCGGAAATCGGCCCTGTGGTGAGCCAGAAGCAGCTCGATCGCGTCATGGGCTACATCAATTTAGGTATCCAAGAAGGCGCGACCATCCTTGTTGGTGGAAAACGTATCAATCGTCGCGGTTATTTTGTCCAGCCCACTGTCTTGGGCAGCGTGACTGCCGCAATGCGGGTGGTGCGTGAAGAAGTCTTCGGGCCCGTGCTTTGTGTCATGTCTTTCAATGACGACGACATCGACGTGCTGGCCGCAAAAGCGAACGACACCGATTACGGTCTCTCATCCAGCATTTGGACGCGTGACATTACGGTCGCGCACCGTCTCGCGCGCCGTCTCAAGGCAGGGACGGTTCGCATCAACGGAGGCGGCCCACCGGATCCCGCGATGCCGCTCGGCGGCTACAAGATGTCCGGTTGGGGCCGGGAGAACGGGCGGGAGGGCCTGGAAGCGTATACCGAGATCAAGTGTATCAGCATTGCGCTCTAGTGGCCGGTAGCGACTTGCGGTTCCGGTCGTTGTTCGACGCATATATACCCCTAGTGGCGGCGTGTCGTGGCAGCCCGTACGCAGAAAAGTCGTTCACTGAGGCTGTGCCGTACCTTTCTGGGGACACGCTGGTTTGGCGTCAATCAGTCCGAAACAGTTGAAAGACACACAATGTGACGGAGCAGCTCGCAAAGTGACGTTCACTGCAATTGTGTAGATTCTATAATCAATGTGTCTCTGCGACTTCGGTTTCAAGCTCCGGATTCCCTGCTGGTGATGCATGTAAGTTCAGTCAAGGCTGGGAGCGACCTTCAATCGATGCATCAGAACAAACCACGTCGCGAGCAACGTGAGAAGCATGGCAACCCCGCCGCCAATCGCCAGACCTGCCAGGCCGGCGTGCTCCATAATCAATCCGCCGGCAGCAGGACCGATTGCGAAGCCCACCGCAATGAACGCCGCACTTGCGGCGACGCATTTGCCGCTTTTGTCGAGCCGGACAAGGAGATCCAAATAGAATGGAATCACGAACATCACGGAGAACGGCAAAAACAGCACGCCGGTTCCAAATAGCATCGCGTTTTTTGCAGCAGTCAGAAAAACGACCGTTGCGGCAATCGCGCAAACGCCGAGCGTTATCGCAAGAGCCGGCGAGATTCTTCCATTTGCCAACCATCCTGAAATCATAGGTGCGGCCAGGTTCAGTACTGCACCAATTGCCAGCAGGGTCGAGAACCCTGCCAGGCCGACCCCGGCGCCAGGAGCTGCCGCACTGATGTAAGGCCAGACTCCGTTCAGGGTGATAAAGATCAGTGTGGGTGCACCTAACATGAGTGCGCCTGGAAAAGTTACACGAAAAGTCACATTCGCCGGTTCCGTGGTCAGCGGACAAGCGGTGACAGGAAGCCAAAAAACCGCGATCAGCGATACAACGCCAGCGGAGGCGCAGTAGAAGAACGGCCCGCCGGCCCCCCAGGCCGCGATCATATGTGGTGCGGTAGCAAAAAATATTGCTGCAAGCACGGCCATGACAAACAGCTGACCCGCAAATATACGGGAAGGCACTTCGGTTTGCGCTGCGCGGCGATTGACATCTGCCACCAGGAAGCCATTGGCAAACCCGACAATGACGCGCGCCATTGCGAAGGCGGCGAATGTCGCCGAGACGGCTGCTATAAGGTTTGCACTTATACTAATAATCAGGCCGAGCATTACCGGCCAACGCAGGTGGCGAGTATCGAGAAGCGTGGCCGTCAGCATCGAGGATAACGCGACGGCCCCGAGTTCCAGAGATACAACGACGCCGACGTGTACCAGTGGTATCGTGTAGCGCGCCGCGATTGCGGGGACCCACACCGGTGCATAGGTGACGCTCATAAAGGCCATGGCATAGATGAGCATCAAGGAAAACGCTGCAAAGAGTGAGGGCGGCGTTCTATTTGCCTGTATTCTGATCGTGGCGCTATTCTGGTGCATCGGAGTTGTCCGGTGAAGTTAGCACATGGCCGTCTGCGGAAATGGTTTTCCACAGAAAATTGACGCGGGGTTGCGGCAACTGGTACGACCGGAAAAATGTCCAGCTGTAAAATACAGGGTCGGATGAAGCATCCGCAATGCAGTCACGCGGGT
This sequence comes from Acidobacteriota bacterium, assembly GCA_021846945.1. Taxonomy (GTDB): domain Bacteria; phylum Acidobacteriota; class Terriglobia; order Terriglobales; family Acidobacteriaceae; genus Telmatobacter. The sequence continues at coordinate 1,500 of JAJZVZ010000215.1, read as the reverse complement.
CAAGTGCTGCATCTTCAGTACAGGATGATGACAGCGAGGACGTGACCATAATGCGTCAGGGTACCAGACTGGAACTGGGCCGGACCAGGATGAAGTGCCGGCGGCACTGCCGATGGTCCGTGGTCGCCATCGACGATCGCCGGAGTGCAGGAGAATCTGATCAGCAGCAAGCAATGTTCGCTCTGGTGGTGGCACATTTGTCTCGGTAACGGAAGATGGGTGACTGAAACAAAGGCGGGCTACACGCAGCAATCATCCAATCGAGTGACTGTCGCTCACGATGAGTGTAGGGTGGGTCGCGTCACAAATGGTGTTGTATCGCGTTCAGTGATGGAGCGGGAATTTTAGCTGGATTGGTGCAACAAGCGACTGCCGGTGCGCCATGTATAGAAAATCCCGGTGCTTGTCATGCTATGTATCGTATGGCCGTTGAGGCGGCACTTCTGATTGACACTAAGGACGGAAGTGGGATATAAGGAGACCTGTCGTAAAAAGTCCGTTGAATGTCGGGTACGTAGAGACCGATAAGTATTTGAATTGCAAGTAGAAGTTTCGGCATGGAAGGTGCCGATGAATTGAAGCTTGGGGGTGTCATCGTGATCGCGGAGCAGCATTCTTCGCAGGACCGGACCTTGGAGATCTGGAGGATCTCGACGACGTCGGCATTTGGCAAGTGCCTCGTGTCGTAGACTATGCCCTCGATATGCGTGCCGCAATGGCTGACTGTGGTGTCCTTCCGCGGCGTCTGATGCAGCGACCTGAGGGGAAACGGGCGGAGCCAGAGAGTGTTACGCGTGAGTTGCGCCCGAAAAACTATCAACGTCTGCAGTCAGAAGTAAGGCGTAAAGCAGATTTAATCGACGGTGTACAGCGGCCGGAAGCGCCTCTTGAGGGTGAGCAGCTCGAGCCGCAGGGCCCCTTTTGTGGAGTGGACGGGCAAGCAGCACACGCCAGATTGCTTGCGTGTCCTGACGGCCAACAGGGCTGCAGACATGTCCGAATGGACCGGTGGCGGAAAGGGTGTGTCACACTGCGCTCGGCATGTCGCTTCGTGTTCGATGCGTTATCGGTCAACGGGGGCATCGGTTACGTTCCGGTCCAATGGGATTCGATCCGGAGAGGCACGGCCATTAATTCGCGGTGCAAAGCGGAGTCTCGGCTGGAACGTGAGTGTGGGTCAGCGAAGGGGGAAGCCACAGTTGACACGCTCCCATCTCAGATGGCGGAGTTCGTCGGGGAATCGGCGAATGCGGTCGGGCGCCAAACCCACGGATTTGCCCCGCAGGATTGTCCACGGGGGCGGCTTGGGACAAGTGCGCAGTCTGAGCGGCCCAATGGCGCCGAGAGACAAGGCCGAAACCGTCTCGAGTACAAGATGTGGCGACAGCACTGTCTGGCTCAGACATTCAGACACATCAGAGTCACCCCTCGTTCGGCTGACTCGTCGCTGCCAAAGCAAGCATCTTTAGACCAGGTGTTCGTAAATGGCTTTGAAGTCAG
>JAJZVZ010000214.1 GCA_021846945.1 Acidobacteriota bacterium | reverse complement strand
CGTCAACGAGGTACACACCTCCTTGCGCGCCCGGGCGCCAAGCTTGGCGCGTTACTCCAATCCGCATATTCTGTTGGGTGAGCACGCGGAAGAGCCGGTGCGTTATGGGGTGCGGGAGCAGGACGTTCGCCGGCTGCGCGAGCTGCTGGATTCGCTGGCTGCGGATACAGAACCAACTCGTGTTTTGTAAGATACACTTCTTGAGAAGACCGTATGTCCTCCAAAACCGACAGACGCGCCAAAGATATTCTGCGACTGCCGCTGAAGCATGGCAAGACCTCCGTGGGAGTTGACAACTGCGCCGGTCGCCCCAACCCTCCCAACCACCTTCTTCCTGCCCGCAGAGATCCTCTAACCCATACCCCTGTGGGGAATCGCTCAAGGCAGCCGAACGCATCAATTTCAGGCTGAGCGGCTCTGTGGCCTTACCGCGTCCGCAGCAACTCGTGACAGCTTGCGTCCCCAATTTTCAAGGGGCTGGCTGCGCCAGACGGCGCAGGAGTGGCGGCTGACTGCCGGAGTGCCCCTCTCCCGTCCGTCGCTGGCGGTTCATCCAGGCCAACGAGCAACCTCCCGAAAAAGCCGCACAGGCATTTCCGTGAGCGGAGCATGGCTGCATGCACTGTATTCGTCTTTTCTTCGCCTTGATTTCGACGGCTTCCAATTGGATCAAAGCGTTTACTTCTGATCCTGTTTCACATTTCCGCATTTGTAATTGGCAAGATTTCGTAATCTTTTGATGAAAATTGTCATTTTTGTTGACAGAACAATCATCTTGGCAGTACCGTTAGTGCGAATCGCAACCTCAATTCGAACATGCTTCCGGAAAACTTTCTGAGCGGAATCCGGAGCCGGGTAAGAGGAAGGAAGCTGCGACAAGACATGCCCGTACCGCATCCCAGCCGTTGCCGTAGGGGCAATCAGAAGTCTTTAGGAGAGAGTCAGGTGATCAAAAAGCTTCGTATCCACGCCTTCATTTTCGTTGGGCTTGCTGCCTTAACATTGTTCGCACTCCGCCTGAATGCGCAGAGCATTACCGGCGGTGTCACTGGAACCGTCACCGATCCGAGCGGCGCAGCGATCCCGGGCGCAGTCGTCACCGCCCATGATCTTGACACCGACGTCTCCACGCCCACCACCACCAACGCGCAAGGGGTCTATCACATTGAGCATCTGCCGATCGGCAGGTATGAAGTGATTGCGAGCGCGACCGGCTTCAACAACCAGACGCTCCCTTCGTTCAGCCTGGAGGCGCTGCAGACGGTCACCTTCAACGCCAAACTCGGCGTAAAGGGAAGCACCTCGTCCGTGAATGTATCCTCCTCGGACGAACCCATCCTGGATACTCAGGACGACACGGTCAGCAGCACATTTACCGCCAACACCATCGCGAACTTTCCGCTCAATGGGCTGGACTTCAGTGCGCTCACCCTCTATACGCCCGGCTCAGTGAGCACCTTCGGCAATACCGGGACCACCGTCATCGGGCGCGACACCTACTACAGCGACTCGGTGAACGTGGATGGAAACCGCGCGCAGGCGAATAACTACACGCTGGAAGGTTTCGACATGAACGAGACCTTCAACAACGAGATCGGCTACAACCCAGCGCCGGCGGCGTTACAGCAAATTCAGGTTGTTACCGCAAACTCGCCGGCGGAGTTCGGCAACGTAAATGGCGCAGGGGTGGTGAGCGTGCTGAAGAGCGGAACCAACCAGTTCCACGGATCGCTCTACGGCTATTTGCAGGACTACCGTCTGAACGCCGACTCCTGGCAGAACAAGAACCAGACACCGATCATTCCCACCAATCCATACTCACAAGACCAGTTCGGCGGCACCCTCGGCGGACCGATCCTGCGTGACAAGCTCTTTTTCTTTGTGGATTACCTCGGCTCGCGCTACCACGTCGGCGGCATCGGCACCGCGAGCGTTATGACCTCTGCGATGAGGAACGGCGATTTCTCGGCGCTGCTCCCCGAGGGCTGCAGCGGCTCCGGGTATACGACCATCGCCGGCGTCGCGACCTGTAACTCCAACGGATCTATCGACTCCTTTCAGTTGTTCGACACCCTGAACAACAACCAGCCCTTCGTCGGTAACGTCGGCGTACCCGTCGTCAACCCCGTCGCCCAATTTCTGATCTCCAACACCTCACTGTATCCGCTGCCCAATGCGGCGCCGACCGACGGCATCGCCGCCAACAACTACCAGGCACATCAGCGCAACTACACGGCCAACAATCAGGGCGACATCAAGATCGAGTACGACAAGAGCAAGAAGGATATGATCACCGGCTTTTACTCGATGTCCACGGTCTATAACGGCACAACTCCCGTGCTGGCGATCAGCTTTACCGGCCCCAACCTGTATCCCACCAAACTCGGCGGAGTGGATTGGGTGCATACCTTCTCGCCTTCTTTTGTAAACTCGCTGCGCATCGGCTTTACTCGCGTCGTTTGGACGCAAAACTTCCCCGTCGATTCAACCGGGCAGTTTGGCTACACTGGAGATTCGAAGGTCGGTATCTTTTTCCCCGATCAGCAGGTTGCTGAAGGGTTCACCTACCAGGGCGTGGGTGGAGGCATCTTCGCCGGCGGCAACCCGGCCTACGGCGGAGGCGTAACGGACAACACCTATCAATACCTGGATCAGGCGAGCTGGCAGCATGGCCGCCACTACTTCGACTTCGGCTTCTCCGCACTCCGTTACCAGAACAACTATCCCACCGCGAACAACTACGGTTATCTCGGTTCGCTGAACTACACAGGCCAATACACGAGCGACGCGGCGGTCTCGACGGGTGGCTACGGAGCCGCGGACTTCCTTCTCGACCGAATCAGCCAGGCGTCGGCTACGCTGTCTAGCGTTAACGTGGGCCAGCGCCAGTGGCGGACCGGAATCTATGCGGTGGACGACTTCAAGATGACTCCGACCCTGACTCTCAACTACGGCTTCCGCTACGAGCTTGACGAGCCTTGGATCGAGCAGCACAACAAAACCGGCAACGTCAATCTGACCACCGGGCAGATTATCTATGCCGGCAGCGTTCCCGCGAACGCGCCCGCGGGATCCGGACTCTGTTCCAACCTGGGCTGCTACGACTGGGCATTCAATCAGTTCATGCCTCGCTTCGGCTTCGCCTGGCAGGCGACCAATCGCTTCGTCGTGCGCGGCGGATACAATGGCACCAGCTTCTTTGAAGGCAACTCGAGCAACCAGCGCCTCACCTCCATCACACCCTTCATTCAGGCCCTTCAAACCGTCAATCTTGCCGTGTCCGCAACCAACGTTCCAACGCCCTTCACCACCAAAACGGCTTTCAACGTCTCCGCGCAGCCCGGTGGGACCTACAACACCTATCCCCAGAACATACAGCCGGCTTATGTGCAGGATTACAACCTCACGCTTGAGTACGCGCTCACGAATTCGCTGACCCTCCAAGCCGGGTACGTCGGCGAGACCGGTCAGCACATTGAAGACTACGGCAACGTAAACCAGTGGAAGATCGCCGGCGACCCCGCCTCGGCGCCCTTCTACAACAGCCCTTATATCGGCTGCAGCTCCGCCGAGGCTACACAGGTCTGCTCGAACGGCCTGCTCATCACGGAATCCCGCGCCATGATGAACTACAACGGTCTGCAGGTCGTATTGAGGGAGCGCGCAACCAACGGTCTGGAGTTCACCATCAACTACGCCTACTCCAAGTCCATGACCAACGCGGTGGGCAACTATGGCCTGAACACTGGAGGCTATAACGCGGATCCGGGATTCCAGAACTACTACGACAGCGCCGCCGATTATGGCGTGGCCGGGTCGGACATCAAACACAACCTCAACGGTTCGGCGGTCTACGCTCTCCCCCTGGGACATGGACTCAAGTACATGAGCAACGCGAACCGCCTGGTGGACGAAACGCTCGGCGGATGGAAGATCTCCACCAGCTTTATGTTCTACAGCGGCTTCCCGCAGACCATCGCGGCCGGCAACAGCAATGTGAACAGCTATGGTCTAACGCGGGCGGAGCAATATCGGCCACTGCACATCGTCAACAGCTCCCGCTTCCACTGGTTCGGTACGGATCCGTCGGCCCAACCCTGCACCACGGCGGGTGTTGATAACGGCGTGTGCGCCTTCGGCATCCCTGCGCAGAACACCTTTGGCAACTCCGTCAACGGCGTAGTGCGCGGCCCCGGCTTCCGCGACGTCGACCTCTCCGGCTTCAAGGAGTTCCACGTTGTTCGCCAACAGTTCCTGACCTTCCGCGTGGACGCCTTCAATGCTTTCAACATGGTCAGCTTCGGCAATCCTAACCTCAGCATGTCGCCGCAGTTCGGCTGGCTTGCGCAAAACGACGCTATCCGTTCGGTCGAGCGGCATCTGCAGCTCTCGGCCACCTACGAGTTCTAGCCTTGGAGCCTCGGCCGGCTGCTGACATCCTACCCGCGATCGCGAGGCCGGGGTTACCAGCCGAGCTGCTCCCCGGCAAGACTTGGGATCCGGCTACGGGCCACTCGAAGCGGCTTGGGTGGGGCCACGGAAGGGGCCCCGCCGGCTTCGCCGAAGCTGGGCGCCACAAGTTGACTTTTTCATGCGCTGCTCCTGCCGTCCCCGGCTGGCGGGTGTGCTCGCGCATAGCCTTACAGAACCCCAATGAGGAGGAACGGTCCAGGCTCCATTCATCGCGCAAGCGTGTTTCACAAGCGCCGCCTCCGTGTGATCCCAAAAGGCGATGGAGGGGAAGGCATGGTGAATTGGAAGCAAATGATCATGATGAACCAGAAGCTGTCTGAAGAGAATCGCCAAGCCGCTCCGATCTGCAGAATACAATGACTCCTTTCGATCCAGGCCCGATTCGATGCTTCCAAGCCACGACGGCAGTCCTTGCCGGCGCCGCAGGTCCGGCAACAAATGGTTGCATCCGATCTCACCGCTTGTTCAGTCGCCAACTCCGGCCGATTTTTGCTACAAAAGCATCTCGGTCAAACCGCCCCGGGACAGCTTCCTGGCCTGAAACAGAGCCAATCCCCGAAATACGCTTTCGGAAGAAAGCCTCAAGAGCTTGATGTATGCCGATCGCGCTTGAAGTGACTGTAGACTCGTTGGATTCATCGCTGGCCGCAGAGGCAGGCGGAGCCGACCGCATTGAGCTTTGCTCCGCATTGCGCGAGGGTGGGGTGACACCAAGCGCAGGCTTGATTCGCTCGGTGCGCGCCGCGGTGGCTTTGGATCTCTTCGTCATCATCCGCCCGCGCGGCGGGGACTTCTGTTACACGCCCAACGAGATACGCACCATCTTTGAAGACATCCAGGAGGCGCGCGCCCTGGGCGCCGATGGCGTAGTGCTGGGAGCTTTGACCCCGGAAGGCAACGTAGCCACAGAGCTGACCACAGAGATGGTCGCGGCCGCGCGCCCCATGCAGGTAACCTTTCACCGCGCCTTCGACATGACCCGCAACTTGGACCAGGCGCTGGAAGATGTGATCGCCACCGGCGCGGACAGAATCCTCACCTCCGGAGGGGAGCGCGACATCGTGCGCGGAACAGAGGCCATTCGGCGGCTGATGGCAGCCTCTCGAGGCAGGATTACCCTGCTGGCCGGCGGAGGACTGCGGCGCCACAACGTGGGGGAGTTTGTGCGCGCCACGGGCGTCAACGAGGTACACACCTCCCTGCGCGCCCGGGCGCCAAGCTTGGCGCGTTACTCCAATCCGCATATTCTGTTGGGTGAGCACGCGGAAGAGCCGGTGCGTTATGGGGTGCGGGAGCAGGACGTTCGCCGGCTGCGCGAGTTGCTGGATTCGCTGGCTGCGGATACAGAACCAACTCGTGTTTTGTAAGATACACTTCTTGAGAAGACCGTATGTCCTCCAAAACCGACAGACGCGCCAAAGATATTCTGCGACTGCTGCTGAAGCATGGCAAGACCTCCGTGGAGGAGTTGACAGCAGCTCTGGCAGCCTCGCCAGCCAGCATCCGGCGCGATCTGGTGCGACTGGAAGAGAGCGGGCTGGTGCATCGCACCCATGGCGGAGCCATGCTGAGCGGGAGCGCGGCCGTCTATGAACCGTTCCGCTTCGATGCCGCCTTCGCGGTGCGCGAGGACCGCTTCGCTGCCGAGAAGCAACGCATTGCCCAAGCCGCCGCGGCGCTGGTGCAGGAGAACGAAACCGTGGGACTGGCCGCCGGCACCACCACCACGCTGGTGGCGCGCCAATTGGCCCACCGGCGAGACATTCACGTCATCACCAATGCGGTCAACATCGGGATGGAACTCAGCTCGAACTCCCGGCTGCGCACCACGATGACCGGAGGAGCCATGCTTTGGGCCGGGGCCTTTTCGCTGGTCGGTCCCGCCGCCCTGGAGACACTGCAGATGTTCGTGATGGACAGGCTGTTTTTGAGCGTGACCGGCTTGGATCCCGAGCGCGGAGCCACCATGATCGAGCCGGAGGAGGCCGCGGTCTTTCGCGCCATGGAACGGCAGTCGCGGCAGGTGGTTGTGGTGGCGGACTCCAGCAAGATCGGTTCGGTAAGCCCAGCCGTGATCTGCGCGCCGGAAGAGATCGACATGCTGATCACCGATGACGGCATAACGGAAGAGACAATGGCCGCCTTCCAGGCCCGCGGAGTCAAGGTGCTGGCGGTCTAAGCGGACTTCCGGGTTGTCACGGGCAAGCTGAGGGTCCAGAGTCATCCCGAGCCCGGATCAGAACTCCAGTGTCACCCTGGAGTACACAGGATCGCGGAAGGTAGCGTAGAACGCATCCTTGAGCGGCGTCGGCCGCACGGAAAAGATCCCCGGCCAATCGATCACCTCAAAGACATCCGGCGTCACCAGCGCCTCCAGTTGCCGCGCCGTGAAGGGCGGATTCTTGTCCCACAGGGCATTGATCTTCAGAAGCATCCAGAAGACCCGGTAGGGAAGCTTCACAATCCGCGCCCGGGCTCCCGTAGCATGCTTCAGCAGCCGGATCAGGTCAATGTAGTCGATCCGCTCCATGCCGGTAATGTTGTAGGTTCCCGTGGTCTCATGTTCGATGGACGAAGTGATGATATCGGCAAAGTCTCCGGCATAGAGCGGCTGGCGCAGAAACCGCCCATCCCCAGGAACCGGAAAGACAGGCGTCCGCTGCATGAATCGCGCCAGCCATCCCACGTGCTTGCGATCGAACCACCCAAACATCAAAGTTGGCCGCAGCACGACTTGCCGGATTCCCGACGCGGTAATCAGGGCCTCCTGCGCCTTT
>JAJZVZ010000037.1 GCA_021846945.1 Acidobacteriota bacterium | reverse complement strand
ACTACTATGGAATTCCCTGGAACAAGGAACCGCTCCCAGACGCGCTCAGCCGGCACCTGATCCACGGCTATTACGCGGGCGTGAGCTTTACCGATGCGCAGATCGGCCGCGTTCTCGCTGCGCTTGAAGAGCAGGGACTTGCTGAAAACACCATCGTCATTCTGTGCGTCGACCATGGCTGGCATCTCGACGACCACGGCCTCTGGTGCAAGCACACCAACTTTGAACACGCTACCCACATTCCCCTGATGATTCACGTTCCGGGCGCGACACCGGGAATCAGTGACAGTCTGACTGAAAACGTCGATATCTATCCAACGCTGTGCGAACTGGCCGGAGTGCCGCTGCCCGATCACCTGGAAGGCACCAGCTTTGTGCCGCTTTTCCACGATCCCTCGCGTCGATGGAAGGGTGCATCCTTCAGCCAGTATCCGAGGGGCAGAGACATCATGGGATACACAATGCGGACGAACCGATACCGCTACACGCGCTGGATGCGCCGCCCGGATCACACCGTTCCGTGGATCAACACCAGCAGCCACACGCTCGTTGCCGAAGAGCTGTATGATTACCAGTCCGATCCTGACGAATCTACAAATTGGGCAACGGATGCGGCTCATGCCGACGTTCTGCGCTCGCTCCGCGCACAAAGCACCGCCGGATGGCCAGCCGCCAAGCCAGTTGCCTGAAGGCAGCAGACTTTAATTCGTCCCGCGGCACAAGCCCAGAATCGCTTCGCCAAACCGCTCCACTTTGGCGGGGCCAATGCCATCAATCGCCAGCAACTGGTTCGGATTCCCCGGGCGGGCCTGCGCCACCGCCTGCAAAGTGCGGTCGTGCAGCACGAGATACGCGGGGACGCCGAGCCGTCTGGCCTCCGCGGCGCGCCACTCCCGCAGCCGCGCTGCCAGAGACTCGGCCTCCACTGGTAATGGCCGCGGCATGCTCTCGGATTCTGCTTTCCGGGCCGGCTTGTCTGCGGCAACCTTGAGCTTTTTCCCGCGTACCGGAGTTGCAAGGCGTCCGCCGAACTCCTCCACAATTCCGTCGCTGATCAGCAGAGCCAGCGGCGCCGCCGGTCTCACGTCAAGTCCGGCGTCGGTTAACCTCACTTTGCGGAACCGCCGCACCTCGCCGTCTTTCTCCCACTCCGCTTCTTCAATCTGGAGCAGCCCGGCGCGGACCATTGCATCCAGTATTCCGTCAAAGTTCGTCCGACTCAGCGAGCCCGTCAGATCCACGCTCCGTTGCAAGGTCCCCGCGGCCTTGTAAGCCACCGGACGCAGCTCGTCCACGATCGTCTGCGCCATCTCGCGCTCTGCCCGTGTAGCATGCCGGAACTGGCGCAGCACCGCGCCCGCCGGATCGCACACATCGCACTTTCCGCAAGGACGGTTCGCATCTTCCTCGTCGCCAAAGTGCCGCACCAGCGCAGCCATACGGCACTCGCTCATCTCAGTAAACCGCACCACCTTCTCAAACTGCTCCGCGCGGTGTTGCGCCTGCACGGTATAGGTCTTCTTCCAACCCGGTCCACCCCTCACGACGCTTCCTCCAAAGTCCACACGCGCGCCGCCGTGAATCTCCAGCTTTTCGAGCGCCTTGTCAAACGCTTCCTCGCTCAGCCGCGAAGCCGCGCGCAGATCCTCCACTGGCTGCGGCTGCTCGCCGAGTGCGTCGAATACCTCCTGCAAATGCTCCGCCGGCGGATAATCGCGATTGAAAAAGAAGTCCTGGGTCTTCTGATCGGCGTAGCTGTGCATCAGGTAAGTCCGGCTCAGCGCGCCATCGCGTCCGGCGCGTCCGATCTCCTGGTAGTAGCCCTCCAGCGTCGCCGGAAGCCCGGCATGAATCACCGTGCGTATATTTGCCTTGTCGATCCCCATGCCGAAGGCGATCGTCGCTACTACCACCTCCAGTTCGCTTTTCTGGAAGGCCGTCTGCACACGGTCCCGCGTTTCCGCGTCCAGGCCCGCATGGTACGCCGCCGCCGGGATTGTCCGCGAAAGTTCCTCCGCCAGCCGCTCTGACTGCTTGCGCGAGGTGGCATACACAATTGCCGGCCGCCGCACCGGATCGGCCAGCAATCCGCAGATCGCTCCGGCCCGCTCCGGCACGGAAAGTTCCACCACCTCGATCGCCAGATTTTCCCGGCGAAATCCATGAATGAATTTCGCCGGCCGCACCATCCCCAATTGCGCAATGATGTCCGCCTGCACCCTGGGTGTCGCCGTAGCCGTCAGCGCCAGCACCGGCGCCGTGCCCGCCGGGTCTCCGGCGGCGCCGCGCAGACCCGGCAGATGTTGGCCCAGCATCCGGTAGTCTGGCCTGAAGTCATGACCCCATTCCGAGATGCAATGCGCTTCGTCAATCGCGATCAGCGCGAGCCTGCGCTTGGCCAGCATCTCCACAAAGCCCGGTACCCGCAGCCGCTCCGGCGCAATGAACAGGAATTGCAGCGTCTCCTGCAGATACTCCACGCAAGCCTGACGCATCTGCCCACGCTCCAGCCCTGAGTGGATCCGCGCAACCCGCAGTCCCAGAGCGGAGAGCTTTGCCGCCTGATCCTCCATCAGCGCAATCAGCGGAGAGATCACCAGCGCCGTCCCGCCCCGCGCAATCGCCGGCAACTGGTAGCAGAGTGATTTGCCTGCGCCGGTTGGCATCACCAGCAACAGGTCGCGGCCGGCAATCGCCGTGCGGCACACTTCCTCCTGGCTGGCGCGAAAGCCCGCAAAGCCAAACACCGACTGCAGCAGCTTCGCCAGCGCATCCGGATTGGATGGAGTCGTCAAAAGAAGAGATTCCGGCACAAAATGCCGCCGCCTGTCGCGGCCCGCACTCTCTTCAATCTAATTGAAGCTGGAGCTCCCTCTGCTCCGCGCCGCCGCAACGGAACCTCCTCGCGCAACTGAGCCGGTCCTCGACGGCATCCGCTCTGAACGATAAGATGGACCGCACGAGGAAAATCTCATGCATCTTACCCGCCGGCGATTCGCCATGCTGTTGCCATCCGCAGCCGCGATCTCCCCCCTCTGCGCCATCATGGCTCAGGATGTACCCAAGTGGAATGGTGTGTTCCTGAACGATACGCGCCTGCACACTCTTCGTGAGCGCCTGCACACTGAGCCGCAGGCCACAGCTTTCGCCGCACTCAAGGCCGATGCCGACGCCAACCTCAATCGCATGCCCTCCGTGCCGAAGGTCTGGTATGTGCCGGGCTACTACCATGACGCCGCCGGCCACGAAAAAGCCAAGGGCGGCCTCGAAGGCGACGCCAACGCTGCCTACGGCCTCGGGCTCGCTTATCGCATGACCGGCGACCCGCGCTACGCGGCCGCGGCTGCGCGCCTCATTGACGCATGGGCTGCAGGCGTTGAGAGCACGAGCACCAAGGATGACTCCACGCTCACCTTCAGCTATCACTTTCCGGCCATGATCCTTGCGGCCTCACTGATCGAGCCGTACAGTGCATGGTCCAGCATGCGCCGCGCCACCCTTCGCACCTTTATCCGTGAAAAGGCGCTGCCCATGAATACCATGGCGCGCAAAAACAACTGGGGTAACTGGGGCCTGGTCCTGGTGTTTTCCTCAGCGGCTTACCTGAAAGACGCCACGCTCTTCCAGATTGCCGTGGACCGCTGGAAATCCTTCATCGAAACTCAGATCGCCGCCGACGGCCATCTGCCGGAGGAAGTCGTACGCAACGGCGGCGTTGGCGAGCGCGGAATCTGGTACAGCCACTTCTGCCTCATGCCGCAGACCATCGCTGCTGAGATCGCCCGCATCAACGGCGTTGATCTCTACGAGTACCGCTCACCCAGCGGTCATACGCTTCGCTCCGCCTATGAGCGCCTCGTTCCCTGGACGCACGACCCCGGCACATTCCCTTACTTTCACCCGCGCAACGCGAACGACAAGCAGCTCGGGACCGACTACATCAGCTATTGGGAAATCCTGAATGCGCACTGGCCCAACCCCATCGCCACCACGATGATTCGCGCCCGGCGTCCGCTCACCGCCGAGCACAGTACGCCCTATCTCACCTTTACTCACGGCGATCTGCTCCATGACGCATGACGCGGTAAAAGACAATTTCCGGGCGCGCAACAGCTTCAGTCCGTTAGAATGACTCCCGGCAAAAAACAAGCAATGAAGAAGGGCTCAAATGCAATCAAAGAATAGTGCCTCAAGACGGAGTTTTTTGAAAGGCGCGCTGCTGGCTTCCGCGCCCCTGCTCGCCAGTTCCGCAGTCTCGGCCCAGTCCACGACGGAGCTGAGTTCCTCCACCGGCGCCGAGGACCGGGCGACGTGGGTCGGCATTGTCGAGCGCGTCTCGCAACCCGTGCTCTCGGCCATTAGCCAGCAGAAGCTACGCGCCACCATGCCGATTGAAGCCGCTCCAGGCGACCAGGCGGCGCGGGCCCAGTCCACGCATCTAGAAGCCGTGGGCCGCCTGCTCTGCGGTCTGGCTCCGTGGCTCGAAGGAGCGCCGACCAGCAATCCTGCTGAAGAAAAACTGCGCACACGCTACCAGGAGTGGTCACGGCTGGCCATCCGCTATGGCACCGACCCAAAATCGCCTGACGCCCTCAACTTCGGCAGCAATCAGCAATCCGTCGTCGATGCCGCCTTTCTGGCACTGGCTGTGGTGCGCGCTCCCAACGAGCTGTGGAACAAGCTCGACAGCAACACCCGGCAGAACCTGGTGAAAGCCATGCAGGACACGCGCAAGGTGCTGCCGGGCTTTAACAACTGGCTTCTGTTCTCCGCCATGGTTGAGGCATTCTTCTGCAAGGTGGGCGAAAACTGGGATGCGATGCGCGTCGACTACGCGCTACGCGAACTCCAGCAGTGGTACATGGGTGACGGCGTCTACGGCGATGGGCCGCATTTCCACTGGGACTACTACAACAGCTTCGTGATGCAGCCCATGATGCTGAACATCTTTGACGCGCTCGGCGAGCACGGCCGCCGCTGGCACATGTTTCGTGAGCCTATCCTGGTGCGCGCGCGCCGCTATGCAGCCATCCAGGAGCGGCTCATCAGCCCCGAAGGCACCTACCCACCCATCGGCCGCTCCCTCTCGTACCGCTTCGGCGCCTTCCAGCACCTGTCTGAGATGTCGCTGCGCAAAGATCTGCCTGAAGGCGTCAGCCCATCTCAGGTACGCGCCGCACTCACGGCGGTCATGAAGCGGCAGATCAGCGCGAAAGGCACATTCGATGACAAGGGCTGGCTCACCATCGGCTTCGCCGGCCACCAGCCGATGATCGGCGAAACCTACATCTCCACCGGAAGCCTCTACCTCTGCTCCGCCGCATGGCTGCCTTTAGGTCTGCCGGAAACCGATGAGTTCTGGAGCGCCCCCGCGCAAATGTGGACGCAGCAGAAAGCATGGAGTGGCGTAGATATCAAAACAGACCACGCCATCAGCGAATAGACAGAGGAGATGCGCCGCCCGTCTCGACAGGACGCTGCAAGCCCAGCGTCCTGTCCGCTCTCCATATCTCTTACTTCCCCATCCGTTCGGCATCTGGCGCGACTTTCACATGCCCCCTGCAATCCCTCACCTGATTACGGATGGATGCCGGGCGGGCGCGCTTCAGCCATCCCAAACACCACGGTCAGGTATCATCAAGGTATTAAGAGATTTCATCCCATTCATCCATGTGAAAGGAAATGCAGGAGTCCCAAGTGAAAGGTTCCGTATCGCCGCAGGAGAATCCCGCACAAGCTGCAAAGGAGTCGCACGCCAACGTCCTCACGCAGCGTCCACTGCGCATTGCGCTCTTCGGTTTCGGCACGGTGGGCAGTTCGGTGGCGCGCATCCTGCTGGAATCACAACCCCAGGGTCTGGAGCTGACGCACATTTTCAACCGCAACGTAACGCGCAAGCGGGTGGACTGGATACCGGCCAGCGTGGAGTGGACGGAAGACGCCGATGCGGTTCTGGCCTCAAAGGATGTGGATGTTGTGGTGGAGCTGGCCGGTGGGCTTGATCCGGCCGGCAAATGGGTGCGCGGGGCGTTGGACGCCGGCATGAGCGTAGTGACGGCTAACAAGAAGCTGATTGCCTATCACGGCGTGGAACTGGAGCGGCTTGCCGCCAAACAAGGCGGTCACCTGAAATATGGCGCAGCGGTGGCCGGCGGGATACCCGTGATTCCGGGGCTGGAGCAGGGGCTGGCGGGCGACCGTATCACGCGCATCGAGGGCATCCTGAACGGAACCTGCAACTTCATCCTGAGCAAGATGGACGAGGGCGCCGACTACGAGACGGTGCTGGCCACGGCGCAGGCCAAGGGCTATGCCGAGGCCGATCCCACGGAAGATGTGGGCGGGTTCGATGCACGCGCCAAGCTGGCGATACTGATGCGGCTGGCGCTGCGCGTGATCGTGGACCCGGAGGAGATTGTGCCGCAGGCCATTACGGCGGTCAAGGCCGTGGACTTCAGCTACGCGCGCGACCTGGGCTGCACCATCCGGCAGGTGGCGCGGGCTGAGCAGAATAACGGCAGCGTAGCGGCTACCGTTGGGCCCATGCTGGTGGACCTGCATTCGCCGATGGCGTGGTCCAGGGGCACGGAAAACATGGTCATTGTGAGCGGGCATTACGGCGGCGACGTTGTCTTCTCAGGCCACGGAGCGGGCGGCCATCCCACGGCGGTGGCTGTCGTCAGTGATCTGCTGGCCCTGGCGCACGGTTCGCGGCGCGTTGAGATTCCCTCAGCGCCGGCGAGCGTCACCGCGGAGTTCGAGGTTCCTCATTACATCAGATTCCTGGTCGCGGACCGGCCGGGGATTGTAGCCGCTATCACCGCGGCGCTGGCCAGGGAGCAGATCAACATTCGCGCCATTGTGCAGAAGTCGGGCTACCCGGCACAGGCGCTTCCCTTCGTGGTCACTGTGGAGCCGTGCAAATCGTCGGCGCTGGAACGGGCTCTGGCCAGCATCCGCACCCTCGACTGCCTGCTGGTCGAGCCGCTGGCACTGCAAATTCTGGAGTAGGAGCACAGGGACCAGGGGCCAGGATTCCTTTGTCGGGATTGGCGACCGAATCCTATGTCGAAAATATAGGGGAAAACTACGGTGCGCCATTTTTGAAGAGATCGTCCGGGAGGTTAGGCAATGATCGGAAAGATTTACCGGTGCGAGATTTGTAATGCGGAGAGCGACAACCCAGTGCGCTGGATCGTGATCCACTGCAGCGACGCACAATTAACCGTGTTCAAGTGGACCAAGGAAGCCGCTGATGCTCCCCACGCCAGGCACTATTGCGGCGAAGCCCACGCCCAGGTTTATATCAGCCGCTGGTTCCAGTCCTACTGCGGTTAAGCCGACGTCCTAACCCCGGAGCCGGATCGGCGCGGGCCCGGTGGACTCGCGAACAACCAGTTCCGAAGCCATCACGATCTCTGTCGGAAACTCCGCAGCGCGGTTGGCAATGCGATCGAGCAGCACCCGCGCGCCGCGCTTGCCCATCTCCAGTAATGGCTGGCGAACCGTGGTGAGCGAGGGCGTGGCATAGGCTGCGGAGAGAATATCGTCGAAGCCCACTACGGAGACGTCGGCGGGCACCGAGAGCCCGGCGTCTCTCAGGGCGCGAATGGCGCCGATAGCGGCAATATCGTTGAAGCAGAAGACGGCGGTGAAGTCGCGGGTCTTCTCGATCAGTGTCTGCATCGGCTTGTAGCCAATTTCAGGCGCCATGGGATGATGGCCGGTCTTCATCGACCAGCCCGCGGAGTCGATGCCGATGACGAGCGCCGGATCAACCTTGAGGCTCATGGCGCGCGCCTCATTCTGTATCGCCTGCCAACGAACCTCCGCGTCAGGAATCGCCCGTGGTCCGCGCATGAACGCAATGCGGCGATGGCCGAGTTCTTTGAGATGGGCAAGCGCCTGGCGGACGGCAAGATGATGGTCAAGAACGATGTTGGTCACATTTTCAGCCGCGCTGTGGGCAGAGATGGCCACCACCGGCACCGGCACGGCAAGCTGATCCGCCTGCGTATTGAGCAGCAGAAAACCGTCCACGGCCCGCTCCACCAGCATGTGCGCATACTGGTCAATCAGTTCGCTCTTCCAGTCATGACAGGCGGTAAAGTAGAAGTAGTGGGCGGCGCTGAATTCCTGCACAACGCCGCTCATTACCCGCGTGAAGTAGCCTTCGCTCAGGTCCGGGGCCAGCACGCCCACGCTCATCGAGCGGCTCTGGCGCAGCGACCGCGCAAAGTAGTTGGGCCTGTAATTCAGCCGCCTCGCTGCCTCGATGACACGATTCCTCGTCTCCTCGGGAATGGATCTTGCGGACGGCGAATTATTCAGGACCAGGGATACGGTGGTCTGCGAGAGATCGAGATGCTGGGCAAGCATCCGGAGGTTGACATGCCCCGGCGGCGTTGAGATCTTTCCCTTGGCCATGCTGGATTTGTAACACGTTTCTTAAGCCGAAAAAATAGCGGCACCATATAAATGCATCGATTTTTCTCCGAAGGCGTCCCGCCGTGCCTCCAAATTGCATTTCGATTACATCGCACCATTGAGATTCTCAAAATTGAAATTTTAGATTGTTAGAAGCGGGCTTTGAGGACATTTGTGCGGCCCGCTGGTATCTTGCCAGTCGATGGGTTTGCATCGGGTGCTTTAGTACCTTCTTGAAAATTTCGAGCCCGCGGCGAATTCAGAGGAGATCCTGATCGCCGGGCCTTGCCAGCCGCCGAAGTCATCAACGAACAGCGTTATCCCGAGTTTCATCAAGTTTCTTCATTTCCCCGCTTCCCCTTTTGAAGGAGAATCTTTGATGCCGATCGACGCCTATTCGAGATTTATCCGCTTGCTTCGCGGCTGGCTTCGCTTTCTGCCAGTTGTGATCCTCATGCTTTTCTGCGTGTTGCCTCTCACCGTTCTGGCTCAGATGGACCAGGGAACCATTACCGGTATGGTCCGGGACAAAACCGGTGCCGCCATCCCCCACGCCGCCGTCACACTCACCAGCACCGACACCGGCTTTGTCCTCAAGACCCGGAGCGATTCCAGCGGCATCTACAGTTTCCCGCCGGTCAAGGTCGGCAACTACAAAGTCAGCGCCGTCGCCCCTGGCTTCAGCACCACCACCCAGGAAAATATCCATGTCGACGTGCAGTCGCGCCTGAACATCGCGCTTGTGCTTGTGCCGGGCCGTGTCACCCAATCGATTACGGTCACCACGGCGCCACCGGCGCTTCAATCGCAGCAAAGCTCTGTTGGGCAAGTCATCAGCACGCGAACCATCAACGATCTGCCGCTGAACTCCCGAAACTGGGTCTACGCCGCGCAACTTGCTGCTGGTGTCACTCCCGGTGTTGGAGGGCGCGGCCTGGGTACCGGTGACTTTTCCGCCAATGGCCAGCGTCCTGAACAGAATGACTTCATCCTGGACGGCATTGACAACAACACGGGCGCCGCGGATTTTCTGAACGGATCGAGCTTCGTCGTCAAGCCCCCGCCGGATGCCCTCTCCGAATTCAACGTCCAGACCAGCGACTTCAGCGCCGAGTTCGGCCACTCGGCCGGCGCCGTCCTCAACGCCACCGTCAAGTCCGGCACCAACGCCATCCACGGCGACCTCTGGGAGTACGTGCGCAATACCGCCCTTGACGCCCGCGATTTCGACGCTCTGACCGTTCCTCCGTATCACCAGAACCAGTTCGGCGCCACACTCGGCGCGCCCATCCTCCGCAACCGCCTGTTCTTCTTCGGCTACGCGCAAAACAATCGCATAGTCTTCGGCCAGACCAGGACCTACTCGGTTCCTACCGCGCTGATGCGCCAGGGCAACTTCAGCGAACTGCTCAATCCTGATCTCACGTCGCTTGGCAAAGTCATCAAGCTCTACGAGCCCGGCAGCGCCGGTACCACTCCGCTCACATGCAACGCACAGGCGAACGTCATCTGCTCCGGCAACATCGACACGGTGGCCCAGAGAATCCTCAACGACTACCCGCTGCCCAACGTCAACAACGGCAGGGTCTTCGACAATTACGTGGTCACGGCAAATGCCGTGAACAACACCTTCCAGTGGGGCATTCGCCTGGACGCGAACATCACTCCCCGCGATCTTGCTTTTACTCGCTTCAGCTACGCCAACAGCCCAGGCTCCTATCCGCCGCCGCTTGGTCCTGTCATCGACTCCGGCCCCTACGGCGCCGACGGCCAAATCATCAATCGCGGTGAGAATTTCGTCTTCAGCGAGACCCACATCTTCAATGGCACCACGGACAACGAGTTTCGCATCGGTTATAACTACGGTAACTTCCGATTCCTGCAGAGTGTCTTCAATGACCAGAATCTCGCCGGCTCGCTCGGCCTGGGCGGCATCCCCGGCGGATCCCAAATCGGCGGCGGCCTCCCCTTCGGAAAGGTCGGGGGCCTGAGCAACTTCGGCCCGCCCCAGTATTACCCAAACCACAAGGGCGAAAATATCGCCCAGCTCCTCGATAACTTCCAGAAAGTCGCCGGCAACCACACCCTGAAGTTCGGCGTCGCCTTTCTCAACGAGCGCTTCCCTTTTTACTCACCATCCGGCGCCCGCGGCGTTTATAACTACACCGGCTATTTCACTTCCCACCCCGGCGTCGCCGATACCGGCTACGGCACCGCGGACTTCATCCTCAACCAGATGGAGTCGGCCACCATTAACAGCGCGACCCAGCTCGACATGTCGCGCTGGTATCGCGCCGCCTACTTCCAGGATGACTGGCGCGTCACCCGCAGCCTAACTCTTAACCTTGGACTTCGCTATGACCACTTCCAGCCGCTCAAGGAGGTCTCGGGCAACTTCGCCAACTTTTACTCCGTCTCCCAAGGCCCAGGCCACGGCATCGGCACCCTCACCTATCCCGACAACCAGAGGCACACGTACCTCGCCCCTGCCTTCCTCTCGATCCTCGCAAAGAACAATATCCCCATCCAGTACACTGGCGTTTCTTCCATCGTGACACCGCAGTTTGCGAACTTCGCACCACGCGTCGGCTTCGCCTACCGGTTGAATAACTCCACCGTCATCCGTGCCGGATTCGGCATCTTCTACGGCGGCATGGAAAACTTCGGTGGCAGCCAGGAACTCGAGAATTACCCCTTCGAGTTCAACTCCAGTTTTCCCCGGGCCAATGTCTGCAAACCCGGCAACTGCGCCACCAACGGCTTCCTGCTCGAGTCCGGCTTCAGCAAGTACCTCGCGGCCGGATTGGTCAACTCCGTCTCCAAGCCATCCTTCGCCGGCTCTGTGCCCAGTGTCAAAACCACCTACACGGAAAGCTACAATCTCTCCGTCGAACGTGTGCTCGGACAAAACTTCAGCCTCACCGCTGCCTACATCGGCAATGTCGGCCGTCACCTGCTGATCGAAGAACCCCGCAACGGCCCGGCCGCGCTCATTGATCCCCGCATCAACTCCATCACCGCTCAGCCTTTCCCCACAATCGGAGGAACAGGCGTGGAGGATTATGCGGGAGCATCCAACTACAACAGCTTCCAGGCCACCCTGCAGCGCCACTACACCAACGGCCTCCAGTTCCTGGCGACCTACACCTGGGCGCACTCGCTCGACGACGCATTCGACCAGCTCGCCAACGCGCCTGCCGAACACTTCCGCGCCTACAACATCATCGGAATCAGCCACGACTACACGAACTCGCTCTTCGACGTCCGCAACCGTTTCACCTTCAATAGCTACTACCAGCTCCCCTTTGGCCGCGGCCGCCGCTTCCTCAATCGCTCCACGGCAGCCGATCTCCTCGCCGGAGGCTGGGCCGCCGACATTCAGGTGACCGCGCAATCCGGCCCGCCGTTCAGTGTCACCACCGACCTCGGCCCCGCGGGCCCTAACGGCGGCACAGCCTATGCGGTCCTAGTTGGTAAGCCATTTGCGTCCGGTGGCACTCCTCCAGCCTCCAACCCAGGCATCACCTGTGCCAGCTCCACCAGGAACCGTCAGCACTGGTACAACCCCTGCGCCTTCGCCAACCCGCCACTGGCGTTCCCAGGCGCCGAGGTCCGCGGCTCGCCCATCAGCACCACGCAGATCACCGGAATCTCCGCGCTGCCCTACCTTGGAGGCCGCCCTAATACCATCGCCGGGCCCGGAATTGGAAGAATGAACATGTCTTTGTTCAAGGACTTTCACACTTTTCGCGAACAACAACTTGAACTCAGGGCCGACATCTTTAACGTCACCAACACCCCGGCATTCAACTACCCCGCCGTCAGCGACAACGGCACCAACGGTGGCGAGATCACCACACCGCGCGCCATCCAGAACCTCACTCCGGACGCGCGCTTCTTTCAGATCTCGGCCAAATACATCTTCTGAATCCACTTTGGTTCCCGCTTAGTGGTAGTCTGAGACCTTCTGGGAAACAGTCCGTAAGTAGAAACACTACAAAATTAATGACGAGGAGGATCTTTACGATGAAGGAGCAGGGTTTTCGCCGCGGGTGGCGCGGTGTAGTCTGTGCGATCGTTGTGCTGGCAACGGGGGCGGTCATGGCTTCTGCGGTTCGAGCCAATGCCCAGGGGGCGCAGTCTGCCCCGAACGGTACGCCTATCCGTCACATCATCATTATTTTTCAGGAGAATCGTTCCTTTGACTCGTACTTCGGCACATACCCTGGAGCGGACGGCATTCCGATGCGAAACGGCGTGCCGACAGTCTGTGTGCCCGATCCCGATACAGGAAAATGCGTCAAGCCCTATCCCACCCACGATGACGTGACCTGCGGCGGCCCGCACGAAGCAGAAGCCTCTTTAGGGGCGGTTGCGAACGGAAAGATGAACGGGTTTATTGCAGCGGTAGAGACAACAGGAAATTTTGGGCTATATCCCATGGCGTGGGCCCGTCAGTACTGTCAACATCCAAAGGATCCCACACAGGCTGATCAGGTCATGGGATATTTCAACGGCGGGGATATCCCGAATTACTGGGCTTACGCGAAAGATTTTGTCCTCCAGGACCACATGTTCGAATCAGTGCACTCGTGGAGCTTCCCGTCGCATTTATTTCTTGTCTCCGCGTGGTCGGCGAATTGCGGCCAGGCCAATAACCCCATGACCTGCGTGAGCAGGCTCATGCCAGCGGATAGAACCCTCAAAAATCCTACGCCGTTCCAGTGGACGGAAATCACCTGGTTATTGCATAGAGCGCATGTGAGCTGGGTTTATTACCTGGACCACGGTGCGCTGCCGCCAGGATCGGGGCGTCGGCCGGCTGCCGGACGCTTTCAAATGCCGGAAGCTGAAGACGCCGTGAAGGGTGTTCCCGTCATCTGGAATGTGCTGCCGGGCTTTACGGATGTCAATGAGGATCAACAAACCGCCAATATCGAAGACCTCAGCCGCTTCTTTGTGGCCGCCAAAGACGGAACCCTCCCCTCGGTAGCATGGATTTCCCCCAATGGTGTGGATAGTGAGCACCCGCCCGCCAAGGTAAGTGTGGGGCAATCCTACGTGACGAAAATTGTGAATGCCGTGATGAAAAGCCCGGACTGGAAGAGCACGGCCATCTTCATCACGTGGGATGACTGGGGGGGATTTTACGACCACGTTGTACCGCCCCGCGCCGATTCATTGGGCTATGGCATCCGCGTTCCTGCCCTTGTGATCAGTCCTTATGCGAAACGGGGATACGTCGACCATCAGACAATGAGCTACGACGCCTACCTGAAATTCATCGAAGATGTTTTCCTCCATGGTCAGCGGCTTGACCCTAAGACGGACGGAAGGCCAGACTCCAGACCCTACGTGCGGGAGAACGGTCCGATGGCCGGCGATCTCATGAACGATTTTGATTTTTCGCAAAGGCCCCGGCCGCCGTTGGTTTTGCCCGTTGATCCGAAGACGACACTGGTCGAAAATCAGCCCTGATGACAGAGCCCGGCTGCGATGGGGATGGAGCTGCGCCGCTGCCATAGCTGTTGGCGGGAAGACTCCCCAATTCAATGGCGGCAAGGCGGTGTGTCCTGTGGCAGGACTCGCTGCCTTTGCCGCCGCACGGCTGCAACCAACGCTCTCCAGGGGCGCCGGTTACTGCGTGTGAATTGTGTTAACTCCCGGCTTGAGCGGCCAACTCTTGCCGTCGTAGACGAAGTTTCCCGTCAGTTTGCCGGGCAGGGTGATGGCGGCGTCCAAGCCCTCGCCCCGGCGATGGTATTCCACTTTGATTGTGCCCTCGGGATGAGGAAAAGTTGCCGTGAGCGAGGGCAGTGCGCCAAGGTGCGGCGCGATGCGCACTGTGGCAAAGCCGGGGCTGGCCGGTTCGATGCCCGCGACCAGCGTCAGCAGATCGTAGATAGGGTGTGCCGACCACGCGTGCGAATCGGAACGGGTATCGCCCGGAACCTCAGGCCAGGTGCTGAAATGCAAGGCCAGCAACTTGCGCCAGGGTTCGATGGAGCTGAGATAATCGTCGGCCATGCCGGCATGCTCCAGGGCGCGCGCCAGGTAGAAGCGGAAGTAGTACGAGGCGCTGAGTACGCCATCGGGGGTGGTTCCCGGCTCAATGGCCAGCATCTTGCGCAGTACCTCTTTCTGCTGATTCTTGGGAATCACGTCGTAGAGGACGCCGAGGATGTTGGCCTGCTGGCTGAAGCTGTTGCGGTCTGGCGTTTCCGCCAGTAGCCCGCGCGAGACATTCCAGCACTCGCGATAGATGCCCGAACGCACATGCTCGGCGCGGGTCAGGTAGCGGGACGCGAAGAGTGCGTCACCCAATCCTTTTTCCAGGGCAGCAGCATCGTCCAACGCGCCCAGATATTCAAGGGTGGTCATGCAGGACTCGCCCTGCGCATCGTAGGTAGGAATTTTGCCTGAAGGCACCCAGTCGATGAAGCTCCACCAGGGCAGTTCCTTCAGCAGGCCATCGGGCTGCTCGTAGCCCTCGAACCAGTGGAGAACGGTCCGCGTGCCCATCAGCGATGCGCGCACCGGCTCGGGATCAGGCCGGTACATCCAGTAATCGTGGAGCATCCCGATCCAGAGCAGTGAGAACGTGGGAATATTCTGCGGCAGCGAACTGGGATAGCGGCTGCGCGTGATTCCTTCAGGGATGCGCGAATCATTGAAGGCCTGGAGGGCCTGGCGAGCCAGCCGGTCGTCGCCGGTCACGGTATAGGAGATCAACGCCTGAAGGCGCGTGTCGCCGATGTACTGGAGTTGTTCGTAGTAGGGCGTGTCCATGTAGGTTTCATGGGCATCGAGGCGCGCCGTCCGCCAGCTGATCTCCCATATCTTTGCAAGTTGCTCGTCAGGAGACTGGAACGTGGCAAGTTCCTTGAACGGATATGCGGTGAATTCAGCTTTCAGCGAATCAAGAGTAAGCGGCTGATCTCCCGTGGTGATGTCGAGGTCGAGATAGCGCCAGGTGCGCCACCAGAGCGGCTCGAAGGTGCGATCGGAGCCGCCGTCAGGGATAAATTCGTCGCGCAGGCCAAGGGCGCCGCGCGGATGCTTCACACCCTGCGCATCCGTGTAGTCGAGCGCGTTGCGGTCGCCTTTGTGAAGGTCGTTGTCGTAGAGGGCCTCAGAGTAGGTGAGCCAGATCTGCGAGCCCTTGCCGCCTGAAACCGTCAGCAGCGGATATCCCGTCGTAAGCGTCCTGCGGTCGAGCAGGATATGGACGCGGCTGTTGGCGGGCACCGTGACCGCAGACGCGGGAAAGGCGTCAAGCCCCGGCCGATCGGCGCGAACGGTTTCGCCCGCGCTGGTCGGTGTGTATTCCATGTGCGGCAGCGTATCCGGCACCAAGCCCCAGGGGTTGTCACCGGTGATATTAGCGGAATGGGCACGGTTCACGTTGCCGTAAATGCTGTCGCGCATCGGCGAGGCCACAGTCACCCAGGCCGCAGTCGTATCCGAGGTCGAGTTCCAATTCCAGTCGTAGCGCGAGGCATCCAACTCTTCGCCGGGACCAGAGGCCATGTAGGCACGAAAACTAACGGAGGAGCGGTCGAGCGCGCCGCGGCCGTTTTCGATCTCCACCTGCCAGCCTTTGGGCGTGCTGATGCCTGTATCGCCGGTGGCCTCGCTCTCCAGCAGAAAGGCGGTGCGATCGCTCATCTGCGCAATGGGAGCGAAGATGCCCCAGTTCCAGACGGTTGCCGTCACAAGATTCCGTCCGGTGCGCAGAAAGGGCGCAAGGTCAAAGCGCTCGTAGCGCCAATGGGTCAGATCGCCACGCGCCGGGCCATCTCCCACACGCTCTCCGTTCACATACAGCACAAAGCGGTTGTCGGCGCTGACGCGAACCACGTAACTGGCGGGCACGGCGTCCAGCGTCAGAGTGCGCCGGAAGTGCAGTACCAGCGGCTCGCGCAGCGGAGCCGTGGGATGAGTCACCCAGTCGGCATGCCAGATGCGCCGGGGCAAATCAAGCTGCCTTGCAGTCTGCTGTTGACCATGTGCGGTGAGAGCGAGGGTGGCAAAGGCGGCAATAAAAACCGAAAAAATAAGTCGCATGGTAAGACCCTTTTGTTTTCCAGTGATCCAGCTTATCGGAAATTCACAAGAATCGCGCAATGCTTTGGCGGATCGCCACGGCGAACCGCTGGGTCAGGCCATCCCTGCGCGGGCTGGCTTGAAAGGGCACGCCTGTCCAAAGCCATTGCTCCCGCGCTGCACGACCTCCAAAAGCCAGCCCTGGACAGGCAGTGAGAGTTGAAACTTGCGAGCGCGGCACTCGCTGGCACCGCGCAAAGTCTATGTCTCTGCGCCTCCAGCTACCGGTCTGGGGGGAATCAGATATTGCACGGTATTTTTTCGCTTCTGCAAGGGATGTTGTTGAGTCCTATATACTGTCACTGGTCAAATGCATGGCTGAAGAGAGAAAGCAAAGGAGCCGCCTCTGGCTCTGGATGGGGATGGCTGGCGTTCTTGTCGCCGTTTTTTTTCTGGCGCGGAATCTGCTGCGGACTCGTCTTGAGGTGCGCGAGGTCCAGGTGGGGCATCAGGTCCTGGTAAAGACGGTCAGTACCAACGGGCGCGTGGAACCGGAGAAGAATTACGAGTTTTATAGCCCGATCAACACCACGGTAAATGCCGTTTATGTGCAAGCTGGAGATGCGGTTCCACCCGGTAAGTTATTGATGGAATTAGACGATACGGAGGCGCGATCCAGGGAGGCAGCGGCAGAAAGCACCCTCAAGAATGCGCAGGCAAATCTGCAGGCCGTCACCCATAATGGAACCCAGGAGCAGCGCCAGGCAGCAGCGGCGGACGTGGCGCGAAACCGCCTGGAGCGCGATATGGCGGAGCAGAACCTGAATGCGCTGTCCAAACTTGCCGCGACAGGAGCAGCCTCGCCCAGCGAGGTCTCAGCAGCGCGGCACCGTCTGGCAATCGCCCAATCCGCTCTGCATGCAGCAGAACAGAACCTGAACAACCGGTACTCGCCGGCAGATGTTGCGCGGGCGCAGGCTGCGCTCGCCGATGCGGAAGCCAACCTGGAAGCCGCGCAAGAGGTGATCGCTAAGACGGTCATCCGCGCCCCGATCAAGGGAACGGTCTATACGGTGAATGCTTTATCGATGCAGTACGTCGAGGCGGGCAAGCTGCTGCTGGAGATGGCGGACCTGGGCCGTGAGCGCGTGCGAGCCTATTTTGACGAGCCGGACATCGGCCGGCTGCAGGTTGGCCAATCGGCTCTGATCAAGTGGGACGCCATGCCTGGCGAGGAATGGCATGGGCATATCTCCCGGACCCCAACAACCATCGTTAGCTATGGCACGCGTAATGTGGGCGAGGTATTGGTCGAGTTTGACAAGCCGAACAGTGGCCTGCTGCCAGACACCAATGTGACCGTAACGGTCACCACCGCCAGTGAACGCAACGCCCTCAGCGTGCCGCGCGAAGCGCTCTACTATGTTGACGGCAAACCCTGCGTATACAGGGTCGTCAACAACGCCCTTGTGAGGACCCCTGTCGTAACCAGCATCATCAATCTGACCCAGGCGTCCATCGTCTCCGGTTTGTCGGACGGCGAGTGGGTCGCGGTGGGGACAACCGACGGAGAGCCTTTGCAGGAGGGCGTTCCGATCAGGGTCGTGCGATGAGGCCGGCCGCCACGGTGAGGCGGGCGCTGACGGCTGGGTTGCTCGCAGCCATCGCTGTTTCTGCGTCCGCGCAGGTCGCAAAGGAGACTCTGACCCGCGCCAATGAGGCGCTGCAGGCAGGCGAGGCAGACAAGGCAATCTCACTGCTGCAATCGATCCCCAAATCGGGACCGGGCGTAGCCGAAGCGCATAACCTTCTCTGCCGCGTGCGCTTCACACTCGAGCAGTGGAATGCGGCTGCACAGGAGTGCGAACAGGCCGTAGAGATGGACCAGCAGAACTCCAACTATCACTTGTGGCTGGGCCGCGCGCTGGGCGAGAAGGCGAGCCGCGCTTCGTTTTTGACCGCGTATTCCCTGGGCAAGCGTACGCGCGCGGAGTTTGAAGAGGCCGTGCGGTTGGATCCGCGCAACGCCGCTGCCCTCGCCGACCTGGGCGAGTTTTACCAGAGCGCCCCGGGCATTGTGGGCGGAGGCATGGACAAGGCCGAGCGGATCGCTGGGCAATTAGATAAAGTGGACCCTGCACGGGCCCATGAATTGCGTGCCCGCATCGCCGAAGCGCGCAAGGACTACACCACGGCCGACAGCGAGTTCAAAGAGGCCGTTGCGGTCAGTACACATCCAGCGTTCCAATGGTCTTCCCTGGCAAGTTTCTGCCGCCATCGGCAGCGTTGGGAAGAGATGGACTGGGCGATCCGCAACTGCGCGAGCGCTGCTGCCAAAGACCGGCATGCCGGGGTTGCTCTCTACAACGGGGCAACGGTGTTGATTCAGGCCAACCGGAACCCGGAAATGGCAGCCAAAATGATCGAGGATTATCTAGCAAGCACCTCCAAGACCGAGGAGGCCCCAGCCTTCGTAGCGCTCATCAAGCTGGCTCGTTTGAAACAGAAACTGGGCGACTCCGCGGGTGCGCAACAGGATCGGCTGAAGGCCCGGGCTCTCGCAAGCGAATACAAACCTGCCTGGGATTCCAAAAATTGATAGGAAGAATTGAAGTGTCATTCAAATTCAATTCGCGCGGCATCTGGACGATCATCCTGCTTGGATTGGCGTTCATGGCTGCTCCTGTCCCGGCGCGGAGCCAGATGTCTCTCGCCACTGTGGTCGATCTGGCCCAGCGCAACAGCAGCGCGGTCAGGCTCGCCCAGGCGGATGTACGCAAGGCCGACGCCATTCTGGCAGAGAACAAGGATGTCATCATTCCCTCGGTGAACTTCAGCACCGGGCTGCCGACATTCCCCGAGGTTGGCTTCACTGGAACTCCACCGTCGATCTGGAGCGCCTCTGTCCAGTCGTTGGTTTACGGCATTCCACAAAAGCACTACATCGATGCGGCGCACTTCGGCTTGCAGGCCGCCACTGCGAGCTTGCACGACGCCAGGGAGCAGGTGTCCCTCGATGCCTCACTGGACTATATCGAGCTCGACACCGTCGACCGCGAAATTGTCGCCGCCCGCCAGCAGGAAGGTTTTGCGACGCGGCTGGTCGCGATTGAGCAGGAGCGCGCCGAAGCAGGCGTGGACTCATTGAGCCAACTGCTGCAGGCACGCCTGACGGCTGCGCAGATCAAGCTCAACCGCCTGCATTTGGAGGCTCGCGCCAGCACGCTTTCCACGGAGCTTTCCACGCTGACCGGCTTGCCGGATGGCTCGATCACGCCCGACAACTCCAGCATCCCCAAGATTCCCAAAATGACCGCCGGCGATCCTGAGCCCGACCCCGCTGGCATCGGAGCCGCTCAGCTTCTGGCGCGCTCGAAGCAAGAGGCAGCCAAGGCAGATGAGGAGATCAATTACCTGCCGCAACTGACCTTTACCGCTCAATACAACCGCAACACAACCCTCCTCAACAGCGTCAATTCCTACTTTGCACAACCCCTGCCGGCCAATAACTTCATGTCGGGAATTGCCGTCGAGGTACCTCTGTTCGACATGTGGCATCGCGCCAAGGGCAAGGAATCGGCGGCCGCCGCCCTGCGCGCCACCGTCGAAGCCGAAGAGGCCCGGCGAAAGAATGACCTCCGGATCTCGCAACTGTCTAATAGCGTGCGCGAACTGGATGCCCAGACCGAAGTTGCCAGTCTGAAACAGCAGATAGCTCAGGAACAGCTGAAAGCAGTGCAAACGCAGCTGCAGGAGGGCAGCGGGGCCGGGCCGAATGCCCAGCCGCAACTCTCCCCCAAGGCTCAGGAACAGGCCCGCATCGACGAACGCCAAAAGTACCAGGACCTGCTGGAAACAGAGCTGGATCTGAACAAGGCGCGGCTCAACCTGCTGCGCGCCCTCGGCCATATGCAGGACTGGGTCAACGAGTTGCACGGCAAATAGTTCGGTTTGAAACGAGAGCCCGCTCAAAAACCGCTTCAATGGTAAAATATGATGGATGTCTATGCCCCTGAAGACCCTTTTCCTCAACCCGCCCTCGTTCGAGAACTTCGACGGAGGCGCGAGTTCGCGCTGGCCGGCAACGCGCGAAATTGAATCCTACTGGTATCCCGTTTGGCTTACCTATCCCGCAGGCATGCTGGAGGGGTCGCGGCTGCTGGATGCGCCTCCGCACCACGTCTCCGCTGAGGAGACGATCCGAATTTGCGGGGATTACGAGTTTCTGGTGCTATTCACCTCGACCGTAGGGTGGGAGGGTGACCAGCGGCTGGCGGAAGCCATCAAGGCGGCTCATCCGTCGATACGCATCGCCTTCGTCGGCCCGCCGGTTACCACCGATCCAGAGCGTGCCCTGAATGAGTGCCCGGCGCTGGACTTTATCTGCCGGCGCGAATTCGACTACTCGGTCGTCGAGTTTGCTCAGGGCAAGCCGCTCAATGAGATCCTTGGCATCAGCTATAAAAAGGACGGCAAGATCCTGCATAACCCCGACCGTCCGCAGGTGGAGAACCTGGACGCGATGCCGTGGGCCACAAAGATTTACAAGCGCGACCTGGACGTGACGCGCTATAACGTGCCCTTCCTGCTGCATCCGTTTATCGCGCTTTACTCGACGCGTGGCTGCCCGGCACAGTGCACCTTCTGCCTGTGGCCGCAGACGTTGAGCGGGCATGCGTGGCGCAAGCGCTCCACGGACGATGTGGCCGCGGAGATGGCCTGGGCGAAGGAAAACTTTCCGTTTGTGAAGGAGTTTTTCTTCGACGACGACACCTTCAACATCCAGAAGGCGCGGACCATCGAGCTGTGCGAAAAGTTGAAGCCGCTGGGTCTGACATGGAGCTGCACTTCGCGTGTAACCACCGACCACGAGACGCTGAAGGCCATGAAAGACGCCGGTTGCCGGCTGCTCATCGTGGGCTTTGAGTCGGGCGATCCGCAGATTCTCAAGAACATCAAGAAAGGCGCCACCGTAGAGCGCGCGCGCGCCTTCGCCAAGGACTGCCATGACCTGGGCCTGGTGATTCACGGCGACTTCATCCTGGGATTGCCGGGCGAAACCAAGGAGTCGATCCGCAATACGATCAACTTTGCCAAGTCGCTCGACGTGGAAACCATCCAGGTATCGATCGCACATGCCTATCCAGGTACCGAGTTTCACGAATTTGCCAAGGCCAATGGCTTCATCACCAACGAGCGCATGGAAGACGGCGGCGGCCACCAGATGGCGCACATCGAGTACCCAGGCCTGCCCACAGACTACGTAATGGAAATGGTCCACCGCTTCTACGACGAGTACTACTTCCGGCCCAAGGCGGCCTTCCGAGTCGTGTGGAAGGCAATCGTGAATCGCGACGTGCCCCGGCTCTATGTCGAGGCCAAGTCCTACTTGAAATTGCGCTCGCAGCGGAACAAGATGGTGAAGGCGGCGCGCAGTCATCAGGCAGAAGCGGGCGCCGGCGCTTAAAGCAGCCATCACCAACCCAATCGAGGGCGGCGCCATCGCGTCCGCCCTCCGTTTCTTTAGGGCCCCGCAACCAGGAACACAAACACTCGGATGGCGCATCACAAACTTTCGCCGCGGCAATACATGATCCTCACACTGGTTGCCGTGTGCGCTCCTCTGGGCGATACCTGCCTTTCGCGTGGCATGACCCACATGCCGCACATTTCGCTGGCCGCTCCGGGCACGCTCATTGCCGCTGTCTTTACCCCTTGGATTGCTCTGGGCATCGCGCTGCTCATCGGCTTTTTCGCCAGCTATCTGACGGCGCTCTCGTGGGCCGATCTCACTTTTGTCCTGCCTGCCACGGCCTTCGGCAACGTGATTGTGGCGCTGCTCTCGCGCTTCTGGCTCCGCGAAGCCATCTCGCTGGAGCGCTGGGCAGGGATCGTGCTGATCACTGTAGGTGTCGGCTTCGTGGCCCAAGGACCGCCATTGACCGAGCGCCCGGCCGATGCCAACACAAAGAAATCTCCGGTCGAAATCGAGGAGGCGCTGCCGCGATGACTCTTCCCTTCCCTGCCTCGCATCCCGGACCATGGTCTGCTGCCGCGATGATCGCGGCGGTGGTGCTCAGCTCGACCGCCGGCGAAGTGCTGATCGCCGCAGCCATGAAGTCCATCGGCGACCTCGACGAGATTCGGGCGCGCGCCGGGATGAAAGGCGCGATCCGCGCTGTCCTCACCTGCCCGCTCTTCTTTGCCGGAGTGAGCTTTCTAACGCTGGCCTTCTTCTCGCTGCTCTTTGCCTTGAATCATCTGGACCTGAGCCTGGTGGCACCGGCCTCTGCTTCACTGACGCTCGTCACAAACGCCATTGCTGGAAAATTCTTTCTCAAAGAGAATGTCGATCATCGGCGATGGACGGCGGCCTTTCTCGTCTGCATCGGCGTATATCTGCTGGCGCACTGAGAAAGGCAGCTATCAGCTATCCGCTTTCCGCTGGCAGTCTCATCTCTGGGCGTGATGAGATGTGGAGTTGTGTTGGACGCTTGTCTTTACCAGCCGCATCAAGCCACGCGGCTTCATATCCGGGCTGAGGATTGCGCGCGGAGCGCCGGTCTGCGCGCAGACAACTTCAGCCGCAAGATGGCCCGAGCGGGCCGCGCTCTCCATGGTGGAGGGCCAGCCGGTGGCCGTCCAGTCGCCGGCCAGAAACAGATTCGGCCACGGAGTTACCGCATGCGGGCGGGCGGCATCAATGCCGGGGGGGACGCCGAAGGTAGCGCGAACTTCCTTGATGAGCGCAGCCTTTTCGAGCGTCGCATCTTTGACGCGCGGAAAAAACTCGGCCAGCTCGGAAAGCGCCTGCGCGATGGCCTCTTCGCGGCTGCGCGCGGCAAAGGTTCGTGAAGCGCTGATGACCAACTCCAGATAACTGCCCTTCAGCTTGCGCCACGATTGCAGCCGGCTCTTGTTATACATCCAGTGAATCTCGCGGTCGAGCAGCACGGCATGCTCCAGGTCCGTAATCTCGCGGTCGAACCAGAGATGCACGCTGCAGATGGGCCAGTGCTCGTGCTTCCGGATCTGCCCCATCAGCGCATCGGCACCCTCGGCGGGCGGCAGGCGCGGCAATAGCTTTCCAGTGGCCTCGAAGGGCAGCGCCGGCACGAGAAAATCCGAGAGCAACTCACCTCTGCGCGTAACCAGCGTCCATTGTCGGCTCTGCTCGTTCCACTGCGCGGATTCGGCATTGGCGTTGTAGACAACCTCTGATCCTCGTTGGTTGAGGAACTGCTCAGCGCCGGCGTAGAGCTCGCTCAGCGGCACAGTGCTCATGCCCATGCTGCCCGCTTCGGCCGAGTTCATGAACAGCTCACGGATCACTTTGGCGGCATAGGGCAGCGCGATCGTGTCGAGGTCGGCATTAAGGGCGCTGGCGATGACCAGCCGCCAGAAGCGCTCGATGGCGCCATGCGTCTGGCCATTGCGCCGGAGCCACGCGCCAAGATTTTCCGTTGTGTCGATTGGAATCGGACGCAGAAGCGCGCTGAAGGCGCGGGCGAGCGCAAGCTTGTCGGCCAGCGTGAAGGCATGCGCTGAGAGCAGCCTGGGAATGCCGTGGAGAGGCGCGGGCAACCACGAAGGACCGAGGCGCGTGCGGCGGCCTCCGGGCTCGATCATGGTCATCTCGCCGGTCCAGTGAATGCGGTCCGCCACGCCGATGCGGCGGTAGAAGCCGATGAGGTTGGTGCAGCAGCCGAAGAGGACATGCTGGCAGTTGTCGATGACTTCATTGACGCCCGGGTGCAGATAGGAGCTGGCCCTGCCGCCGAGATAACCGCGTCGCTCGACGAGATGCACGCGAAAGCCGGCCTCGGCCAGCGCACAGGCCGCGCTCATGCCGGCAACCCCGCCGCCGAGAACGGTGACGGTCTGTTGCGAACTCTGGCTCCCACCATTCAATCTGTCATTCACCTTTGGTCGATGCGCGACCGCCCAACCTCACAGCCGTGCCAGCGCCATGCGCGCAAGGCCCACGGCCAGAATAGCGAGCTTTTGCGCCAGTGGCACGCTGGCGCGGCGCGAAAAGACATCGTAGTCCGCTCGCCGGATGCGCATGAGCAGGCCGTGATAGATGGAAACCAGCACTCGCAGCGCCGGCCGGCTCTCGCGGTCGATGAGCGGAAGCAGCTTGTGCGCGGACTGGTAGTAGTCTTCCGCGCGATGCGCGATCTCCTCCAGCAGAGTGCGCTCATTGGCCGTGGGTGGCGCGCCGGGCGCGCGGTGGAGCAGAGAATCCAGCGAAACGTTGTGGGCAGCGAGGTCTTCGAGCGGCAGATAAACGCGATTGCGGGCGGCGTCTTCGGCCACGTCGCGCAGGATATTCGTGAGCTGGAAAGCGATGCCCGTCTCTTCGGCCAGTTTTTCGGCGGCCGGATCGGTATAGCCGAAGATGCGTATGCAGACCAGGCCAACCACTGACGCTACGAGATAGCAGTAGCGGTAGAGATCGTCGAAGGTGGTGTAGGTGTCCGGCGCATTGGTTGCGACCTGGCGCAGGTCCATGGTGACGCCCTCCACCAGCTCATCCAGCAGGCTGAGCGGAATAGTGAACCGCGCAACCGTGTCGCGGACGGCCAGGAAGACGGGGTCGGACGAGGCGATGGCTGTCCTGGGGTTCCGGCATACACTACGCCACTCGGCCAGCCATGCGTCGATGCGGCGGCGCCGCTCATCGCGTGAAAGGCTTTCGTCGTCAGCCAGGTCATCGGCGTGGCGCATAAAAGCGTAGATCGCGCAGATGGCATTGCGGCGCGGCGCCGGCAGCGCAAGAAAGGCGTAGTAGAAATTCTTCGCTTCACGCCGCGCCGTGGCCCGGCACACCGCGTATGCCCGGTCCAGGGTTGGTCCGTCGGTTGGGTTCTCTTGCGTCAAGCAGCCTTCCTTGCGGGTCGCGCTCCGAGACGCAAAAACGGCAGTGCCTTGCCGCCCAAAGCACGCAAAGCAAGGGCAAGCTTGGTCCGGTTTGAGATGGCCGGGCGGGCGCTGAGCACGTCATAATCCTGGCGCTCGATGGCGCGTAGAATCTCAAGCCCGCCACGGCTAAAGAGATCCAGATCCACGGCCAGTTCGCGGCTCACCATGCCGATGAGCGGAAGGCCCTGCTCAAAGAGCGAGCGTGCATAATCCACTTCGTGCCGCAGCAGAGCGCGGAACTCCGGTGTAGCCTCACCGGCGGCGATGTTCGCCTCGGTCACGCCGAAGCGCCGCATGTCGTCCAGTGGTAGATAAACCCGGCCCTTGGCGAAATCCACGCGCACGTCCTGCCAGAAGTTGGCCAGTTGCAGCGCGGAGCAGGTGGCGTCAGAGAGTTGAAACTTCTCTTCGCTTTGTTCGCCGCAGGCGTAGAGCACGAGGCGGCCCACGGGATTGGCCGAATAGCGGCAATATCCGAGCACGTCCTGCATCGAGGCGTAGCGGGTGATGATCTGATCCTGGCGAAAGGCCGTAAGCAGATCGGCAAAAGTCTCCTTGGGAATAGAGCAGGCGCGAATGGTCTCATGCAGCGCGACAAAGACCGGATGGCGCGCGCGGCCCTCGTAGCAGGCGTCTAGCTCGTGGCCCCACTGGTGCAGCAGCGCCAGTGCCTGAGCCTTGTCGCCTACCTCGTCACCAAGATCGTCCGAGATACGGCAGTAAGCGTAGATGGCGTGAAAGTGCGGGCGCAGTGACCGCGGGAGAAACCACGTGGCGACGTGAAAGTTCTCGTAATGCGACTCGGCCAGGCGTTGGCAATAGGTGCGGGCTTCTTCAAGCGTAGGCGCAACTTCGGGAATGCGATATTCAGCAGGCAGCGCGGCCCAGCCTCGGGCGAGGAGAGTCTCGTTATCCGGTTGGTGCGCTGCGGTCGCGGTCATTGGGTCTCCGCCGGGCGGCTCTCTCGAAGCCCGGCATTCCTCAGGGACAAAGTCCCCAACCGATATTATTTCACCGATGTACGGGCTGAAGCGGCTGCGGAAAAAACTCGGCACGGTCAGAGTCCTGTAACAGGACACGACTTCAGTCGCGCCGCAAATGCAACAAGACAAGAACCGGGCATTAGCCCCTACCGAAAGCGTCGATCTCAATTCGCCTGCTGTTCAGCGTTCTTCCGCAACCTCTGAAGCCCACGCCCTTCAGGAGGACTCGGTGATAGAACCTGCCTTCAGGGCACGATGGCGGTCTTGATCTCGCTGGAGCGGTTCATCAGCGTTTGAAAAACGCGGTTGAGTTCGTAGAGGTGAGCGCGACCGGTAATGAAGGCTCCCGCCTGGAAGCGCCCGCCGCAAATAAGGTTGAAGGCTTTGCGGCAAATCGCCGGGGTGTGGTGGAACGTGGCGCGCAGGGTGATGCCGCTATAGTGGACGCGATTGGTGTCGATGTTGACATGCGTTCCGAGGGCGCATCCGCCGAAGAAGTTCACCGTGCCGCCCTTGCGGACAAGTTCGACCGCCTCCTGCCAGGTTTCCGGCGTACCTACCGCTTCGATCGCGATATCCACACCCCTGCCGGTTGGCGTCAGCGCACGGGTGTCGCGGATGGCCTTGCGGATCGTAGAAGCCTGCACGACGTGCGCTGCTCCCAATTGCCGTGCTGCTTCCACCTGGCCGTCGTGCCTGACGATGGCGATAACCTTGTGGCCAGCCAGCGCGGCCACATGCAGAATCATCAGGCCCAGCGGACCACCGCCGATAACGGCTATCGTGTCACCCGGCTGCGGGCGCGAATCTTCAAAGCCGTGCACCGCGCAGGCTAGCGGCTCAGTGAGCGCGGCGTGCTCCAGCGGTACGCTGCTGGGAATGCGCAGGGTGTTTTTGGCTACGATGCGGGCCGGAATGCGAATGAACTCGGCATAAGCGCCGTTGTTGAAGAGCAGGTCGTCGCAGAGATTTTCCTGACCGCGCGCGCAATAGAAACACTCGCCGCAGGGCGCAGAGTTAAGCGCCACCACGCGGTCTCCTGGAGCAAATTCCCGAACGCCCGCGCCTGCCTCGACCACGGTTCCAGCCAGTTCGTGTCCGAAGAGCGCCGGCGGCACAATCATGCGCGCATGGTAGCCGCGGCGAAAAACCTTCAAGTCCGTTCCGCAGGTAAGAGCGGCGTCCACACGCAGAACCAGCTCGCCGGGCGCGGCTTCCGGGACCGGGACCTGTTCGATGCGAACATCTTCACGGCCGTGGAGGATTGCGGCCTGCATTGTCGTAGCCATCCAATCCCTCCTACTCTGCTCCTGCTCCTGGCACAGGCTCGATCATAATCTTCATCGAATTCGCCGTGGGATGCGAAGCAACCTCGATAGCTTCCACAGCCTCTTCGAGTGAAAAGCGGTGCGAAATCAATTGCGTCAGGTTGAACCCGTCGCGGTAACCACCAAAGACCAGGCTGGTGACCTCACCCAGAATCGGGAACGAAGATGAGTATGAGCCAAGCAGGGTCTTCTCGTCCACGCAAACTGCGGCTGGGTCGATCGTAGCCTCGCCGTGCTGGGTCTGCGCAAAGAGCATCACCCTGCCGCCGGGACGCACCGCGTCCATCGCCGTCTTGATCAGGGCGGTGCCGCCCACGGCCAGAATCACGGCGTCGGCGCCGCGGCCCTCGGTCTCCGCAAAGGCGCGCTTGACCACGTCTTCCGTGGCCGCATGGATCTGGTCTCTTAACCCGAACTTCGCAGCAATGGCGTGGCGCTCGGCAAAGAGGTCGGAAGTCAGTACCCGCGCCCCGGCACGCCGGGCAAGCGCCGCGTGCATCAGCCCAATCGGTCCCTGGCCGATCACGAGCACCGTATCATCCGCGGCGAGATGCAGCATCTTTACACCCTTCATGACGGTGTTGAGCGGCTCCACAAAGGCCGCCTGCTCGAACGGCACCTCATCGGGAATATGCACCACGCCGCCTTTGGCGACGACGAAGTCCATGACCCGCATGTACTCCGCAAAGCCACCGCCGGAAGGCTCAAAGCCCGCCGTGGCGCCGGTCTTCTTATAAAGCGGGCACTGCGCCGGAGTGTGCTTACGGCAGTAGTAGCACTCGCCGCAGGGAACGTGATGGAAGGTCATGACACGGTCACCCAAAGCGTAGCCCGTAACACCTTCGCCCACCTGCGCCACGACGCCGGCGATCTCGTGACCGAAGATGCGCGGCGCCGAGTGGGAGCCGGTATGGATCTTTTTCAGATCAGTGCCGCAGACTCCGCAGGTCGCCACCTTGATGAGGAGTTCACCGGACCCGATCTGCGGCACCGGCACCGTCTCCACGCGCATGTCGTTGACGCCGCGATAGACAGCCGCGCGCATCGTGGCAGGGATCTTCGATTCGATCCCGAACTTGGGATTAGAAATTTGGGTTGCCATTCTGTTTTCTGATGTGACCTCGCTCATCCAGTAAATCGAGCAGTAACTTCGCGATGCTCTGGGAAGCCCTTTTGCTATTCTTACCCATCCGCGCCAATGCGGACCAGTACCAGGGCCGGGGAAGTACAAAAAATACAAACCGGCCCAGTTCGAAGCGTCCCTGGGCCGAGAGGAAGCGATTGAAGTCGGGCAGGCGGTCCGTCAGGCCGTCGCTGATCCCTTTGATGCAAGAAAAGGGAATACCGCGCATTTGGGCCAGGCGAGCGATGGCCGCAGCTTCCATGTCGACCAGCCCAGCTTCATAGGCCGCTGCGAGGCGCCGCTTCTCAGCCTCATCGGCAACCCGGGGGCTGGTGGCGAGCCAGAGGCTTGGCGGTTGCATGAGCATTCCCGCAGGAGCCGAGGCCCCGGAGGTTGAGCCGGGCTGGACGTATGGGCTAACGCCCGTACCCTTCGCGCTTGAGCCCGAGCCTTTCAACGCTGGCTGAAGTTCGCCGAGCGTTGTTGCGAAGCGTTCGCCGGTGCGGGTGTCGATGACCCCCGTAACCGTGTAGGCGCAGCCGGGCACGTATTCCTGACGAAGCGCTCCGGCCCAGCCAATGGAGATGGCCCATGAGAATGCGCCTCCCTTTTCGGCCTCGGCAAAGGCGCGTGTTGCGGCAGCCGGGCCGGCGCCGGCGCAGGCTGCCACCCATTCGCCTTCATCCAGGCGCCAGCGCCAGAGACTGACGCCGTTACGGCTCTCCTGGGACCAGCCGCGCACAAACGGCTTCAGTTCGTCCGGCATGGCGGCGATGATGGCGACCCTGGTCATTTGAGAGGCGGCGCGTAGCCGTTCGCGCAAAACCATTCGATAGCCGCACGCATGGCCGGATAAACAGGAACGATGCGGAAATCCAGCTCCTGCTGAGCATGGGCGCTCGATGCAAACATCTTCTTGCGGCCCATGCGCACCTCTTCAAGCGTGGCGCGCGGTTCCTTGCCACGCATGCGTCCAGTGATCCGCTCTTCAAAGAAAGCATAGGTGGCGGCCACGGCAAAGGGGATTTTCACGGTGGGCGAAGGAATGCCGGTGATGGCCGACATCTTGTCGAGGATCTGCTTGAGGGTGAGGTTTTCGCCGCCCAGAATATAGCGGCTGCCCGGCCTGCCCCTGGTCAGAGCCATAACGTGGGCGCGCGCCACCTCGGAGACATCGACAAGGTTCAGTCCCGTGTCCACATAGGCGGGAAACTTGCGGTTGAGAAAATCCACAAAGATGCGGCCGGTGGGCGTGGGTTTGCGGTCGTTGGGACCGATCGGAGTGGTGGGATTGAGAATGATGACCTGCTGGCCATCCTCCGCGGCGGCGATGGCTTCGCGCTCAGCCATGAACTTGGAACGTTTGTAGTGCCCCACCATGTCCGCGAGCGAAACCGGCGTGTCTTCATTGATCACGATGCCGTCTGCGCGGAAGTTCATGGTGGCTACGCTGGACGTATAAACAGCGCGCGGTACGCCGGCCTCGCGCGCCAGGCGCAACAGTTCGCGCGTGCCATCCACATTGGCGCGGTACATCGCCTCGGGATCACGAATCCACAGGCGGTAATCAGCCGCCACGTGCACCACGGCGTCGCAGCCGCGCAACGCGGGCGCATAGGACTCCGGCTTGGCAAGATCGCCGACTTCGGTATTGCCGGGAATGCCTTCCAGGTTAGCCAGATTACTGCTCTTGCGCACCAGCATGCGCAGATCTGCGCCCTCGGCGGCGAGAGCGCGCGCCACATGGTGACCAACAAATCCGGTCGCGCCTGTAAGGAAGATCCGCATGGCAAGCTTTCGCAATCCGGTCAGTGAAGGGCCGGGAAAGTGCGGTAGGCCACGATTCTGGTGCTGAGCGGAACATCGAGCATCTGCGACGTGCTCAGCAGCACCTCAAAATACGGGAACCGCGCCGCGTTCAACTTCTTCTGAAAGTTGGACAACTGGCTCTCGGAAAGCAAAAAGTCGCCACACCCCTGCGCAGCCTCTGAGGTGGTTCCCTGAATCAGCAAAACCTTCCCGTTGCGTTCGGGATTGGGCAGATAAGCGACCGTACAGTATCCCATTGTGGCGCTGGGGGTGTAGGCGGCCTGCTCGCCTGCGGCCGGCGAGCGGTTGACGACATAGGCGTGCGCCGCGCCGGGTGTTTGTTCGCTATCTTGCTTGCGCTCCACAACAAAGCTCAAGCGATCCTCAAAGAGCTCCATCCACGGATTCGATAAGCTCGCCCCAAACAGGATCAGATTGTCCCGCTTGACCAGCGATGCCATATAGTTTCGCGCAAAATAGACGTGAATCCTATTGTTGAGCGGATCCAGATCCGAAAGGTGGCGGGCGATCGTGAACCCGCCTCCGCTCACCATCATCCTCCGCCCTATCCTGTTCAAAACAGATCGCATTTCCGGCGTTTGCACATTGGTCAGCGGGGCTTCCCAATCGGCGCGGCTTAGATAGTCCTGCAGCGAAAATGTCTGCTTGCTGATCTCCTGGAACATCGCAAAGCCCGCATCTCCTATCACGACGTCCGTATTAGGATTCGCATTCAAAAAATCGTTCCATAAGGAGGCAACCGCGGGCCTGGATTCCCACGGGTACAGCAGGCGGTGCATCGTCCGGTTTTGCATCCACAAATTCAGGGAAACGGCCGCAAGCGCAACAATCAGCACACCTGCGGCGACCAGGCTGGCAATCACCCATCCGTTCACAGCACGGCTCGGCGCGGCCTCTGGAAAAATTACCGGTGCCTCTGGTTCGACCACCTCGGCAGGCGCGGGAGCCTCGGCGGCTTCTGCCGGCTCAACCGGTCGATTCCGGAAGACAGGGACGTAGCTTCCCCGCGGAATCTCCATGATCACCGGCTCGTTCGCGCCCTCAGTTTCAAAGTAAGCTTCGATGCGCTTGCGCAGCTCAGTAGCATTTACCCGAACGATATTATCGACGCTGGTATCGTAACCTTCCGTGCGGGCAAAGACCTCTACACCGATCTCCTGTTCACGAATCTGGTCACAACCATCCCTCAGAGATCGCTGGCCGACATATTGCAGAAGCTCTCTCAGCCGGGTTGCACGCCTCAGCTGCGTGCTTGCCAGTACCCGCTCCAACAGCGCCGATCGCTCTGCGATATCGGGCATTTCAACCACTTGCTCGGCTGAATCGATCATCAGCATACACCTCAAAAATCTAGTCTAGAGATTACCGTCTCGACTGCCGGGGGTCCCGTAGTGACTCGAGGTTAAAGGCCTGTGCTTAACTGCTAGGGGAGAAGATATCTTTTCCTGGAAGACGCACCCCTCATGCGAACTACTTACTAGTTGTATCATTATAGGTTCCCACAGATTAGGATTTCAAATTCCGAGGCTCTATCTCTTTGAATTTTCGTGGAGCAGGCGCATATAACCCAGCACCGGCGTCCAAAGCCCGGTGACATCCGTAAAAAAGATCCACCACCGGGAAGGCCGGCGACGATCCTTCGATTCAAGGAATTTCTCACACGTTAACTGACTTCAAGCCGCTCCCCAAGGCCACTGTCTGTCCCATTTTCACGCTGCCGGAATCGGCTCGATTTTGCGTTTTCAGCACCAGAGAAAATGCACGGCCGCCTGGATGGTGGCTGGAGACGCCATCCGCGTTGCCTCGAAACATGCCTCCAGCCCGAACCAACGCCGAGCCCGGATTTGACGCGCTGTCCCCAAAGACGCCACCAGCAATCCCTGACATCCATCGCAGGAGGCGTCTCACAACTTGTCCGCGCGTTGTCTCAGCGAGGGTTAATTTTCACGCCCATGCCGTTCAGCTTGCTGCGGGCTTCGGCAGCCTCTGGGGTCCTCGGATAGCGCTTGATCAGATCGCGCAACTCCTCGATGCCTGCTGTCCGCTTCCGTAATGCCAGGAGCGCCAATGCTTTGTGCAGCTTCGCCGCCGGCGCCTTGGCATTGCCGGCAAAGCCCTCCAGAACAGCGTTATAGTCGTTCACCGCATCCTCATACTTCTTCTGCTGGTAAGCGATTTCGCCGAGGTAAAACTGCGCGGTGCCGGCCAGATCATCGAGCGGATAGTAGTGCAGCACTTCCTGAAACTCTCCACTCGCCACATCGTACCGTCCAGCGGTGTAATCGCGCAGACCGGCCTGGAAGGTTGCCTGAAGCGGAGGCGCCTGGGACACGCCCGGAGCGTTGGTCGCCGGACCGCCCGCGCCGGAAGCGCCGCCGGGGGCGGGCATACCCGGAGGCGTAGTCATGCCGGGCGCCGCTGATGGCGGAGGATTCTGGATGTTCTGTAGCTGCGATTGCAGCCCTTGAACCGACTTCTCCAACCGCGCGATGCGGGTCTTCAGTTCATCGACGGAGTCATTCAGCGACTGCATCTGACCCGAGACACCATCCATTTTCCCGTTCAGTGCCTGATTTTCCGCGTCCAGCTTCTTCTGCAGCGCATCCACGGACGCGCCGATCTGGGTGGCGTTGTCGGACGTCTGCTGCGCCAGGTTCTGCAGAACGCCGAAGCGCGTATCAAAAGAAGATTGTAGCCGCTGCACCATGTCCAAAAGTTGCTGGACCTGCGTCTGCAACTGGATGATCTCCTTTGCCACCGCGTGGGCTGGCACAGGCACTGAGACCAGAAGGATTCCTAAAGCTGCGCCTGCAAGAAAGCGTTTGCGAATCGTCCCTGTCATCTGCATGATTCCCCCATGATAACAACTGAACGCGGCAGTTCACCTTTTCAGGCGTTACTGCCGCGCGGGATGCTGCCAAATTTCCCGTGCCCCTGGCGGAGCCCCTCGAACGAAACCCCGCAAAGCGACAACCTTGTTGATAAACCGCGGCTTGCTGGCGACCGGAAAGAGGACTCAGGTCCGCGGCCGTGCTTACTGATCCACCGAGAACCCGGCACGGCGATTCTGCTGCCAGCAGGCCTCAGTCGACTCGGTGCAGAACGGCTTCTCCTTCCCATAGCTGATCACGCGGATCCGGCTCGCCGCCACACCCGCGGTCACGAGCGCATTCTTGGCGGCATCGGCGCGATTCTGGCCCAGCGCCAGGTTGTACTCGTCGGAGCCGCGCTCGTCGCAGTAGCCGCCGATCACAATTTTGATGTTCGGATGGCTTACCAGGTAGCTCGCATCCTTGGCGAGGGTGGCCTGCGCGTCGCTGCGGATGTCGTAAGAGTCGTAATCAAAGAAGATAGGCTGTACATTCGCCTCAAACTCCTGCTCCGCGGTCATGGTGTTGGTCGGCACGGAAACGGCGGGAGGCGCATTTACGGTCACGTGCGCCGTGGCATCTGCCGAACCTCCTTCGCCGCGTGCCACAAGGTGGTACGTGGTCGAAGCTGTCGGAGTCACTGTCTTCACACCCGAAGAGGGCACCTCGCCGATTCCATCGATGGACACGGTGGTGGCGTTGGTCGTGTGCCAGCTCAATTGCGCCTGGTCCCCGGCCGAGATGGTATCCGGAGTGATGGTGAGCTGAGCGGTGGGCATCGCGGCCGTAGCCGTCGGTGCGGTAGCTGCGGCGGGCGGCGCCGCTTCCTTCTTTTTGCAGCCTGCAACGGCAACCAAGGCGGCAAGCAGGACAACTGGCGTCAAAATGCGTTTACGTCGGTTCAATGGAGCGCTCCTTCTTCTGGCAAAAGTTGAATAATCTCTTCCGGATGACCCGGTCCAGTCTTTCCCTGCGCCGATGCCGAGGATGATTCATTCGGCAAGAGTCCAGATCACGGTCCATGAATCCCGCCCGGTTGTCTGCGCCGTGCGGATAACCGGACCTTTACAGGCTCATCATCCGGGTTCATTTCCAGCTCCAGTTGGGCATCATGTTGTTGCCCGTATGGGTAAGTTGCCGCTGGTCGGTGCCGTCAGCCAGCATCGTCCAGATCTGCGTGCGATGATTCACCATCCGCTGAAACACGATATGTCTTCCATCGGGCGCCCAGCAGGGGAAATCGTTGTTGCCGGCTTCATGCGTGGCCTGCAGCCAGCGTTTGCTGGCGATGTCCATCACGTAGATATCCTGACCGCCTGGATCGCCG
>JAJZVZ010000213.1 GCA_021846945.1 Acidobacteriota bacterium | reverse complement strand
ACGGATTGCTGATTGACCAGAGCCATATAGCCAGCCCACATGGGCGCCGCAAAGCTGGTGCCGCCGTACAGGTTGGCTGTGCAAGTGGTCTGGTCGGCGCATACGTAAAAGGTGAAGTCCGCATTCGCGGAGACATCCGGCGCATTGCGATAGACCGTGGAGCAGGTGGAGCAGCTGGCGGCCGTGGTTTGCTGCCACGAAGGAATCGGGATCTTGTCCGGCGAGATGCCGCCGCCACCATCGGCCCATGCGCTCTCCGACTTCCACGGGCCGGCGGCGCTGCTGGTGGTCAGCGCCGTCCCGCCGACCGACGTAATATACGCATCTTCCGCCGGGTAATAATAGGGGCTCTTGCGCGTAGGCCATTTGCCGTAGTCCCCGGCAGCGACAAACAGATTCTGCCCCTGCGCCGCGAACTCCTTAAAAAAGGGGTCGTCGGTGCTGGGGTCCGCCGGGCGCCACGCCCAGGAGCAGGCCAGTTGCGCGTTGAGCGTCTTGGCCGTAGCCATGGCGTTGAAGATCGACGCATCGGTGCTTCCCACGTACATGACAAGGCTCGACAGCCCCGGAGCCATACCGAGGGCCTGCGTCATGTCCAGCGTCTGCTCGGTGTCGTCGCAGCCCGCCGAATACAGGCAGCTTGTGCTGGTGCCATCGGTGGAAACCAGCGTGATGGGGACATTGTTCGTCTGCCCGATGTTCTTGTAATAGGTGTTCAGATCAGACAGATCGGTTCCGTAAAACTCCAGCAGGCCGAGCGACTGGTTGGTGCCCGTCAGCGTCGTTCCCCCGTAGTAAGCCGCTCTCATGTCGCTGCCAAGAAAAGACGCCGAAGGACCAGAGCCGACCGTCGCATTTGAGTTCGTCCCCGGGTGAGGATTCTTGTCGAGACCGGCTGGACGCGGAATCGAATAGTTATCCAGCCCCGAGATATGCCATAGAGGAAACGGCAGAGACGTACGCGGTTCGCGGTCAGGCGCGTAGAACGTGCGGGCCTCGGTCGGATGCTGATACGTATTCAGCTTCAGGTTGAAGGCCTTCTCAATGCTCGACACGGGAGCCGAGACATTCAC
The DNA here is from genome assembly GCA_021846945.1 of Acidobacteriota bacterium. Classification (GTDB taxonomy): domain Bacteria; phylum Acidobacteriota; class Terriglobia; order Terriglobales; family Acidobacteriaceae; genus Telmatobacter. Next base: position 6,254 of record JAJZVZ010000213.1, on the reverse strand, counting down.
GTTCAGCCGATTCCGTGACGTGCCGGTGACCGTCAGGCCGTTTTCTCTGGCGAATTGAAGAACCGCGTCATAGTCGGACTGCGTAGGACCGAACCGCGCCGTGAACTCGTCCACCGTCAGAAAATGTCGATATGACGGACTGCCCGGGTCATAGACATCCTGGAGAAACTGATCCAGTTGATTTTCATTGCGAAGAGGCAAGGTGATCACCAGATTCATAATCTGGTTTGCGGGCAGATGGCCCACCAGCTTGGCGCTGCCGTCTTGCGTGGCACGGCGCACATGATGCGTGAGCGCCACCTGACTTTGGCATACCCCGGCCGCCATTGAGAGAACTGCGGCGAGCGGGAATACAATTCTCCCCATCGTTCGATTCATCTTGATTTCCTTTCCCGGCAAAAGAAACCCCAGAGTTGGCGCCGGTAGCCTGAGACCCAGTGGAATTTTCCGGCAAATCAATTCGTATGTCCACAAAAATCTGAATGCGATACAACTGAATTCCCATTCCTTCCGGATGACGGATGCAGCCGCCCATTTATGCGCCGGGTTTTCCTGTTTTGGGAAGCGAAGCGCCGGTCAGGATGCGGTTCTCGCTCCGGGATATTCAGGAGGAAACAGGCAAATTGCCATGTGCTGCGGGGCTCACCAGTGCGCCGTGACTGTGACGTCCGGCCCCTTGCGCTGCTAAACTCGCCCTTCAGGAACTTCGTGCCAAACCGCACTTGCCAGCATTTGGAGGCTGCCCTTGTCCGACTTTCAGCCCTTTGTTCCACCCCACGAAAAGCGTCCGGAATTTACTCTTCGCGCCATTCTGCTTGGCTCCTTTTTCGGTCTGGTCTTCGGCGCTGTTACTGTGTACGTGGGCCTGCGCGCCGGTCTCACGGTGGCAGCCTCCATTCCGATCGCGGTACTCTCCATCAGTATCCTGCGCGCCTTTGGCCGCGCCTCCATTCTTGAAAACAACATCGTCCAGACTACCGGCAACGCCGGCCAGTCCATCGCGGCGGGCGTCATCTTCACGCTGCCGGCGCTCATCTTTCTGGGCTTTGATCTGGAGTACTCGCGTATCTTCATGCTGGCGCTTATCGGCGGCTGGCTCGGTGTGCTGTTCATGATTCCGCTACGCCGCCAGTTGATCGTCGAGGAGCACGGCAAGCTGACCTACCCCGAGGGCACCGCCTGCGCCGATGTGCTCATCGCCGGCGAACGCGGAGGCTCGCTGGCCAGCCGCGTCTTCTTCGGCCTCGGCCTGGGCTCGCTCTATACGCTCTTTCAGAATGAGAACCTCTTCAAAGCCTGGCCGGGCACGCCTGAGTTCCAGCCCGACTTCGGTCCCACCCATATCCTCAAGGGCGCTTCCATCAAGGTCGAGGCCACGCCGGAGTATCTCGGCGTGGGATATATCATCGGCGCGCGTGTGGGGGGCACCATTTTTGCCGGAGGTGTTTTTTCGTGGCTGGTGCTGATGCCGCTCATCTACTTCTTTGGCAAGGATCTGCCACGGCCCGTCTATCCCGGCACCATTCCCATCTCAGAGATGGGCCCCAGCGAACTCTGGGCCACCTATATCCGGCCGATGGGGGCGGGCGCCGTGGCCGCCGCCGGGTTGATCACACTCATCAAGACAGTACCCACGATTTTCGGCGCCCTGACCGCGGGATTCAAGAACCTGCGCCCCGGCAGGCGGGTGAACTCCACGCCCATCCGCACGGAAAATGACCTTTCCATGGGCGTTGTCGTCATGGGCTCCATTCTGCTCGTGGCCTGCATGTTCATCTTCCTGCAGTTCAAGCCCGTCCCGGGAGCCTATGTGGGCTGGGAGGCCAACCTCGCCGCGTCCTTGCTGGTGGTGCTCTTCGGCTTTCTCTTCGTCACGGTCAGTTCGCGGATCGTGGGACTGATCGGCAGTTCGGCCAACCCCATCTCCGGCATGACCATTGCCACACTGATGGCCACGGCGGCGATCTTTCTTGTTCGTGGCTGGACGGCCTCGGCCTACGGCGCGCTGGCAATTACGATCGGCGGCGTGGTTTGCATCGCCTCGGCCAACGCGGGCGACACTTCGCAGGACCTCAAGACGGGCTTCATCGTCGGCTCGACGCCGCGCCTGCAGCAGCTTGCGCTGGTCATCGGCGTGGCCGTCTCCACGGTGGCCATCGGCTTCACACTCAACCTCATGAATACAGGCTTGCAGTCGTTCCGCGCCGCTTCACAGCCCTGGAACATCAACGCGCCTCACCTCGGAGTCACAATTCAAAAGGACGTGCGCCACCTGCCCGATGAGTTTCCCGTCCTTGGCCTCGGCAATACCTCAGTTGTCCATCACAAGAGCGAATACATCGTGCTCAATGCTATAGGCTCGCCGGAGCTGGCCGATGGCAAGTATCTCTACTCGCCCGCCACGCACCGTATCGAGGTGCAGTGGATTCAAGGCATTGGCAGCGAGAAGGCCGCCGCGCCGCAGGCCCGCCTGATGGCCACGGTCATCAGCGGCATCCTGAGCCGCAAGCTGCCCTGGGGACTGGTAATGCTCGGCGTCTTCATCGTGGTAGCCGTGGAGTTGCTCGGCATCCGCTCGCTCTCCTTCGCTGTGGGAGCCTATCTTTCGATCGGGACGACGCTGGCTATCTTTGTCGGCGGCATGGTGCGGTGGTTCGCCGACCAGGCCGCGCGCCGCGCCGGCGAAGCCGCCGAGGCGGAGAGCGAAATCTCGCCTGGCTCGCTCTATGCCTCCGGCCTGATTGCCGCGGGTGGTGTCGTGGGCCTGATGGGCGTGGCATTGAAAGGCTACGAATCCGCCACCGACAAAGGCGACATCCTCAACTTCCCGCACACGTTTTTGGATCACTCATGGGTGTCGGTCGTGGCCTTCGCCATGCTGGCGTTTTCGCTGTATTACTTCGCGAGGAAACCGCTAAAGAAATAACAGCACTTTTTGCCCGATGGCTGGCGGCCAACTCATTCACTCTGCTGTACACGCTTCATATACTGGAATCCATGAGCGGGCCACCTGCCCAGTTGCATGCCGCTCTTTCACGTGAGCCTGTTCCAGATATAAGATGTCCACTGCCCCGGTCAATGCATTTCGTGGGGGTGGCTCAGAAATAAATGCAACGAACAACACAGATCATCGAGCCGACGGGAGCAGATGCGAAGTTTGCAGCGAATCTGTCAAAGGTGGTTCTCTGCGCGATGCTTTTGTGCTGCTCAGGGTGCTTCCGCCACAAAATGGCGATTGAAAAGGGGTTTCGTCTCAGAGAGAACAGCGGCGCTCCAATGCTGGTTCCGACTAACGGCCAAAGTTCGGCTCCAGGTGATTTCCAGACATCGAAGCTCGTTCTTCCGGGTGGCTCCGCCAGCGCGAAGGATCAAGTGAGCCGCGAGTGCGCAATCAACGGTAAAATTTTCTCTCTTCGTTCAGCGTCCCCCCAGGATTCGAGGTACTGGATCGTTCGGAGACCGAGCATTTCCGGGTGGAATACGCTTGCCGGCAGAATAGATATTAATTCGCAATGGAAAATCTTTACGCGCGGCATCGCGCGTATGGATGAAAATGGCTGTTTCCCCGCGGGCCTCACCGCCTTGGAGGTTCGAGTGACAATTGCGCAGAACATTCCACTGCCGGCGAGTGAAGTCCCGTTGTTTTTCTATTCCGAACAGGGCATAGGATTCATCGACCTGGCGCCCGGAATGGAAGTCAGGCTCCAGCAGTTCCTGTCTCCAAGCAAGTCGATCAGCGCGCGATCAAAAGGCACATTTCGGCCCGCGAACTATTGGGCTGCGGACTATGAGGTTATCCCTCGCCACGGCGAAGGTGTTCGGCTAAAACTTACGCGCAAAGTTCAGTGGGGTCCGAACGGTGGCTCGGGATCAGAAGAGAAGGTGCTTTTTTCGCTGTCACAGCAATTCGCTCAGACACCGGTATTACGGCTTTTTCTGGAAGGAGCCTATGGAAAGCGTCAGGTTTCCGATGGAATCCTTATCGGCGCGTCCAACGAGACACAACTGGATACGCTCACAGATCTCATCTATCAAAGTGATCCAGCAAAGTGCATTCGTTACCAGGGGACTGTTTGCACAGAGTTTCCTCCTGGAGCGCCAAGTCTTTTTTATATCGTCTGGGTAGATGGGCATCGGACTTCCTGCCTGTTTGGGACTTCGCTTGCGGCTCTCCCGAGATGTCAACCTCGTCCGGAGCACATGATGGCGTTGGAGTCGGCTCAGGTGTTTCGAAGACTGAATCTCGATCGTTATGCGGAAATATATTTTCCGCACACTAAGAGAGGCGCTTCACAGCTATTTCTACTTCCCGGAGACAGAATTGAATGGAGGCACTGATTCCCCGAGACAGATACGGTGGCCCATTCATCCATTCTGCCGCACACCTGATCCCTTCGGAAGGATGAATGCCGCGCACCTCGCGCAACCTTGCAGCATTCAATTGGAATCGATAAGCGGGCCACCTGCCCCGCAGCAGGCTACCTCGCCCGCGGATGCGTCTTGTCGTAGACGGCGGTTAGCTGCGCGGTGGTGAGCTGCGTGTAGCGCTGCGTGGTGGAGAGCCGTTCGTGGCCGAGCAGTTCCTGAATGGCGCGCAGGTCGGCGCCTTCTTCCAGCAGGTGCGTGCCGAAGGCGTGGCGCAGCGTGTGCGGGTGCACGTCGGCGGAGAGGCCGCGCAGGATGGCGATGCGCTTGACAATGCGGCCCACGCTGCGCGTGGTGAGCCGCGCGCGGCTGCTGGCCTTGTTCAGACCGCGCAGTTGCAGATTCAGGAATAGTGCCGGCGTCGCCCCATTGGCCGCGGCCAGCCGGGCCGTGCGCTCGGCCATATACGCCCGCAGCGCCTCGGCGGCAGCGTCGCCCAGCGGAACGTAACGCTGCTTCTGGCCCTTGCCGCGCACCAGCACGGCCTCGTTGGCCCAGTGAATGTCGTCGAGGTTCAGGCTGGTCAGCTCGGCGTTGCGGATGCCACAGCCGTAAAGCATTTCCAGGATGGCGCGATCGCGCGCCGGCCAGCTTGCGGCGTCTTCATCCACTGAATCCACCACGCGGTTCATCTGCTCAATGGAAGGCACACGGGGCAGGTGCTTGGGCAGACGCGGCGTGGAAACCAGCGCGGCGGCGTTCTGCTCGATATAGCCGGTGCGCGCCAGCCACTTGAACCAGCTTCGGATGGCGGCCAGCGCTCGCGCCGCCGAGGCCCTGGAGAGTCCGCGCTCATAAAGAGCCCCAAGGTAAGCGCGAATGTGCGTATGCTCGATGCGGTCAACGCCCATCGAGCTGTCGCGTTCGGCGGCCCATGCGGCAAAGTTGCGCAGCTCGCGCTCGTAGGCGCGCAACGTGTGAGCGGAGGCGCCGCGCTCGCCGGTGAGCATCTGCAGATAGCCGGTCACCAGCGCATCAAGCGGGCCGCTGGACACTGCTGTGGTGCTCATGCCGTCTCCTTGCCGGGTTGAAGCTTCCGGTCTTCTGCGACGGGTTCACCGCGGCGCGAGACGATGCGCAAGGAAGGCGCACGAGCGATCTGCGGCGCATCGGATGAGGAGTCTGCCGCCGCGTCAATACGGCGCCTGGCGCGCGGGTGATGTTCGCGATGCACGGCCTTCAGGCGGCCCAGCGCCAAGTGCGTATAGACCTGCGTGGTGGAGATGTCGGCGTGGCCCAGAATCAGTTGCACGCTGCGCAGATCGGCCCCATGCTCCACCATGTGAGTGGCGCAACTGTGGCGCAGCTTGTGCGGGCTGGCGGCGTTGTCGGCCGTCTTCACCAGATGCCACACCCATTGGCGCGTGAGCGGCATGCCGTGCATAGAAAGAAAGAGCCGGGCCTGGTCGTGTCTTGCCGCGCTCGGATGCGCAGTGTTGCCTTTTTTCCTGGAACTGATGCGCGCCAGGTGCGGACGCCCCTCACGCAGGTAGCCTTCAATCGCCTCCAGCGCCGAGCGCCCCAGCGGCACAATTCGCTCCTTGTCGCCCTTGCCGCGCACGTGCACGCGGCCCGCATCCATTGCCAGGTCGCCAACCGAGAGAGCCGTAACCTCGGAGACGCGCAGTCCGCCCGCGTAAAGCAGTTCGAGGATGGCCCGATCGCGGAGCGCCGTCGCCTGCGCCAACGGATGCGAAGCGGCCATTGCGGCCCGTTCCAGCATCTCGGTTACTTCCGGCTCAGCCAGTGACTTGGGTAGCACCTTCCATGCCTTGGGAGAATCGATATTGACAGTGGGATTGTGGTGAATGCGGCGGTCCAGCAGCAGC
>JAJZVZ010000036.1 GCA_021846945.1 Acidobacteriota bacterium | reverse complement strand
TGAACTTCAGCTCCCAGGCCACGGGCCTCGAGGATCCCACGACGGGAACCAATTATGGGGTCACTTCCAACACCGGCAACGTGAACGCCGACGAATTCCTGGGCGCGGGCAATTCCTACTCTGTCCAGTTAAACCTGCCTTACGAGCACTACCACGACATGGAGTTCGACGCCTATTTCCAGGACAACTACCACATGACGCGGAACCTGACCTGGAACATTGGTCTGCGCTATGAGGCGCATCCGGCTACGTGGGTGAAGTACGGGGCGATGGAGTCTTTCGATCTGAAGAACCACGCCCTGGTGCTGGCCAGCCCCCCGTCTGAACAGATCGCCCGGGGCATGACGACGCAGGCGATCATCACCAACCTCGCAAACATCGGCGTAAAGCTCGAGACGCCGCAGGAAGCCGGTCTGCCCCCTCAACTGGTCGACAACTACAACCTCAACTTCCTGCCGCGCGTGGCCTTTGCCTACCAGCCATTTGGCGGCAAGTATGGCACGGTACTCCGCGGCGGCTACGGGCGCTACATCTTTCCCATCCCGGTGCGAACCAGCTATAAGGACGAAATGAGGCAGGTGCCTCATGGCGCCGGCTACTCTCAGAACTACAGCCTGGCCGCGCAGTCACCGGATAAGACTCAGAACTACCTGATCCGGAACGCGACGTTCCCCGTGCAAGGCATCAACACCACTAACATTGTGGACAGCACCTCGACCACGGCCATTCTGCCGGGTATCGGTCTCTATACGATTACCCCCAATGAGGCGCCCGACTTCGTGACACAGCTGAACTTCACGGTCGAACAGCCGCTCAAGGGCAACTCGGCGCTGCGCGTGAGCTGGCTGTGGACGCACGGCACCAACCTGGACCAGGAATACCGTTACAACAACCCCTACTCGACCTTCGCCTGGGAACTGTTGACCGGCACCAAGCCGCCCAAGGGAACGACGATCGGGTTGCCAACCTATCAATCCACGGCGCTGGGACCGTACGACCAGACCGTGTGGGGCAACAGCATCCTCGACCAGAAGAGCGGCTGGTCAAACGACAACCAACTCCAGGTGAACTACCAGAGGCTCTTCCACAACGGATTGGCATACCAGATCTTCTACGACTGGTCGCAACCATTCCGTGTGGGCGGCAACTACTTCCGCGACGGCGTGCTCTACACTGGGCAGGCATACGTCAGCTCGGGACAGGGGACGATCAAGGAATATCCCAATGAGTCACCGATCACAGCCCCCGTGATGCCTCCGGCGCGGCCAGCCGGCATCGCGTCGTATGCCTACTGGCATCAACTGGATGTCTACCAGGACTACATCATCGACACTTCCGTACCGCGCCAGGCGATTCAATTCAACGCCCTGGTGGACCTGCCCTTTGGGCGGGGCAAGCACTACCTGAGCGGCGTCAACCGTTTCATGAATGAGGTGGTTGGCGGTTGGGAGGTTGCGGGCGACGGAACCTTCAACTCCCAGGACTTCTACGTCTCCAATGGAAACTGGGGACCAACCAACCCGATTCATGTTTACAAGAGCGGCCACAAGGTAACCGACTGCCGTTCCGGCAAGTGTGCTACGGCGTATGAATGGTTCAACGGTTATGTTGCGCCGTCGCAACTGCCGTCAAGCGGCTGCACCGCTGTTGTCAACGGTCTGCCTTCCGGCTGGACGCCGTATTCGCAGCCCCTTGACACGAACTATAACCCGACCGCGCCGTGCGGCAAGGCCCAGGACTCGCACTACAACACCAACGACGTGCAGCTCAACCTGCTCGACGGAAGCACAGACAACCAGGGCTACGCGCCCGGCCCCTCCAGCACCAATCCCTGGAGAAAGACCCTGCTGAATGGGCCGAACAATTTCGTAGCCGACCTTTCCGTCTTCAAGGTCTTCCCGATCAAGGAAGCGACGGTGCTGCGGTTTAACATGGACACCTTCAACGTCTTCAATATGCAGGGACTGAACAATCCGGGCAGCGGCGACGGCGTATTGCAGTTTCAACCTCAGTTCAGCTCGTCGCACAACACGCCGCGTCAGGTGCAGTTGACGCTCCGTTTGGAATTCTGACCGGCGGATTGAACCAACCAAACAGCACTGGCCCCAGCCGGATGATCGGCTGGGGCTTGCTGTCTCTCCTTCCCTTTAAGAAAGCGCGCTCGATATGGGTTCCCGGCACATCTTCGCAGGCAGTCAACCGCTGACTCTGTCACGCTCTCGAAGGAGCCGCTATAATCCCGCCAAGCGTCTCCGGCCACACCATTGAGGAGCAAAGCATGGAAACCGATCTTCGCCCCATGACCCTCGGCGAGATTCTGGACCGAACAGCGCAGCTTTACCGGACAAACTTTCTTTTGTTTGCCGGGATCTTCGCCGTATATTCCGGCGTGGCTCTGGCTCTGAATCTGCTGACGCTGGGGCTCATGGAACTGCTGAAGAGGCTGCACATGAACAGCGTGCTGGTGTGGACCACCCTGGGTTCCACGCTGGCGGAATTGCTGATCCTCTTTCTGCTCTTCGGCGCCGCCGTGGCCGCGATCTGCCGCGCCGTGGCGTCGTTGCACTTGGGCGAGCGCACCACGATCCGGGGAGCTTACCAGAGCATCCTGCCGCATCTCAGAAGATACGTCTGGCTGATGGCTATTACCGCCGTGGCGGTCTGGGCGCCGATTGCGCTGCTTTATTCCGGCTATCTCGGAACCATGATTTGGTATACAAAGGGCGCCGCGAGTCAAGCCGCCGGGCATCTCGCGGAGGCCAACCCGGCGGCGCTCTCAATCTTCGCCACAGCCACCGTCATTTTCATCCTGCTTCTCATTCCCGTGGGCGCTTACACCATCTGGATGGGACTGCGCTATGCGCTGGCCTTGCCGGCGTGCGTGGTAGAAGATCTGAAGGCCGTGAAAGCACTGCGGCGCGGAGTGGACCTGAGCAAAAGCGCGCGAGGGCGGATCTTCGTGCTGGCGCTGTTGATCGGGGCTGTCAAAATCGGGCTCACCTTGATCACGCAGAGCTTCATTTTTGTCGCCGTCGTCAAGCAGCATGGGCAGGCAGGGCCTGGGCTGACCGCTCTCTCGCATGTGATCTCATTTTTTACGACTACCTTTCTCGGGCCAATCTACGCTACGGGGATCACGCTCCTCTACTACGACCAGCGGGTGCGCAAAGAAGGATACGACATCGAGTGGATGATGCAGGCGGCAGGGCTCACGCTTCCGCCGCCCTCAGGCGAGCTTGATGGAACGGGCAGAGAGCCCGAGCAGGGCAGCGAGATGGCCTGAGCGAGCAGAGTATACTGGCGCGGAACCCGGATCACCCGGAAAGAAGCTCTCAAAGCAAATTCGGTTTGCACGGAGGAATGATGCCTACGATACGTGCCGCTCTGCTCTGCCTGCTCGTTCTCGTTGGCGCTGCGGCTGTCACTGCGCAAAGCAGCGATGCGCCGAGCGTAAAGGTGAGCTCGCCCAACGGCCAGATCACACTGATGCTCTTTGATGCCGCTCCGGCAGCGCAGGCGGAAGGACAGGCGTCGTCCGCAACGCCCGCGGAGGGCGATCTCCATTATGCTGTGGAGTTTCACGGCAAGCAGTTAATCGCCGAGTCGCGGCTGCGGCTGGAGCTTCAAGGGCAGCCGCCGCTGGGCCCGGGTATGCACAAGACCAATGTGCAAACCGAGAGCGAGGACGAGACCTACACCATTCCCGTGGGCAAGACGCGCACGGTCCGCAATCACTACAACGGGGTGCGGGCGGATTTCGAGGATGCTGCCGGGCGCAAGCTGACAATCGAGGTGCGCGCTTTCGATGACGGCGTGGCCTTCCGATATATTGTTCCGGAGCAGCCGGGATTGCGCCAGGTTCGCATTACGCACGAGATGACGGAGTTTGCGTATGTGAAGGATGCGGTGACGTATCCGCTGATCCTGGACGGATTTCAATCCTCATATGAGGATGAATATCAACTGCGCATGGTGAGCGGGCTGCACCGCGACTGGCTGGTCGGGCTGCCGTTTCTGGCCCAGGAGCCGGGGATCGGCTGGGTAGCCATTACCGAAGCAGACATCGATAACTACGCGGGAATGTATCTGCGCAAGGATGCGGGGCGCTACAACGTCCGGGCGCAGTTGGCGCCACGTGTGGACGACCCGGGAGTGGCGGTCGAGACGACGACGCCATTCAATAGTCCGTGGCGAGTGTTGATGATCGGCGATGAGCCGGGTCGGCTGATCGAGTCAAATATCGTGCTCAATCTGAATCCGCCGTCGAAGATCAAGGATACGTCGTGGATCAAGGCGGGCAAGTCGGCGTGGAACTGGTGGTCAGACAATGCGGCGCCGAGCGTCACCTTCAAGACCGGCATGAATACCGCGACCATGGAGCACTACATCGACTTTGCGGCGAAGTCGGGTTTCCCGTACATGCTGATTGATGCGGGGTGGGCGCTGGCACATCGCACGGGCCCCGAGGATTATTCAGCGAATGCGGATATTACGAAGGTGACTCCGGAGATCGATATGCCGGAACTGCTGCGCTATGCAAAGGAGCGGCACGTCAGGATCTGGTTGTGGTCGCATTGGACTTCAGTCAACGAGTATATGGACCAGGCCTTCCCGCTGTTCGAGAAGTGGGGAATCGCGGGCGTCAAGATCGACTTCATGAACCGGGACGATCAGTGGATGGTGAACTGGTACCGAAAGGTAGTGGCGAAGGCGGCAGAATGTCATCTGATGATCGATTACCACGGCGCTTTCAAGCCGGATGGCTTGCGGCGCACTTATCCCAACCTGATGACGCGGGAAGGCGTGATGGGCAAGGAGTATCTGAAATGGAGCGCGCGCGTCTCGCCGGCCCACAACGCGACGCTGCCCTTTACGCGCATGCTGGCCGGGCCAATGGATTACACGCCGGGCGCCTTCGGCAACAGCAATCTGAAGAACTTTGTCGCGCGTAACTTTGAGCCGATGAGCCTGGGAACACGCGCGCAGGAACTGGCGTTGTATGTCGTCTTTGAAAGCCCGCTGGAGATGGTGTCGGACTATCCGGAGCACTACGCGGGCCAGAAGGAGTTCGATTTCATCAAGCGGGTTCCGGCCACGTGGGATGCGATTCATGTGATCGGTGGCCAGCCCATGGAGTGGATTTCGATGGCGCGGCGCAGCGGCGAGGATTGGTATGTTGGGTCAATCACCAACTGGGATCAGCGCGACATCAAGGTGCCGCTGACTTTTCTGGGGGACGGCGAGTATACGGCTGAGATCTACGCGGACGCGCCGGATGCGGCCGAGGAGGCGACGCACACGACTCTGACGAAACAGGCCGTGGACCGGAACACGGTGCTGCATGTGCACATGGTTTCGGGAGGCGGAAACGCGGTCTGGATTCATCCGGCGGGAACGCAGTAATTACGAAGTGATTTGGCAGGCGAAGAGTCGCGTTTCTCCACTATCATCAGCGCATATGGAGCAGGCGACGTGGCAGCGGCCGAAGATTGGAGTCAGCGCACTCGTGGCCTGTGCCGTGGCGATCGGGGCCGGGCTTGCGCAAGCGCAAGCACCGATTGCTGCTGCGCCGGTTCCAACGGCCGCGCAATCGCGCGAGGCTTCGCTGGCGGAGTATCGCGACCATCTTCAATCGCTGATGGCCCTGGTGAAGGCTTGCGCCCGCGAACGCAATGCGAAGGCCTGCGATCCAGCGCAGGTAGGGCCTGACGATCGTATTCCGGTGGCTCAGGCCGGCAAGACCGGGCGGCGGCTTGTCGGCTACGGATGGCTGCGGTCACTGCTCTCGAAGGCGCAGGACCAGGATGCTGCCGAACCTGTCTCCCGGGTTGCGGGAAAGTTTGCGAAGAAGGATGCAGGAGCGCAGGAGAGCGTGCTGCCGCCGCCTCCTACTACAACCGAAATGCTTGGGGCAGCCGAAGCGCGGCTGACCCACGACATGAAACAGGCCGGCGCGCCGCCGCAGGCCCAGCCCGCCTATGGCCCGGAACGCAAAACGATGGAGCAGGTGCTGGCCGGGCGCGAGTTCCGCAATCTCAATCAGCCTTCCGCGCGCGAAGCGGTGTTGGAACAGATCAACGACTGGCTCAACCAGATCTTTGCAAGCGCCGCCCGGTTCGCTCCGCGCGTGGCATGGCTGGGACGTGTGATTGTGTGGGGCTTTTTGCTGCTGGTTGGCGCGGGGCTGGTCTGGGGCCTGATGCAGTTCGAGCGGAGGCGTCGCACCTTGCTGAAATCGGCGAGCGAAGCTTCCGCGGCTGGGGCCGTTCCGGCTCGCGACTGGCAGCTTTGGTTGGAAGATGCGCGCAGAGATGCTGCCGCATGCGCATGGCGCCAGGCGATTCATAGCGTCTACTGGGCCGTGATTGCACGGCTTGAGGTGCGGAGGCTTTGGCCCGCGGACCGGGCGCGCACACCGCGCGAGTATCTGGCGCTCGTGGCTGATGATGATCCGCGCAAAACCGGGTTGTCGGCTTTGACACGAAGCTTTGAACGCGTCTGGTACGGCGGCAGAGATGCGGCGGAGCCCGACTACCGGAGCGCCGAACAACTGGCGGAGGAGTTGATCGCGGGCGGCATTTCTTCAACGAGAGGAGACGCGGCGCAATGAACTTTCTCTCTTCGCTCGACGCCGGGGACCGTCGGCTGCTGCTGTGGTGGGTGGGCATTGGACTGGCGCTGGCCGTGGCCACCGGCTGGCTGCTGCCGGACGCCAATGACAACGATCAGTTGACGCCATCGAGCTATCTGGCCGGCCAGCATGGCGCGCGGGCGGCGTATGAGACGCTGCTGCGCTCCGGTTACCAGGTGGAGCGCTGGGAGAGGCCGTTAAGCGAACTGGCTGCCACCGCCGGGCCCGATACGGTCGTGATCTTTGCCGAGCCCTTTACGCGTGAATTGAGCGACATCCAAGCCGTGCGACGGATTCTGGAACGCGGCGGACGGGTACTTTCGACCGGATTCTGGGGAGGATTTCTGCTGCCGGGCGGAGCCAGCGGCTTGCCCAAGGAGTTCACTTTCGCTCCCTGCAAGCTGGAGCCCGCGGGTCTGGATCCGTTGGCGAATTCGGGCGAGGTGTGGATGATTCCCGAGGCGACCTGGCAGGTGGGGAATCCTGCGCAGCACGTCGAATATAGCTGTGCCGGCCAGCCGGCGGTGGTGGAATACAACTGGGGCAAAGGGCGCGCGGTCTGGTGGGCGAGCGCGACTCCGCTGGAGAATGGCTCTTTGGCCCGCGCCGACAACCTGGACTTACTTCTGAACTCGCTGGGGCCGCGCGCGGGGCATCATTTTTATTGGGACGAATCGCTGCACGGAGAGATGCGGCCAGAGTGGAGCTATGCAGAGGGGCCGTCGCTCCGCCTGCTGCAATTTGGCCTGCCGGTGTTGGGGTTGCTGGTGCTGCTCAGCTTCAGCCGGCGCAGCGGGCCGGTGCGCAATGCGCCTCTTGCGCCGCGGACTGCGCCTACCGAATTTCTGCAGGCGCTCGGCACACTTTATCGCAAGGCGGGCGCCTCGTCGACGGCGGTGGCTATTGCCTGGGAGCAATTCCGGCGGCAGAGCCTGCGGCTTTGCGGCCTGCGCGATAGCCGGATGAATGCGGCTGAGCTGGCTGCTACGATTCGCAGGCGGTTTCCGGAGGCGGATGCCACGCTCGAAGCCGATCTGGCGGACTGCGAAGAAGCCGCGGAAGACGAGGAGCTTCAACCGCATGCGGCGCTCAAGCTAACTCAGAAGTTGCACAGACACCACGAAGATTTGCTTGACGCCGTGCGGCGCGGCCGCAAGCAAGGCCGCTCCACTCATACGCATTCCGAAAAACAGGAAAGGGCTTCATGAGCCAGGAACCTATGGACGACGCAATTCGCGAGGAAAATGCTGCGCCGCGAACGCAACGGCCCGCCGCAGCGGGCCAACTGATTGCCCATGCGCGCGGAGAGCTGGGCCGCGTGATCGCCGGTCAGACGGGGGCGGTTGAAGAGGTGCTGATCGCCGTGCTTTGCCAGGGGCATGCGCTGCTTGAGGGTGTTCCGGGAATTGCCAAGACGCTGCTGGTGAAGGCGCTCGGGAGGCTGCTGGGGCTGGGCTTTCAGCGCGTGCAGGCTACGCCCGACCTGATGCCGGCCGATATTCTCGGCACCAGCATTCTGCGGCCAGGCGCGGACGGCTTCAGCTTTCATGCTGGCCCCGTCTTCACAGACCTGCTGCTGGTGGACGAGATCAACCGCATGCCGCCGCGCACGCAGGCTGCATTGCTCGAATGCATGGAAGAGCGGCAGGTGACCAGCGACGGACAGCAGCGGCTGCTGCCTGCGTGGTTTACTGTCTTCGCCACGCAAAACCCGGTGGACTTCGAGGGCACCTATCCCTTGCCCGAGGCGCAGTTGGACCGGTTCCTGCTGAAGATCCGGATGGGTTACCCAAGCGAGCAGGAGGAGATGGAGATTCTGGAGCGGCATCACGCGGGATCAGGCGCCGGGCTGCTGGAGGATGCGGCGATCACGCCGATTGCGCCGGAGTTGTTGGCCGCGGCGCGTGCCGAGGTGCGAGCGATCCGCATCGAGCCTGAGCTGTACGGCTATATCCTGGGCCTGGCGCGGCGGACGCGCGAGTGGCCTACGCTGCTGCTGGGCGCAAGCCCGCGGGCGGCGTTGAGCCTGATGCACGCGGCCCAGGCTGCGGCGGCGTTTGACGGGCGGGATTACTTGCTTCCCGACGACGTGAAGCGGGTCGTGCAGCCGGTGCTGCGGCATCGCGTGATTGTGAAGCCGGAGGCGGAACTGGAAGGCTTCGATGCCGACCGCGTGCTGGCCAACTTGGTGGCGGAGGAGCCGGTGCCGCGGCGATGATTGCTCCTTCGCTTCATCCCGAGCCGGTGAGCGCTGCTTGCGAGCGGCGGCGGCGGTGGAGCTTTGGCCTGACGCCGCGCGCCATTGCCTTGCTGATTGCGGGGTTTGTGTGGCTGATGCCAGGGTTCTGGAAGGGCTGGCTGGCTTACGCCATGCTGGTATGGGATGGGATCGTGCTGGCGGCGGCTGCGCTGGACGGGCTGAGGTTGCCGCGTCCCGCCGAGCTGATCGCCGGGCGCAGATGGTTGAACGCGCCAGCCCTGGACAAAGAGACAGAGATCGAGCTGGTTCTCGAAAATCGTGGCCGGACCATCATCGAGTGCCGCGTGATGGACGATCTACCGCCGGCGCTGGTTGCGCAGGCGGAGACGCACCGGCTGACGGCATTTCCGCGCGTGCCGGCAACCGTGCGCTACCGCTTCGAGGCGCAGGAGCGCGGCGACTGGCAAGCGGGCTCGCTCTACGTGCGTTACCGGTCGCCGCTGGGGCTTGTGGAGCGCTGGGCCAAGGCGCCGCTCGCGCAGTCCGTGCGCGTTTACCCGGCGTTGCGCACGGGCGAGGAGCAGCAGATTTATCTGGCCCGCAGCCGGCAGATCGACCAGCAACTGCGGCAGGCGCGGCAGCGGGGACTGGGGCGTGATTTTGAGAGCCTGCGCGAGTACCGCGAGGGTGACGACCTGCGTGATATTTGCTGGACGGCCACGGCGAGGCGCGGCAGCCCGATCGCGCGGCAGTACCAGAGCGAACGCAGCCAGGCGGTGTGGATCGTGCTGGATTGCGGCCGGCTGATGCAGTCGCGCGTGGGAGGCGACGCAGCGGGAATACGCGTTCACTCGAAGCTGGACCACGCCTGCTCGACGGCAGTGGCGCTGGCTAAGCTGGCGCTTTTTTCCGGCGACCGCGTGGGCCTGCTGGCATACGGCGCGAGTATTCAGCAGCGTCTGCTGCCGGGCCGGGGCGCTGCGCATCTGCGGCAGTTCATCGAACTGCTGGCGCAGGCGCGCGCTGAGAGCGGCGAGGCTGACCACCTGCTGGCCACGGCGATGCTGAATCGCATGCAGCCGAGGCGGTCGCTGATCCTGTGGGTCACTGACCTGGCCGAGACTGCCATGCGGCCCGAGGTGATCGAGGGGGCCATGCAACTGGCGCGCCGCCACGTGCTGCTGTTTGTGGCGATGGCGCAGCCGGAGGTGTCGCGCATCGCCGAGCGCCGGCCGCGGAATGTGGAAGAGATGTTTCTGGCCGCCGCCGCACAGGAGTTGGCCGGCCGGCGGGAACTGCTGCTGGCGCGGCTCCAGGAGCAGGGCGCGCTGACCCTCGACCTTGCCCCGGAGGCGCTGACTTCATCGGTTCTGAACCGGTATTTGACGGTGAAGGAGCGGGCGATGGTGTAGAAAATGCTCCAAACGAAGTGCTCGGATGGAATCCTTATAGCGGCTGGCTCATCTGAGAGAATAATGGGAGTGAACCGAGAGGAGCATCTTGTTTTTGGGCGGATGGCGTTGATCTTTGCCGCCTTTCTGCTTTTGACCGGGCCGGGAAGCGCCGCACGCGCGCAGGCGTCCAATCCGTCGTCGGCAGCCAATCCTTTCTTTGGCAGCGTGACCGCGCAGCCGGTCAGCAGCGCGCCGCTTAATCTTTCGCTAGACGATGCGATACGGCGGGGACTCGAGAATAACCTGGGACTGAAAGAGGCCGAGGACGCGGAGAAGTCGCTGCACGGGGAGAGAAACCAGGCTCTGCAGCAATTTCTGCCCACCCTTACACTCACCGGCGACACCGGCTTTTACATGCACGATCTGGCGGCCCTGGGCTTCAGCCAAAGCGTTATTAGCGAGTTCAAGGGGCTGTTTCCTGGCGGCAATCAGCCGGTGGGGTTCTCGCCGATCACGCGCGATTACCTCACTGAGGGGCAAATTCACCTGACGCAGACGCTTTTTTCCGGCCCGGTGATTGCCGGCTGGAGGGCGGCGGGTGCGGCGGTGCGGTCCGCTTATTTCGCCAAAATGTCCGCGCGAGGCGAAGTGGTGCAGCAGGTGGCGACTGTTTATCTGCGCTGCATCGCCGACCGCAGTCAAGTGGAGAATGCCAGGGCGAGGGTGGCCGAGGCCAGGGTCGCGCTTGACCACGCCCACGCCGCGCACGTGGCCGGCACTGCGGCGAACCTCGACGAGCTGAGGGCAAAGGTCGAGTTGCAGGCGCAGGAGCAGCAGCAGATTACAGCGCAAAACGCATTGGACAAGGACCTGATCCTGCTGAAGCGCGAGATCGGCGTCGATCCGGGCCAGCAGATTGCGCTCACGGATCGCGCGCCCTATAGCGAACTGGCTGCGCAGACGCCTGCGGAAGTGCTTGCCATCGCATACAAGGATCGCCAGGACTATCAGAATCTGCAAAACCAGGCGGTCGAGTATAAGGCGGTTCATGCGGCGTATCGCAGCGAGCGCCTTCCCAGCCTGAGCTTTTCCGGATACTACGCTACGAGTACCGTGAACGGAGCCGGCACCCACGGCAACTTTATGGCCATGGGCACGTTGAGCATCCCGATCTTCCGCGAGGCGCGGCTGCGCGGCGACGAGGATGCTTCCATGGCGGAGTGGAACGCGGCGCAGGCGCAACTTGCCGATCTGCGCACCCACATTGACGAGCAAGTGCGCTCGGCGCTGCTGGACGTGGCGGCCAACGCGAAGCTGGTGGATGTGGCGCGGTCAAATGTGACGCTGGCCAGGCGCGCATTGAGCGACGAGACAGACCGCGTGAACGCCGGCGTGGACGACAATCTGCCCCTGGTGGACGCGCAGGCAACGCTGGCCACGGCCGAGAGCAATCTGGTAGAGAGCCTGTACCAGTACAACCTGTCGAAGCTGGCGCTGGCCCGCTCGGCAGGCGTGCTCGAGGAGCAGTACCGCGAGTATCTGGGGCGGTAGAAGCAGGGAACAAGGGAACAGGTTTCAGGGGTTAAGTCTCAGGGCAGCATTCAGCGCTCAGCCGCTGCGCGGCGCGGAGTTCTGCCTAGTGGACTATGCAAGCGTTGAGGCTGTAATTACTTAGAGCGCTTTCGATTCACTTGTTGACATCTCTGGCATCGTGCAAGGCGGCTTTTCCTTAAGGAAGAAGCCACTTGGCATCCTGCATTCTGTAAACAGCAGAATCGAAAACGCTATAGCCGGTCTTTATCCGCTTCAGTACGCAGTCCCGGAGAGTGCGCCGGGGGCGCTCGGATAGAATAGTTCCGACCAGGCCATGAACTCGGCGATCATCAGCAGTGACTGGGCCGGACGCACCATTGCGGAGAGATATACCCTCCTGCGATGGTTAGGCGGTTCTGCGGCCGGAGGTGTCTTCCTCACCGAGATTCCGGGTTCTTCATCGCCGCGGGCCGCCGTCAAGCTTGTGCCGGCCGCGGCGGCGCATGCGGAGATCCGGGAGGCAGCCTGGGCGGCGGCGACGCTGTCTCATCCCCACCTGATGCGCCTGTTTGACAGTGGCCCATGCGAGATCGACGATGCCGCCTTGTTCTATACGGTGACCGAATACACCGATGAAAACCTCGCGCAGATACTTCCGGACCGGCCTCTGACTGCCGAGGAAACCGCGGAGATGCTCGATCCGGTCCTCGACGCGTTGTCCTATCTTCACGGGAAGGGCTTCGTGCACGGGCACCTCAAGCCGTCGAACATCATGGTCGTGGATGACCGGCTGAAGCTTTCGGTGGACAAGCTTGAAGCAGTGGGCAAGCCGGGCATGCATTTCCAGCCTCCCGGCATTCACCACGCCCCGGAATGCGCAACTGCGGCGATTGCGCCGGCCGCGGACGTCTGGTCGCTGGGCGTTGTTGTGGTCGAGGCCCTGACTCAGCAACCGCCGGTTTGGGACCCAGCTGTGGCGAGTGAGCCCGTTGTTCCGGAGTCGATTCCGCAGCCGTTTGCCGAAATTGCGCGGGAATGTCTGCGGCGGGACCCCTTGCGCCGCTGCACGCTGGGCGATATCCGGGCCCGGCTTCATCCAGACTTAGCTGTTCCTCTAGCCCAACCCATCACAACAGGTCGAACCGCACCAGTCAGGTCCCGCGCGAGGATGCTCATTGGCGCCGCGATCCTTCTGATTCTTGTGATCGCTTTTGTGCGCCTGCAATCGCACAGGACTCGCTCTTCGCCGGCCGTGGAGGGGCAGCAGGTTCCTGAGGCGCGAACCGATCGAGGCGCGACAAGGAAGGGAACCGTCTCGGAACGAGTGATGCCCGATGTGCCTCGATCGGCGAGTTCGACGATTTGGGGCACGGTGGGGGTGAAGATTCGAGTCACGGCCAATGCAAAGGGGAGGGTTTCGGCTGCCACTTTCGAATCGGCGGGACCAAGCAGGTATTTTGCGAATCTGGCGTTACAAGCCGCGCGTAAGTGGAGGTTCAGGTCTGCGCGGGTTCATGGCCGGGCGGTAGCAAGCGTCTGGATTCTGCAATTTCAGTTTCGGAATGATGCCACCACGGTCGAGCCCGTCGAAGTATCCCCTTAAGGCACATCTTCTTCAGATGTAGCTCCTGCGATCTCAGCCCAAGGGGATGTTCCCTGGCGGAAACTGCCGCTTGCGTTCCAGCTTCGCCATCCGGCAGAAAGAGCCCGGCTGCACTGGCGTTTATCATGAAGCCTGGTTCGCTCAGGAGATGAACATGCTCTCCCCGTCTCGCACATCCTCCACCCGTCGCCGCCTGCTCAAACAATTCAGCCTCGCCGGGCTGGCTTCGCTGATGCCCGCCCGCCGCCTGCTCGCTGCGGATAGGCATTCCGCTGCGGCTTCGCGCGCGTCCGCCGTTCCGGTTCCCGCCGTGAAGGACCGCGCGCCGCTTACCCCCGGCGCCTTTTACCTCCTGCCCCTGGGATCCGTGCGCCCTCGCGGCTGGCTGCGCCGGCAGCTTGCGATTCAGGCCAATGGCCTCAGTGGCCACCTGGGAGAAGCCTGGCCTGACGTTGGGCCCAACAGCGGCTGGCTGGGCGGAACCGGCGAGTCCTGGGAGCGCGGGCCCTACTATCTCGACGGCCTGGTGCCGCTCGCTTACCTGCTCGAAGACGCGCGCCTCAAGGGCATCGCGCAGCAATTTGTTGACTGGACACTGACCCACCAGGCTCCCGACGGCATGATCGGACCGGCCTCGAACAACGACTGGTGGCCGCGCATCGTCATGCTCAAGGCACTCACCCAATATCAGGAGGCCACCGGCGACCCCCGCGTGATTCCACTGATGGAGAAATACTTCCGGCATCAGTTGGCCGAGCTGCCCTCGCGCCCTCTGCGCGACTGGGGAAAGTTCCGCTGGCAGGACAATCTGCTCAGCGTTGTCTGGCTTTACAACCGCACCGGCTCCGCCTATCTGCTCGACCTCGCCCGCCTGCTCCACCAGCAGGGCCATGACTGGATGGCGCAATACGCTCACTTCCAATACACACAGCCCATCACGCGCGACTTTCTCAAACTGAATCAGGGGAACGGGCTCAAGGATCTTTCGCTCTCCACGCACGGGGTCAACAATGGCCAGGCGATCAAGACCGGCCCTGTCTGGTCGCTGGTCTCCGGCTCGCCGGCCGACCGCACGGCGGTCCTCACGATGATCTCCGAGCTGAATCAGTACCACGGTCTGCCCAACGGCATGTTCTCGTGCGATGAGCACCTGGCCGGCCTCGATCCTTCCCACGGTTCCGAGTGCTGCACCGTCGTCGAATATATGTTTTCGCTGGAGCGCTCGCTGGCCATCCTCGGCGATCCCGCGCTGGGCGACCGGCTGGAGAAGCTCGCCTTCAATGCGCTGCCCGGCACGCTCACCGACGATATGTGGGCCCACCAGTACAATCAGGAGCCGAACCAGGTGGAGTGCAGCCTGCACCACAAGCCCTGGACCACTGACGGCCCCGAATCAAATCTCTACGGACTGGCCCCCAACTTTGGCTGCTGCACGGCCAACTTCAGCCAGGGATGGCCCAAGTTTGCCGCCAGCCTCTTCATGCTCTCCGGCGCGCAGGACACGAATGCTCAGGACGGCCTGGTCGCCGCCGTCTACGCTCCCTGCGAAGTGCGCACCATTGTCCGCGGCGCCGCCGTGCATCTCATCGAAGAAACCGATTATCCCTTCCGCGGCACAGTCTCGTTGACTGTCAATCCGGCCTCGCCGCTGCGTTTCCCGCTCCAGCTCCGCATCCCGGCCTGGGCCGCCGGAACGAAGATCAGCGTGAATGGCCGCCCGGCGCCAGCCCCCGCAGCCGGCTCCTTCGCTCGCCTGGAACGCGCCTGGCGTGTCGGCGACCGCGTCGAGATCGTCTTTCCGATGCAGCCGCGCGTTTCGCGCTGGTTCCAGGACTCTGTTGCCATCGAACGTGGCCCACTGGTCTTTTCGTATGGGATTGGCGAAAGCTGGGTCAAGCTGCGCGACCGCGGCCTGACCGCCGACTGGCAGGTCTTTCCCACGACTCAGTGGAACTACGCGCTGAACCTCGATCCGGCCGCGCCCGAAAAATCCATCACCGTCACGGAATCCGCGGTCGCTGAAGCTCCGTTTGCGCGCAGGAACACTCCCGTGAAGATGCAGGTGAAAGG
This sequence comes from Acidobacteriota bacterium, assembly GCA_021846945.1. Classification (GTDB taxonomy): domain Bacteria; phylum Acidobacteriota; class Terriglobia; order Terriglobales; family Acidobacteriaceae; genus Telmatobacter. The sequence continues at coordinate 19,820 of JAJZVZ010000036.1, read as the reverse complement.
ACGCATGGTCGACGATTGGCGCGCGATTGATGGAGCGGCCAACCCGTTGCCGCAAAGCCCCGTCGCCAGCACCGAACCGGAGCAAAGCATCACGCTGATTCCGTACGCCGCCGCCAAACTGCGCATCACAGCGTTTCCGCAGTGGAAGAGCTAGTGCCATGTCCGTGTAGCTTTGCGGTCTCCCGGGCTCAGTGGCTCGATGACGAAATCAGGTGGACACGGTAACGGAAGCTCTTCGCGTTGCTGTGCGAAGAGACGGTAATGCTATCTTTGCGGAGCGATCACGACGCCGACCAGAGAATCGGCGCAGCCGTAGTAGAGAAACCAATGGCCGTGAAAGGCCACCAGCCCTTCGGCAAAGGTGGTTCCTGCCGCATATTGTCCGGTCTTCTCGTAGGGCATCTCCGGCTGCAAAACCGGATCAGCCGTCTGGCCGATCTGCTGCGCCGGATCGCCGGCCTTGAAGAGCGCTTCGCCGGCCGCATACGCATCCGGGCCCAGATGGGGATCTCCGCCGCTGGCCGCGTTCTTGCCGTTGTAAATGATTACGATGCCCTTGCTCGTCACGACCGGCGGCGGGCCAGTCTCAGGAAAAGTGCTGTCGAAGTGGCCGGGGCGCGGACGCAGCAGCGTAATGGGGTTGCCATCGTTGCCCTCCACCGGAGTCCAGTGGATCAGGTCGGACGACGTAGCCAGATGAATGGCCCCCTCGCCCCAATACATCCAATACAAGCCTCTGATCTTCGCGGCGATCAGCCTGTTCTTCTGCTTGTCGAATCGCGTGACGATTCCCGCCGACTTGTACTTCAGCGTCGCATATTTCCCGTTCGCTGCCGCCAGAAACGCGGGTCCATACTTGGTCCAGCGCAACAGGTCTCGCGACGTGGCGATGCCCACCGAATATGTCTTCCGGTTCCACTGCGTGTAGGTCAGCACGTAAAGCCCGTCCTCCCGTTCAACCAGGCGCGGGTCCTCGACGCCGCCGGGCCATTCGCGGGCTTGCTGGCCATCCTCAGCGGGATAGAAGGCCGGCGCAGCGCGACGCGTAAAGTGAATGCCGTCGCTACTCTCGGCCAGGCCAAGTCTTGAAGTGTGCCCGCCAATCCGCATCGCCCCTGTATTGTCTTCAGCGCGGTAGAGCACAAACACCTTGTCATTGCGCACGATGGCCGCGGGGTTGAAGGTGTGTAGCGCCTCCCAGTGCACCGGCTTCTTCAGGATGGGATCGATGAAGGTGGATGCAGGCCGTGGCGCAATCACCGGATTGCCGCTTGCCGGACGGGTAAACGGCCCAATGACCCAAGGCTGCGTCTTCTGCGCATGCAGCGCGGCTGCGCAAAGCAGAGCAACCAATGCCAATTTCCGCTGGAATCTCATCGTCACCTATTCTCGCACCTGCAACCGGGCGGTCCATTCGCTCGCTCGCCACTCTTCCCAGCCGGCGCGGGCGGCCATGAACGGCCCGCTCACGAAGAAGCATCGGCGGCCTTGGCGGCATAAAAGCTCAACGCCGCATCGCCCTGTTTCAGCAGGCGCGTTCGCGCCAGATTGCCATACTGCTCTTCAAGGCTTTCTTTGCTGCGATGTTCCGCGATGACCAGCGCGCCGGGAGCCAGCAATCCCGCCACCGCGCCGCCGAGCAGGCCAAGGACAGCCGCATATTCCTCCGCCGCATCGTAAGGGGGATCGAGAAAGACCACATCGAAAGCCCGCGCCGGCTTTTGCGAGCGCTTTAGATAGGCTCCCACGCTGCCCGGGGAAATACTGAATCCGCTCGTCACTCCCAGCCTTGCCAGATTGCCGCGCAGAACCTTCAGCGCCGAGGGGGCGCGCTCCACAAATGTCACGTGCGCCGCCCCGCGGCTCAGCGCCTCGATGCCGATCGCACCGGAGCCTGCGTATAAATCCAGCCAGGACGCACCCTCGACGCGGGGAGCCAGTATATTGAATAGAGTCTCGCGCAGCCGGTCGCTGGTGGGCCGGGTGGCGAGCCCCGGCGGCGCCTCCAATGACCGCGAGCGGAACAAACCGGCAATGATGCGCATCGTCAACAGCATAGCGGAAGCGTTCCGGGGGCGCGACCCACTACAATAATTGATGTAGATATGCGAGGCTGGTCAATCCCGATGGGCCGCTGGATGGGCGTTGAACTGCGCGTTCACGCCTTCTTCCCGCTGCTTGCGTTTCTTTTCCTGGGCATCAGCGCATCGCACGGCTGGGGGCGCGGAATGGCGCTCTTCCTGGTGCTGGTGGTAGCGGTCATTGTGCGCGAAACGGCGCGGCTGCTGGTCGCGGCATGGCTGGGATTGCGGCTGCGCGCTGTTCTGCTGCTGCCCATTTGCGGGCTGTTCGCTTACGCCAATCCCGAGAGCCAGGAAAACTCCAACCGCGGCGGCGGGCAGTTTGCCATGGCGCTGGCCGGTCCCCTGGCCAACTGGGCCACCGCCCTGGTCATGGCCGCCGCGGCTTTAGGAGCCAGCAGCAGCATCAACCTCTTCCAGACGCCGCTGATTACCTCCGGTGATCTGCTGCGCAGCATGATTTGGATGCAGGTCTTCATGGGATTGCTTCATCTGCTGCCAGCCTATCCGCTGGACTTCGGCAGGCTGCTGCGCGGCAGTTTCGCACGCAAGCATGGGCTTGCTCTGGCTGGCCGCTCCGCAGCCGGCCTCGGACAGGCGCTTTCGCTCGCAATCATGCTGGGCGGTATCTTCCTGCGCAGTCCATGGCTCATCATCGCCGGCTTCTTTATCATGATCGGCGCGCAGATTGAGGACCAGGGCGTCTTCTTCCAGTCGGTCGTCGATACCGTGCGCATGCGCGAAGTGATGCTCACCGATTTCGCCACCCTCTCGCCCTCCGACACTTTGGCCGACGCGCTCGTCCGCTGCGTTCACTCGCTGCAGGAGGATTTTCCCGTTGCGCGCGGTGCGCAGCTTGTGGGCATCGTCTCCCGGCAGCGCATCGTTGACGCTCTCCGCAACGATGGCAACGGCTATATCCAGTCGATCATGTCGCGCGCTTTCCAAATAGCCCGGCCCGAGGATACGCTCGGAACCACCATCCGCCGCCTGACCGCCGGTCACGGTATGGGGTTGATCCCCGTAACAGAGGGCGGACGTGTGGTGGGAATCGTCAGCGTGCAGAACCTCATGAGCTCCATGTCACTGCTGGCCGAGCAGCGACGCCTGGAACGTGAGGAATCCGAGAACTGACAGGCGCGCCATGACCACGGAACCGATCGCCGGAAGCGAGGGAATTGCCCTTGCGCCGGGCCTCTACCTGGTAGCCACCCCCATCGGCAACCTTGGCGACATCACCCTGCGCGCCCTCGACGTGCTGCGGCGCGTGGACCGCATCGCCTGCGAAGATACGCGCCAGACCCAGAAACTGCTCAATCACTTCCAGATCTCCACCCCGACCGTAAGTTGCCATGAGCACAATGAACGCCAGCGCGCGGCCGAACTGGTGGAGGCGCTCAAAGCCGGCGCGCGCGTCGCGCTCGTCACGGACGCAGGCATGCCCGGCGTCAGCGATCCGGGAAGCTGGCTCACGGCCGCTGCCATCGCCGCCGGCGTGCCCGTCATTCCCATTCCCGGAGCCAATGCCGCGCTCAGCGCGCTGGTCGCTTCCGGCTTACCCACGGACTCGTTTTACTTTCTCGGCTTCCTTCCGGAAAAGGCCGGGGCGCGCCGTACCCGGTTGGAGGAGTTGGCCTCGGCGGCCCGCGCTCTTGAAGCCGCGCAGACGTTGATTCTGTACGAAGCGCCGCATCGAATCCTCGAAACTCTGGCTGATCTGGAGGCCGCATGGGGTCCGGTGACGCGTGTGGTTGTCGCCCGCGAGCTGACCAAGATGCATGAGGAGTTTGTGCGCGGAACGGCTGCGGAGGTGCGGCGGGAACTGGCTGCGCGCGATCGCATCCGCGGCGAAATCACGCTGCTGGTCGAGATGCCCCCCAAAACCGGCTCTCCCGCCGCGGCGCATGAAGCCGCTGCGCAGAAAATTGCCGGCCGGATCGCGCAGCTTCAGTCCGAAAGCGGGATCGACGAGAAGGAAGCCCTCAAACGGCTGGCGCGGGAACTGGGCCGGTCAAAGAGCGAACTGTATCGCGAGTTGCAGCGGGAGCGGGCGAAACGGCGCTGATCGGCTCAGCCTGGCTTATCTCTGATGCCGCCTGCGGCATCCACCGAATCTCTTCAATCAGGCTCTTGATCTCCTGCCGGTTGCGCTCGCCCACATCGAGGAAGCGGATGCCGACCTCGGATTGGTTGTGGATCGCCTGAATTACCCCGCCGATGCGGAAGGGCAACCCCGCGGCTTGAAACTCCACCTCCACCCGCGTGTAGATACCGAGCGCAAAGCGCTCGTCCATGCGGATGCGGCACCCGCTCAGGCTCAGGTCAAGAATGCGCCCGCCCAGTTTGGATCCGCTCCTGACCAGCCGAACCGTCGAAGCTGCGCTCAGCGGATGCCGAACTTCCCGGCGGCGTTCGCGTCGCCGGATCGCCGGACCTTCCGTCGTTTCTCTTGCGTTCATAGAGCCCACCCTGCCAGATCTACCGTTAGCCAGCGTGAGCCGGGCCTCAGTGCCCGCCGGCCAGCTCCCATGGACGCACGGGCGCGGCATGATCCGCTTCCCGGCCCTTCAGGCGGTCGTACATATACTGATCGCTCGTCGTGCCGAGCGACTCATTGTACAGACTCACCATTCCCGTAAGCTGCCGAAGCTCCTCACTGAACAGATGAATCGCATGCAATTGCGCGGCCGTGGCCGGCAGCTCAAATTGGGGCGTTCTAATAAATTTCTGGTAGCCGCGGTCCAGCAACCGCGCCACTTCGCCCCGGAACAGCACGCCGGGGTGCACTGCAAACGCCGCGGCTCCGTCGGCTGCGGCCACCAGCACCGCTGCGGCTCCGTGCTTGCTCACCAGCATCCCCCCGGGATTCCCCTTAACGGGAGCAACATCAAAAGAGTGAGCGCGCAACAATTCCAGGGTCTGGTCAAAGTTGGGATGGCGGGATTTTCGTTTCATAGTCGCTTTCCAATGCAATTTGCGAGAATCTTGACGGAGGCAATGGCGGTTCCTTCGCCCTACTTCCAATCTCGCACACTGGCAGCATCGGCTGCAATTTGCCATGGCAATCAACCGCGCACCATCGCGATGGGAGCAGGAATGAGCATCCTGCGCCTGCCCCGCGCTGTTTTTGAGGCTCTTCGCGCCCACGGCGAGCAAACCTATCCCCAAGAGTGCTGCGGCGCCCTGCTGGGACGGCCCGCGCCGGAGGGCTGGCTCGTCGAGGAAGCGGTCCGCGCCGGCAACGCCAGTGCCGGCTCAACGCACAACCGTTACAGCATCGCGCCGGTCGAACTGGTGAAGATCGAGCGCGAGGCGCGCCGCCGAGGGCTGCAGATCGCCGGCTTCTACCACTCTCACCCCGATTACCCCGCCCATTGGTCCGCCACTGACCTTGCCGAGGCGCATTGGCTGGGCTGCTGCTACTTGATTACAGAGATTTCCTCCGGCAAGGCCGCAGTCACCCGCTCCTTCCTGCTGGCCGGAACAACGGAGGAAGACAAGCGCTTCGACCAGCAGGAAATCCTCATTGAGGAATGAGAAAGAACCGCAGCCCTGACAAGAGAATCCTTACCCTTTTGCTCGCCCGTGAGCCCGCCGCTCTCAGGCCACAAGGCCATCCTTCCGCTTCAGAATCTCGCGGATGAACCACTCGTGTTTCTCATGAATCTGCACGGCGCGTGTGAAAAGATCGACCGTGCCGGGATCGTTGTGCTCATCGGCGGCTTTCACCCCGTCCCGCATCTCTTTGATCAGAACCAGCAGATTGGCATCGGCTTCTTCGAGCATCTCGCGCAGGGACTGGCCCGCCGCGGCGGAGTGAACGCTGGCCGTCTCCTGCATCTGCCGCAACTGCACCGGATGAATATTCTGGCCGATCATGCGAATCCGCTCGGCAAAATCGTCCGTCGTATCCAGCACCGCCTTGGCGAACTCATCGAACATCAGGTGCAGGTCGCGGAACAACGGACCGTATGTCTGCCAGTGATAGTGCTTGTAGTTGGCGTAGAGAACGAACGCATTCGCAACCTCGCGTTGCAAATGCTGGATCACAGGGTGGCCTTCGCGGTTTTCCTGGGAGATCTCCCTGGCTGTAACCGTATGTGAAGTGGGCATAAAACACCTCCTGCGGCCATAGATGTTAGCAGAAAATGGGCATCAAAGCGCAGCCAGAAACGCGAAAAAGCAGCAGATGAACGAACTCCGGAGGGACTCCGCATCAGGAGATAGAGGCGTCCGGTGGCGCCGAGGCGGGTCAGGGCTTCGAGGAGGCCGGAATTTCGACGGCTGCCCCTGCCTCGTCTTCAGCAAAATCCTTGAAGATATCCAAAAAATTCCTTTACAACCGCCCTTCCTCTCCTCATAATCACGTCACCTCAGAGCACGCGCGCTTTCCCCGGTGCTTCTCTTACTCCTCCCGCAAGTGACCTCTGAGTACGTCAAGGAGGTAATCCCAAATGAACAAAATCAGCCCCTTCCTGCTGGGACTGTCTCTGGCGGCGTTCGGCAGTTTGCTCGCAGCCGCGCAACAAACCACCTCCATACCAAAGGTGCTCGCAATCCAGCGCGAGTTCGTCAAACCCGGCAAGGCCGGCGCCTTGCATGACCGCAGCGAAAGCAGCTTCGTCCGGGCCGTGGCCCACGCCAGGTGGCCCACTCACTACTACGCCCTGTCGTCCCTTTCCGGTAAATCTCGCGCACTGTATGTCTTTCCCTATGACTCCTTTGCCGCCATGCAAAAGGACAACGACGCCATGGACAGGAACGCCGCTCTCATGGCCGAAATGGATCGCGCAACGGTGGCCGATGGCGAGTTGCTCGACTCCGCGGATCAGGCCATCCTTTACTATGAGGATGACCTGAGCCTGAATCCCATATCGGACCTTTCCAAAACGCGATTTATCGAAATCACGGAATTTCGCCTTCGCCCCGGCCACCAGAAAGACTGGAATGACCTGGTCAAGATGGTCATTGCTGGTCAAAAGAAAGCCGGCACAAACGCGAATTGGGCCATGTACGCACTCGAGTACGGCGGAGGAGATGAATACACCTTGTTCAGTGCCGATACATCGATGGCCGATATCGATGAGGGCTTTGCGGATGGCAAGAAATTTCGCGCCGCCATGGGCGATGAGGCCATGCAAAAGCTCGAAGCGCTGGTCGCCTCCGCGGTCGAAAGCGAGGATTCCGAACTGTTCGCCATCAATCCCCGCCAGAGCTACCCTCCTGATGCGTGGGTGAAGGCCAATCCGGAGTTTTGGAAACCGGCGCCGGTCGCAATGTCTTCCACCAAAGTTGCCCAGGCAAGCAAGAAGGTGACTCCCTAACCATCCAGCGCTGCCAAATTGAGAACTTTTTCCCCAAGCGGCTCCGTTTCTTGTGGAGCCGCTTTGTTTGTTCCGTTGGCCCGGCATCGCTGTCGTTGCCAATGCCGAAGTGCTCAATGGCCTCGCCGCCATGCATCCTGATCCGCACTGATGATTCTTCCCCTCCGGGGCCAGATTGCGCACCTTTGTTAACCTGTATTGAGTGGCGGGATGTGCGCTATATCACCATGAGAGATGCCACACCCGCAACGGCCGCTGATAGGCTCCGAGCATCCCGCCGGGGGCTGGAGCGACGGCGCCGGACCAGCGCGTGAACGTCAGGGCAAGTGGACACATTGATTGAATCGAATCTGAATCGAACGATGGGCTATGGCAGTGAAAACTGAATCTCTTCCCCTTCCCGAACTGACCGCCGGGGATCTTGCCCGCTACTCGCGGCATCTGCTCCTGCCCGAGGTGGGGATGGAAGGGCAGCAAAAGCTGAAGGCCGCGCGCGTCCTCTGCGTAGGAGCCGGCGGCCTTGGCTCGCCCCTGGCCTTTTACCTGGCCGCGGCGGGAGTTGGCACGCTCGGCATGGTCGATTTCGATGTGGTGGATGAGAGCAATCTACAGCGCCAGATCATTCACTTCACCAAAGATGTAGGCCGCAAAAAACTGGATTCGGCCGAAGAGAAGCTGAAGGCCCTGAACCCCGCTCTGAACGTCATCAAGCACGAGACTGTGCTGTCAACCGCCAACGCGCTTGAAATTCTGAAGGAATACGACATTGTCGCCGACGGCACGGACAACTTCCCCACCCGCTATCTGGTCAACGACGCCTGCGTGCTTCTGGGCAAGCCCAACGTCTACGGCTCCATCTTCCGCTTTGAGGGCCAGGCCAGCGTCTTTGCCGCTGAAAACGGTCCGTGCTATCGCTGCCTTTATCCTGAGCCGCCGCCGCCCGGAGTGGTGCCCAGTTGCGCCGAGGGCGGCGTGCTCGGCATTCTCCCCGGCCTTGTCGGCGTCATGCAGGCCACTGAGGTGATCAAGCTGATCCTGGGCAAGGGCGAACCGCTCGTGGGCCGCCTGTTGCTGATCGACGCGCTGAGTATGCGCTTCCGCGAACTGAAGCTCGGCAGGAATCCCGAGTGCCCGGTCTGCGGCCCGAACCCTTCAATCACCCAACTGATCGACTACGAGCAATTCTGCGGCATCGCGCCGGAAACCAAAAAAGAGGAGAAAATATTGATGAATGGAATTCCGCAACTGAGCGTGAAGGAACTCAAACAGCGCATTGACGCAGGAGAGGACGTCTTTATCCTCGATGTGCGCGAGCCCTTCGAGTACCAGATCGCTAACCTCGGCGGAACGCTTATCCCCATGAACGATGTGCCCCGGCGCCTGGCCGAAATCGACCGCGACCGCGAGATCGTCGTCCAGTGCAAGATGGGTGGCCGCAGCCAGCGCGTTGCGGAATTCCTGGCTCAATCGGGCTATCCGAAGGTCGTTAATCTCTCCGGCGGCATTACCGCCTGGGCCAACGAAATCGACCCCACAATGCCGAGATATTGAGAACCACTCCAAAGAACTCGCATTGGCCCTTCAATTCCAACAACACGCGCCGCGGGCCGCTCCGGCTCGCGGACGAGAGATCGGATGAATGGATAGCCTGACGCTGCATGGCACGCATATTCGCCTCGAACCACTCGAACCGGGCCATGCGGATCGGCTGGCAGCCGCTTCGGCTGCGGATCCCACGCTCTACCAATGGAGCGCCATTCCGCAAGGCAGGGGGGCGGCTGAGGGCTATATCGCCGCGGCCCTTGCCGACCGCGATGCAGGAAACACGCTGCCGCTTGCCATCATTCGCATCGCGGATGGAGTGCTCATCGGGTCAACGCGGTTCATGGAGATGGAGTGGTGGAATTGGCCGCCAGGCCATCCGCGGCACGGCCGCAGCGATCCCGATGTTCTTGAAATCGGAGGCACCTGGCTCACCCGCTCCGCCATCCGCACCGCCGCCAATACCGAGGCCAAGTTCCTGATGCTCTCACACGCCTTCGAAGTGTGGAAAGCATTTCGCGTCTGCCTCCATACCGACTCGCGCAACTTCCGCTCCCAGACGGCGATCGAGCGCATTGGAGGCAAGCGCGAGGGGATCCTTCGCGCCCATCGCATGGCGGTTGATTTCACGCCTCGCGATTCCGCCCGCTATTCGATCATCGCCACCGAATGGCCGGGCGTCAAAGAGCGCTTGAACCGCATGCTCTATCGCGGATAACCGATCCGGCGGGGCGTGCAGGAGGCTGAGCACCTCTCAGGAGTCGTCGCGGCACTCTTTCTATGCGGCTTCGCCGCCTTTGCCGTTCTCATCCAGCTTGCCGAAGATCATCTTGCCGCTGGCTGTTTGCAGCACGCTGGTGACGGCGATATCCACGCTCTTGCCGATCAGCCGCCGCGCGTGATCCACCACCACCATGGTGCCGTCGTCCAGGTAGCCGACGCCCTGGTTGTACTCCTTGCCTTCTTTCAGCACGAGCACCGTCATGCGCTCTCCGGGCAGCACCACCGGCTTCAGCGCGTTGGCCAGATCGTTGATATTCAACACCTCAACGTGGTGCAGATGGGCCACCTTGTTCAGGTTGAAGTCGTTGGTGACGACCTTGGCCTCCCACTTCTTCGCCAGCTCCAGCAGCTTCAGGTCCACCTCGCGGATGGAGGGAAAATCGTCGGCCACAATCTGCACCTGAAGGTTGCTGTTTGACTGCATGCGCTGCAGCATGTCCAGGCCCCGCCGCCCGCGCTGCCGCTTCGAGCCGTCAGTCGAGTCGGCCACTACCTGCAGTTCGCGTAACACGAACTCGGGCACCACCATCATGCCGTCGATGAAGCCGGCCTCGGCAATATCGGCAATGCGCCCGTCGATGATCACGCTGGTATCCAGCACCTTGGCGCTGCGGCGCGCGGGCCGGTCGCTGGCGAAGAGCGCGCCCAGCACCGCCGGATTCAGCAGATCGCCCTTATTGGCGCCCACCACCAAACCCACATAGGTCATAAACGACAGGACGAAGATCTGCAAAACCGCCGAAGTCGAGCTGGCAAGCGGCGCGGTGCGCAGCACCATGCAGAACAGAGCCGCGCCGAAGATGCCCAGCACGCTGCCGAAGACAGCGCCGATCAGGCGCCGCAGGCTCAGCGCGCGCACCCTCAGCTCAAAGACGATGACCGCCGCTGCTGCTGCCGCTCCCGCAAGCGCCCCCAGCCATCCCGCGCGGATGCCGAAGGGGTGAAGGAAGTAACAAACTCCAGCTAATAGGGCAACAAAAAGAAGCCGAACGAGGATTAGATCCATAAAGGCCAACTCCAGCCGGCACGGGGAAGCATGCATCGGCGTGGACCTAACTGGGGAGTATGCAGACCGTTGTATACGCTCGTCAAGCGAAAAAGCGGCAAGCAGAAATCCGGGGTCGAAGGTCCGGAGGCACAACCGCCGCTGAGAAGCGCAGCGCGCTCCGTCCCTAGGCGATAGAGGTCTGGGGCAATTACCTTGCAGACGGCAAAAATGCTTGTGCGATCGCCCGTGTGATTGCCCTGCCTGAAAACCGCCACCCGCCCTGGTGCGGTATAGTCAAGAAGGAATGGCAACTACGCCAAACAAGACCGCCGCAGCGACGGACGGAGCGCAAGAGCAGTTTGTCTATCTTCCTCTGATTGCCGGCTGGCTGGTGCCCGGCGCCGGGCATTTTCTGCTGCGCAAGTGGATTCGCGGCTCTCTGCTCGCGGTCTCCATCATCGCCATGTTCGTTCTCGGACTGGCCATGCACGGCAAGCTTTACAGCGGCGCGCAGGACATTCTCGACATGCTGGGTATGGTCGGCGATCTAGGCAACGGCCTGCTGTTCTTTGTCAGCCGGATTCTGGGCCTGGGCGCGATCCACGTGCAGGTGACCACCGCCGACTATGGCACCAAGTTTATGGTGGTGGCTGGACTTCTGAACGTGATCGCAGCCGTGGATGCGCACAATCTTCGCACCGGGAGGAAGTCCTAGTGTTCCAGCCCTCCCACTTTACCGCGGTGCTGCTGTTCGCTCTCTTCGCCTCCACGGTCTTCGGCATCACCCAGCGCGAGACGCCGCCCCGCATGTTCCGCTACGGTGCCTACTGCTTTGTGCTCTTTGTGGGCTCGGCGATTGTACTTAGTTGGCTGATGTTCCTTATCGCGCGATAGGCAGCAACTGCCCATCGAACGCCGTTCAATCTGGAGAGAAGACGGAATTATAACTGCGCGGCATGAGTGTGCTCCTCGGTATCTCTCCCGCGACGACTGACTTCCGTGCGGAATCTGGAACCCGGAGCAGGTTTGCCGTTACGCACTGCCCGGAAGCGACCCAGCTTTGATGGCACCTTGCCTGCCGCGCTCAAGGCACCAATGCTTTGCCGACCGCCACGCCGCTGCCATTCGGCCAGAACTCATCCAGGTTGAACGCGCATTGCCGGGGAACGGGAACCGTGTGGACTGCGCCCTGCCGGTCCGTCACACGATACATATAGAAAACCACCGCTCGCTGCTGGTAGAAGAAACGCCACGTCGTGTTCTGCTTCCAGCCGAAGACCGTGCCATAGGGCTTGTAGAGGGCCTGCTGAAAATTTACCTTCACGGCGTCTCTGATCATGGTCCGCGCCCGCTGGCCATAGCCGTAACGATCCAGACCCGTGTCGAGCGCGGGCAGGTTGGCCTCGGTCACGTCCATGTAGTGCATGGCGTGTACGCCCTTGGCTCCAGGCAGCGCAGGCAGCATGGGGTTTGCGGCCTGATTGCGTACCTCCTTCGGACTGCGCGCGGCCTGAAAGCGGGTTTCCATTGTTGTTGCCTTCGGATTCCAATAGTTTTGTTGCGCTACGAGGGTTGTCTGCTGCGGCGGGTTGCCGCCGCCTCCTGCGTCGTTCAGGTGATACACGGTGGGAGCCTCTGGCGATCCCTCGACGATCACAGAACAGCCGTCGACCGTCGATGTGAGAAAGATGCGCGGCTCCTCAAGGAATCCACTTGAATGGCGGAGCGTGATGCGGTAGGTCTGCTGGGCCTGCCAGGGCAGGTAATAGCAGGGAAACCAATCTCCCGCACGCTTGCCGTAGTCGCCTGGATTGGGCGGATTCCTTTTCACTTCCGCCACCACGGTATCCGATCCCGTGCTGATCGTCACCTGCTGCATCTGCTGGCCGATGTTTACATTCTGCGCGATGCGGCAATAAGAAACCCGATCGGTCTTGGCGACACTTGAGTATCCGCCCTTGGCATTGAGCGTTAGCATCTCTCGTTCGGCCACAATCAGGATGCGACCTCTTCCGCCGGCGTTGCGCGGCGCGCAATAGGTTTCGGGGTTCTGCAGAAAATCGTCTGAAAGAGACATACTCGCTCCTTGTGCTGGAACAAACTCCATCGCAGAGTCAGAAAGCAGGGGATGTAAATCAATGGCTGCTGAGATGCTCTAAGGATTTTGAATTCTTTCCGGGTGGGCAACGCTTTCTCGCAGCCGCATCAATGATCTATCAGGGAAGAGTACCTGCCCGTCCCAGCCGGCGCAGGTGCTTTGAATCTGTACTCTCGATCATCGCCAGGGGCCCTTTGGGTCCTTATCAGAGCACTTCAACACGTGGCTAAGATACCACGCAGGAATTGTCACTGACAAAGACAATTGAAAAAGCGCTGAAGGGCGAGCAAAGGGTTTACACTTCACGAGACCGCAGCCACCCACCCGCATCCGCAAGGCACGACCCGGTTTCCGCAATGCCTCAGGTGGTCACACCCCGCCGCCACACCGCGGCATCAAAGCGGTGGGTGCACACGTAGCCCTCGGCCCGATATAGGTCGATCGCATGGGTGTTGGCTGCGGTAACGGTCAGAGAGATCTCTGAAGCACCCTGGCGCTGGAAGTGGGCGGCGGCCATCGACAGCAGCAACCGCGCCAGGCCCCGGCGGCGGTACGCCGAGTGGACGCAGACCTGCGTGATGTGTCCGCTCTCCGGGCTTACACGCGAGCCCAGCAGCAGGGCCACCAGTTCGCCGCTCGGACGGTGCACAACCACATGCGAAACCGGCGCGGAAAAGACACCGCAGCCCGAAAAGCGCACGATGTTGTTGAGAAAGCGCAGCGAGCCATGTACGGAGCCGTACTGGTCATTGATGAGCCCGTCGGTATGGCTGCGATAGGCTTCAGCAATGAGCCTTCCGGCGCGCGGCAAGTCGTCGTCGTGCCAGAAGCGCAGCTCCAACTCGCCGGGCAGGTCCACTCGGGGCAGTTCCCGAGGAGCCTGCAAGGCCTGAACCATAAAAAGCCGCTGATAGATCTGGAAGCCGGCTCTGCGGAAGATCCCGGCGTGGGAACCGGAAGGGTGAAGCAGCAGTTGTGATTCAATCCGGTCGACGTGCGGCGTATTCTGCAGCGTCTCCAAAAGATGCTTGAGCAGCGTCTCCTCGATCTCGTGGCCCGAGCCCGGTGCGATGGAAAACTGTCCCGGCCCTGTCGAGAGGGCAAAGACATCGCCAATGACGGCCTTGGTTTCTTCGTAAACGCAGAAAGCGTACCCAACCGCATGCTCGGCCTCCAGGGCCACATATCCCGGCAGCGTGTGGTTGTCGAGATACTGCATCAGCAGCCGGGCAGAGTTCCGGTAATCCCAGTGCAGGCGTTCTCTCCAGACGTCTCCCTCAGCCTCGAGCACAGGACGAAGCAACGGCGCCGTGAAGTGGCGCAGATCGAGAATTTCGATGGAGGCGCTCGATGCCATCTGTATTTCCGTGCCAATAACCCTTCCGGTCACTTTGACATGACTTGCAGTCATGTGCAACTGCGGGTTTCTGTTACTGGCTTTGCGGGAGCCCGCTTACTAAATACACCGCCAATCCCTGTTCAGGCCAGTTGAAAAGCTCCTCGTAGCGACGGCCAGCCAGATACTCAGCGAGCGCCGCTGCCGTATGCAGGTCAACACCGCCTTTGCCGGTCATCCGGGCCACCAGAAGATGCTGCTCCACCGGCACGCCGCTCTGCTCGTAGTTCACCACTTCGCGATTCCGGTAGAAGGAGAGGCCATATTCGATGTCGCGCCGCACGCGGAAAACCGCAACCGTTTCATCAGCCGGAGCCACCGCCGCCAGATGCTCGGCCAGCGGACGCGCCGAGTAGGTACGATCAATCAGCTGAATCACTTTCTTGGTGGCCGGGATCGCGGGGATGCCGAAGGCCGGACCGGCTCCGTAGAGGAAAAGCATCAGCACCACAAGCACCGCGGAGGTGACCAGCCTGATCCGCGCCACGCCAAACCACTTTGCCACGATGAGGATGAGCAGGGCGGCGCCGGTTGCGGAGATCAGCGCCGCGACAGCCGCGTGCGCCGGAGGCATGGTCGCGCCATGGACCAGAAACCAGGGCAGCAGCATCACCGTCACCGTCATCACCCCGCAGATCACCGCGTGACCGATGAGAACCCATCGGCTGAGCCCCGCCTGCCTGCGCCGGAAGAGGTAATCACCGGTGAGAATCGCAATGGGCGGAATCGAAGGCAGAATGTAGCCCGGCAATTTGGATTGCGAAAACGAGAAGAAGACGATCGGGATGAGCGCCCACAAGACCAGGAATTCAGGGAAGGCGTCTCCCGGACGGCTGGGCTTAGGCTTCTCGGGCCGCGAGTGGCGCAGTCGCCACTCCGCCACCGAGGTCTGGACACCATCAATCAGCGCCCGCACCGCAATCACGGTCCACGGCATCATGGCCAGAATGATGACCACAAGGTAGTACCAGAAGGGCTGCTCGTGATGAAACCGGTTGGTAGCGAAGCGTTCCAGATTGTGCTGGAGAAAGAATTCGCGGAAAAAAGTGGGGTTCTGATGCTGCACGGCGATAAACCACGGCAGCACGATGGCAAAGTAAAGCAGAATTCCCGGCCACCACAACGAGCGCTTCAGAATATGCCACTCGCGGCGCAAAAATGCGAAGGCAACAATGATGACGATATCGAGAAACGGCGCCACCGGTCCCTTGGCCAGTGTTGCCACGCCCGTGAAAAAGTAGATGTCGAAGAGCCAGAACTTCGAGTCGGTTTCATACCAGGCGTACCAGCCCAGCAGCCCGATCGCCAGGGGCGCCGCCAACTGCATGTCAGTGGAAGCGCCGCGCGCAAAGCCGATAATGCCAGCGCAGGCGACCGTAATCAGCGCCGCGTCCAGGTGGCCGCCGGGGCGAAATCGCCGCATATGCAGGTAGATCAGCGCCACCATGATGAAGGCGAAGGTGGTCGAAGGCAGGCGCGCGCTCCAGTCGTGCACGCCAAAGTCCTGGAACAGGAACATCGCCCGCCAGTAGTAGAGGGCCGGCTTCTCCAGCCAGGGATGCCCATAGAGATAGGGAGTTACGCAGGCGCTGAGGCGGGCTTTGAGAGTGTGCGCCGAGTCAAACCGGACCAGCATCTCATGCGCAATCTCCGCATAGCGGGGCTCATCGGCCCCCACCAGTCCCAGCCCATCACCGCCCAGCAGCGGCGTAAGCCCATAGGCAAGAAAGAAAACAGAAAATGCCAGAAAAACAGCCGCTTCCCCCACGGTGTTCCAACAGGGCAGCCGTTTTCGCCAGGCTCGGTGAATCTCCGGAACAGAACGTTCCTGGTTTGTTTCCACTTCCTGCATCTCTCCCACGGGCAGGCGCCAGCCTCTTTCACGCATAAAATCTGAGTCATCCCCGGTCAGGACGACGGAGGCATCTGACCTGGCCCGCGCAGTGTCTGTACCGCTCCACGCACGCTGATGGCGCTGGACTTCGTAACAGGGTCAAGGCTAACAGATTCAGGCCGGGTCTTCGCGCCGAATCTCACATCTCCCGGTCACCGTTCCCCGTCAAACCGCCCATGCTGCGGCGCAATTCCCCCAGAATCTCGTCGAGTGCGCGGCTCAGCGGCCCCTGCAGCGTGCAGCCGGCGGCGTTTTCGTGTCCTCCGCCGCCCAGGCGCACCGCCACGGAGGCCACATCCACTTTGCCTTTGCTGCGCAGGCTCAGCCGGATGCGCTGCTCCGGCAGCTCGCGCAGAAAGACGGCGGCTTCCACGCCCGCAATGCTCAGCGCAAAATTCGCAATTCCCTCGCAATCTTCCTCCACTGCGCAGGTGCGAATCATGTCGCGATGCGTCACCCACAGCCAGGCCAGCCGCCCTTCGCGCTTCAGATTGCCAAGCGCCGCGCCCAGCAGCAATACCTTCGACACCGGCGCGGAAAAGTACACCTGCCGCGCAAGGTGCAGAGGATCGGCCCCGGCCGCCACCAGGTCACGCGCCAGCGCAAAGGTTGATGCGCGCAGGTTGCCGTAGCAGAATCCTCCGGTATCGGTCAGAACGGTGGCATACAGGCAATTGGCCATCTCCGCCGTGACCGTGGCCCCGGCCGCCTTCACCAGCCGGAAGACCATCTCGCCCACGCTGCACGCCTCGTGGTCAATCCAGTTCACCCGGGCATAGGGGCGGCCGCTCACGTGATGGTCAATATTGATCAGGAAGTGCTCTTCCAGCCCCCGCAGCATGGCGCGCTCCAGCCCGTCGCACTCCAGCAGGATCACCGCATCATAGTGGCCGTTGACGTGCATCGCGCTGCGAATGGCGCCGGCCCCGGGCAGCTCTTCGTAAACCAGCGGAATCCGGTCGGCCGTCACCAGGTCGGCGCGCTTGCCCATCTGTTCGATGAGCATGCCCATCGCCAGCATGCTGCCCACCGCGTCGCCGTCCGGCCGAGAGTGGGGACACACCAGGAACCGCTCGCCGTGGCGCAGCACATCCAGAATCGCGGCAATCGGCTCCTCTGCCGCATCCGCGCGCGCGGCAATGGCGGCCGCGCCGGCCTCCGGCATCGATGGATTCATGGCAGATTTTGGCAGGTTGGCTTCCATGCGCTATTCCAGCAGGGTCCTTGGCTCCATCGGAGGCCCCTGCCCGGCCGGAGACTTTTGCCGTTTCTGCGCCCTCGACATCAGCTCTTCGATGCGCGCCTGAAAGCGGCCGGAGCGGTCGGCAAGAAAGGTGAGATCGGGCACATGCCGCACGCCCATGCGCTCCTTCAACTCGTAGCGAATGTATCCTTTAGCGGCTTCCAGGCCGGCGATGGTCGAGGCTTCGGCCTTCTCAATATCCTTCACCCCGCTGTCCAGGGCCACGTAGACGCGCGCCGACTTGCCGCCCGGATTCAGCGCCACTTCACTTACATAGCAGAAGTCGATCCGCGGATCGGAGAGCTCGCCCTCGATCATGGCGCCGATCTCCTCGCGTAGCGCCTCCGCCACCCGGTCCTGATGATGCTTGCGCGCCCGATGCTCCGGCATGGCTTCCTCCTCACCCAGGTAAACCATTCAGGATAACAGAGGGCGCGCCGCCAGCTCGGGGCACGGTACTGGGTCAGTTTACTTTTCCACAGACAATGCAGGCAGAAAACGGCAAGCAACATTTTTGCGTTGGGGGTGCTGAATGACTAACACCCCTATTCATTCTCACATCTGGCTCATTGGGCGTATAAACGATGGGTATATGAAGCAAACCAGCGTTTACGACTTCTACGCTCTGGGCCAATCCCTGAAAATGCTTGCGCGCCTCCCTATGGAGACTACCGAAGCCGGAGGAATATGGACGGCGCATCGGGCGTATGAGCAGCTTGGGCAGGCAGCCCATACGGATTCCGTTCTTCTACCTGCAACACGCGAGGCGGCCCGCAAACTGATGGCAACACTCGAAAGCATCTTCGGGAAAGACGTCGCTTCGCCGCCTCCCCGCCAATGGAATCAACCTGATACCACAAAGGAACTAGGCCAAAGAATCAAGCAAATTCTGTTTTTCGTCGAGAATTTTGAAACCGTATTTCGTGCCGACCTTCCTAGGATGACAGTCTTTAGTGCAGAGCGAAAAGGAATCTATCATACAGAAATGCTCATCGACAATACCGATCAGCACTTCCCAGAGACGATTCACAAGTCACTTCCCTCTCAAGCGCGAACCGATATTCTGTTGGCAGGAAAATGCTTGGCTTTTGATGTTCACACCGCATCTGCCTTCCACATGTGGCGTGCTTTGGAAGTAGTCATCGGAGCATACTACGTTTCAATCACTGGAAATACATTTGACGATGACAAAGTAACACGGAACTGGGGAAAATACATCGAGGCACTTGAGAAACGAGGGGGCGATAAGGGCATAACAGGGAATTTGGACCATATCCGAAAAACCTATCGGAACCCTGTCATGCACCCGAACGTGAATGTTTCACGAGATGAGGCATTCAGCCTTTTGGGAATCGGCATTAGTGCAATAACGCAAACCATGCAGGAGATCCAAACACAACCGCACGCAAAGAAGGCTCTAGCATAACAGTCAGAAGTAGTTCTCTAACTTATGGGTCGAGCCTCTGGCGTTAGGCTCGGCCCATATTCCTTTGATGGGAGATTAAGCGATTTCCCCGAGTGCTCTCTTGAGGATCTTCCAGTCGTTCTTAGATGACTTAACCACTGGTTTAGGCAGCAGCGCAATCAAATCATCTACCATCCACGGCGTAGACGCCAGTCCAGCTTCCATTGCTGGCGTCACCCGCAGGCTTGAATGAATGCGGCAATAGTTGTAATGCATGTAATGAATTGCCACGGCGTAAGCATGGTTTGCGGCCTTCTTGCTGTGTCCATTCGTCAATCGGGTAAACCGCCGCATCTGCATCCGCATGGTTAAGTTCTGGCGTTCTACGTAGGATGTGCTTACATGGTCTGGATCGGGGAATCCTAGGACCGTCTTCATGTCACAGCCGATGCACTTTCCCGGAGAATAACGGCGTTGCTCTTCATCCGACGGCGCACCATAAATCTTTTGGAGTTGCGCGTAATCCACTTCTAATCCGAAGGCACCCTCTACAGCCTTCAAGTAAGGCTTATGGGCATCGGTAGTGACCTGTAAACGCCCGACCGTCCTGCTTGCGCAATCCTCCATAAATTCCATTGCCCAACCAGCGTCACGTCCACCAACCAGATAACTGACGACCAGCTTGGTATCGGCGTCGATTCCTACCCACGTCCAAATATCGCCCCATCCGAAATACTTTTGCTCAGGAGTGGCATTCTTGCGTTTTGCCCCTTGGCCGCTCCCGTCATTCTGCAAGTTGCCCGAATAGAGCAACCTTCAATCAGGCAATGCACAATACGCGCTCTCGTTTGGGAGTCCAAGCAGTTCATACTTTCCATTATGCTAAAGCGGCTTTGGAATGTCAATGGAAAAGTGGAGGAAAGCGCATATAATTGCGCGAAGTAGGAGTGCGATTCATAATGGCTGCTTCTGTTATTTGTTTCGTATTCACTTGTCGGGGCAAGATAGATGATGAGGATTGTCGAATGCCCATAATGCTCCCTGACGATGCATTTGAGCGGCAATT